>JAYZPA010000109.1:0-5152 GCA_036150515.1 Planctomycetota bacterium
GAGCGGCTTCCCTGACACTGGCATCTAAAAAAAGAAATCAAGTTGCCTTTTATTTCCCTGATCTACCTTCAAATCAACTCGAAGCCGCCATTACCGGTAGCCTTATCGGTTGCCACGGACAGGATCTATGCCGTGACAAACGAAACCTGCATCCACCTGAAAATATCCTCTGGAGTACTTCAGAGGATACCACTCTCCAGTCTGCCTGTAGGATTGCCAGTGGAATCAACCTCACACGGGACCTCGTTAACGGTCCACCTAACATGATCTATCCGGAGTCCTTTGCCGAACAAATTGCACAGTTACATGGTGAATCCGGTTTGCAGGTAGAAATCTGGGACGGCGCAAAACTTGCTCAGGAAAACTGCGGATCACTGCTTGCCGTTGCACAGGGATCCGCCAGGGAAGCACGTCTGGCGATTATCCGCTATCACGGCTCGGAATGTGATAATCCACAACTCGCGCTCGTTGGAAAAGGAGTCACCTACGATAGTGGTGGATTATCGCTGAAACCTTCTGAGGGCCAAAAAACGATGAAGTGTGATATGGCGGGCGCGGCCACCGTTGTAGGTACGATGAAGGCCATCGCTCAATTGGAATTACCCTGCCATGTGATCGGGATCGTCGGACTCGTTGAGAATATGGTCAGCGCCAATGCTTACCGATTAGGTGATGTAATTACCGCACGAAACGGAAAGACCATCGAAGTGCTTAATACGGATGCGGAAGGACGGCTTGTGCTTGCAGATGCATTAAATATTGCCGTGGAAAATAAACCCTCACATATCGTTGATTTAGCAACACTGACCGGAGCCTGCTGTGTCGCTTTGGGACTCGATGTCGCCGGGTTGATGACCAATGATCAGGCCTGGTGCGATCGCCTCAAAACAGCCGCTGAGCAAACGGGCGAATACGTCTGGCAGTTACCTATGTTCGAGGAATTCGGCAAGGAACTTCAGAGTAAGGTAGCCGACCTTCGTAATATCGGAGCCGGGAGGTGGGGAGGCGCCATTACCGCCGGAAAGTTCCTGGAAGAATTTGTCGACGACGTTTCCTGGACTCATATTGATATCGCCGGACCAGCCTTTGCCGACTCTCCAAAAAAATGGATCGATGCCGGGGCCAGTGGGGTTTTGGTACGTACACTGGTTGAGACCATTCGGAAGCTTGAACCTAATTCCTGATCCGTGTCGCTGAAAAACCACGGAATCCCTCTCAATAAGTAAAACGGCGTTCTCATACCGGTCTGAACAACTTACAATGACGTTCGTAGAACCATCCATGCCAATTTGTCTCATTTATTGCAAAACCACTGTCTGTTGAAAGTTCTTTGACCATGGCCATATACACTCACCATACACCTTGTCGATTTCTGTTCGTCATGCTCCTGTTCGTCCAGGTCGTACTGGTAGGCTGTTCGTCAGATGATGAGACGGTGCAGGATGGCGGCAGCGATTTCAAAGTGGTGGACCAAAGTAAAAATAATTCTCCCCAGGGCGAGACGACCGATAATGAAATCACCAGCCCGTTGCCTGTTAACTCCGGCAATTCAGGCGACCCGCTCGCCCCCAACGTTCCCGCGGCTCCCAATCCTCCTCAATTCAATTTATTAGCCGCCGTGGCCCAACAATCCAACCTGCCGGTTCCCACCAATGAATCATCGGTCGAAGCACTGCAGGAATTTATCACCATCATGATGCAAATTCCGCCTCAGGGTCAGAGTCAACAACAACAACTGGAATTTGGGAATATTATATCTGCTGAACTGCAGAATCTGGCGGATATGCTTCTTGCCAAAGAGGGACTTTCCGAAACCGAACGTCGCTATGGTTATGAAGTTAAAAATACGGCCGTCCTCCGTTTACACCAACTGGGTCACCCCAAAGCGTTATCTATGCAAATCGCGGTCGCCAATGAAATGGTGGCGGATCCCTATGAGGCGATTGCTAAAGAAGGAAAATTACTGGCATTTATTACCAGCACCCAAAAGAGACTGTCTTCCGCTCAGGGCAAAGGTGAAATCGCAACCGTTGCCAAGTCACTCAGCGAAGAAGCCATTGGCTGGATCGACGGGAATGAAGCGGATATCACCGTTTTTGCAACGCTACAACAAATCGGAATGTACTTGTCTCAAGTGGAACCGGAAACCGGCAACGCACTGCTCAATACACTGGGTAGCCGATTTGGTGCCAGCGAAAATAAAGAGATTTCCCGCAATGCCAATGCCATTCTGGAACAACCACTCATTGATGCTTCAGGACTCATGGAAGCCGCTCGTGACTACACCTCTTCCGATACTACAGAGCGTAACTCGGATGCATTAGTCGCCAGCCTGAATACGGCTTTAGCCAATCCGGGTCTGGGATTGGGAACCTTCCAGATTTTGACTCAGATCATTCAGTCCGTAGGCACTCAAGATGCTGAACTCAGCTTCCGGATGATGGATTTAACGGTCGATTCCTATAAGAAAATCGATGACCAGGAGCTTGCCACAGAACTAATCAGTGAACTGAACATGCTCAGCGACCAGATTCTGATCGATCATTTCAAAATCCGGGAATCCTTCCGTTTTTACATGCAGGTTCAGACCTCACAGGGAAAACAGGACATCCTGAATGCCGTTGATTTATTACTAAAGCACGAAAGAACGAGTGTCGACGCGTTTGGATTTATGGGCGGGACCGCGGATCAAATCGCCAACCTCCATCCGGAACTTGTGACGGAACTGAATAAGATCATTCTTGCATCTGCAAAATCCAAACTGAACGAGGAAGATCTTGCATTGCTGACAACTCAGATTACCAAAACTTCGAACCGTATCAATCTGATCGGTTCCACCTTCTCCATCCCCGCACGTACGATGTCCGGCGAAGAGTTTGACTGGGCATCGTTAAAGGGAAATGTGGTCGTAATTGACTTCTGGGCCACCTGGTGTGGTCCCTGTCTTGCTGCTCTGCCTCATTTAGAACAGTTGCAAACACAATATGCTTCCAAGGGAGTGCAATTCATAGGTTTTAGCATCGATGCCGATCGAAAAGCATTAACGGATTTCCTCAAGACCCGAGAACTGAAGTGGCCTGTCATCATCGATAATATTGACGTGGAGGCCCAAAAGGTCGAAGACGATGCCGTCGCCGCTGCCTGGGAAATGCCCTCGGCCACCGCTTGTGGTATCAACAGCATCCCGGCGTTAATTATTCTGGATCGGACCGGGACCGTCGTTAAAATGATCCAGAGTGCCGCGGAATTGGAGGCCGTGTTAGCCGGACTCACCAGTCCGGCTCCACAAGATTCTCCCGACAGTCCATCACCAACCGATTCCGGTACACGCAATCCTGTGAGGAGCCCGATCGCTTTGAGTGTGCCACACATCTTCCATCAACTCACGCTGTTATCCATGGGACAGACAGACGACGAGGATTCATCCGATTTGTTAACAGGAAATCCTTATGTTGCCGCAGAAGATGCGGACAAACTGGAGCTGCTGGATTATTTGTTAGACATGCAGGACAAAGTAAAGTCCATACGCCATCGCGACGGATTTGCTGCTGCAGTCCACGACGCTGCTTCCCGTCTCCTGAAGCTTGAAGCCTCGGACCGATTCCACATTCTAGCGGTGGAAACGGCTTGTAATATTTTGCATGAACAGGCGGCATTAGGTAATGAACAGCTGGACGAATTATTAACGGACTTTATATCGTCTGTGGCAGACGATCAACGGCCGGCAATCCAGGATCAGGTAACCTTTCACCGGCTGGAACGCCGGGTTTTAGATTCGGACGAACTGGAAATTGAAAAACTTGAGATACTTCTAAACGATACTTTTACTTATCTCGAAGGCAAAACGCTGGATGACTCACATCTTCGACTTGCATCTGCTGTTGTGCATGCTGTCAATCGATATGACGACGATGAAGTGCGAAAAACGCAGTTCATTCGGTTTGGAAAGCTATTCAGCCAAAGCCAGAGCCGTACGATGGCATCCTACGGTAAGAAAATTACCAAATCAGCAACGGCTCCCCTCAACCCGGCAAAACTCGTTGGGCAGCCATTGGAACTGGCGGGCGTCACCGATCAAGGTGAAGAACTAGACTGGAATTCCTATCGTGGAAAAATCGTCTTAATTGATTTTTGGGCATCCTGGTGTGGGCCCTGCCGTGCTCAAATGCCAAAGATCCAGGCTTTATATGAGGAGTTGGATCGCAAACAATTTGATGTTGTCGCCGTCAATCTTGATCGGGATGAACAGGCATTGGCAGAATATTTCAAAGAGCATCAATCGCCATGGCCAAATATACTGGGGGCCGATGGCCGGACGTTGGCTGAAAAATACAACGTGACGGCCTTACCGACGATGTTGGTGGTTGATGAAAAAGGAACAATACTCGGCGTTGGACACAGCATCGAGACATTACGACCTATCATCACAGCGGCGATCCAAAAATAATCAACCTTATTCGGGTAGCCGGTGGCCCATTTTTTCCCGTTTGGTTTCCAGATATCGTTCGTTATGTTCATTCGATGAAGCAACGATGGGGACCTGATCGATAACTGCAACGTCATATCCCTGCAGGTTAAATGCTTCGAGTTTTTTCGGGTTGTTGGTTAACAGTCGAAGTTGTTGTAAGCCTAAGTCCTTGAGGATCTGCAGGCCAACCCCGTAATCCCGCATGTCGGCTTTAAATCCAAGGGCATGATTCGCTTCGACAGTATCCAGTCCCTGTTCCTGTAAAGCATACGCCCGAATTTTCTCAGCCAAACCAATGCCACGTCCTTCCTGAGGCAAATAGACCAGGACGCCGCATCCTTCCTGACTGATCATCTCTAATGCCATATGGAGTTGGTCACCACAGTCACAACGCAAACTGGATATCAAGTCTCCTGTAAAGCAACTGGAGTGCATGCGAACCAGTGGTGGCATTTTTGTGGTAGTGAGATCACCCATAACCAATGCCACCGGTTCGTTCGACTCAAAGTCAACCGAGTAAACGATGATGCCGAATTCGCCGTACTTGGTCGGCAAGGTGGCTTCCGCACCCCGGTGAACCAGCTTTTCATTCACCCGGCGATGAGCAATCAACTGAGCAATCGATATAATCTCCAGTTGGTTCTCCTCTGCCAGCCTCAGCAGGAAATCACGGGAGCCACGATT
>JAYZPA010000110.1:0-14974 GCA_036150515.1 Planctomycetota bacterium
GCAGGTAAACATCTCCGCTCGTGTTCTCGTCCAGATGCGAATCCGCCTGCACAGTGAAGACAAACGAGCTGCCGCGACTTCGCTTTGTGTGAAATGTGAACTCTTCGCTGCGTCGCGTCTGCTCTGCGGTCTGATACATGAGCTGATAAAAGTACCGCGTGTTCGGTGACAGGCCATCAAGAACGAAGTCGAACGGCTTGCTGCTTGCCACGCTTCGAGGTGGAATAGAGCCAGTGTGCTCACCGCTCACTGTTCCGTACGTCACCGAGACTTCGGCATCAAAATGAAACAACACACGAGCCGTAACGCTCTGATCGGTCAGCCGTCCGACAATAATGTTATAATCATGTTCTGGCACATTGTTGGCTGGTGGCGGAGACTTGTAACCTCCCAAGCGGCTCCCCCCCGCTGAACCCCGATCGCGTCTCTGGGCTTCTTCGCGAGAAACAATTCCATCGCCATCGACGTCCAGCATGAGAATCGACGCGGCTGCTCCTTTCAGTTCACGTTCGGACAGCGTTCCATCTGAATCCCGATCTATTGCGGATAAGACCGCGTCGACCTTGGGTTGTTGGGCAAAGCCGGAAACCACACAAAGCACAATCAAAACGCACGCCGTGATCTTTTGCTTGACGTTCATCATGGCTGTGCCTCCTTGCGTTTTTCTTTTCGCTCCCCATCGTAATGAAACGCGTGAGAGTAGAAACGGTCGTCAAGCGACTCCTGCGAAACCAGAACGAGCTCCACTTTCTTCGGCCCCCCGTGCCCGCGAGGAAGGCCATCCAAAACCATGCGATGAATCATCCCATCGTCACGATCAAAGAGAATCTCGATCGACTTAGGGCCACCCATTTCACGGGACTTGCGATACCCAACGAACCGGGCAATCCGATTTTCTCGATCAGTGGGCTCACTTAACTCAATATTGTAGTCATCACGAAGCGACGTTAGTTGAGAATAGAGGTCGGTGAACGCAATGCTCTGTTGTTGCCCTGGGATCTTACCAAGAAATTGTGTCAGATCTTCACTTACGCGAATCGGACCATCGTCACGAAACGCCCAACTTTCAGTGCCGTCACACCCACTCTTCATCTGTCCCCCATCTGTGGAACTGCGAACAAAAACGTGCCGGTTTGTACCGCCGACATACAGCATGGCCCCATCGACGTTTTCCTTGGACTCAGCAAGCCACTGTTGTTCCGTCAGATTCTCTGGTTTTCGTCGCTGCCGGTATTCCTCCAGCACATGGATTTCGTAGGCCCGATCAACGGACTGTGCGACAGACTGAATGATTCTTTCCAGAGCTTTCGCAGCACTCAGCGTACTTGGAAGTGTGAGAAAGAATCCAACCAACAGACATGCCGCTACGCCAGCACCACATGCAAGAGCCTTATACCCACTGCCTAAACGGTGCCCCGCCTGACCAGTCCTGTGACGATTACTATGGGATATTGTCTGGCTAGTCATCTGGATCACTTTATGTTGCTCTATCCGGGATAACAGTTGGGTGATGCGACGTTCCTGAACTGCATCGTCGTGTCGCGACATGTCGCGCAAAAGCCCATGTACGACAAGTGCGTCCGCAGTGTGCTCCATTTCGCCAGAGCATTTATACTGCTCGCTTTGAACACACCGACCGGCATCTAGCCATTCTGACAACGAATCACGTTCGTGATTTTCACCACTCATAGTCTGGCCTCCCATGGGACCAAAACCCCCTTTCGAGTGAGACACTCGGCCAGGATGGCCCGAGCACGCACCAGACGCTTCTTGCAAGCCTCGAAGGAGATTCCGAGACGTGTTGCGAGCTCCAAGGTTCTCATTTCATCGAAGTATCGTCCCTTAATCGCAGCTCGATGTGATGTTGATAATGCAGCAATGCATTCTCGAATCGCCGCGACCTTTTCGTCCCATGTGTCGCCCGGCCGTGTTGCCATGGACTCAAACTGCTGATCCACGTGCGTGAGCAGGGTTTCGCTCAAAAAGATCGGCAACGCTTTTCGTTTCCGGTAGTGTGCCAGCACCAGCCGTCGAGCAATCCCCCGTAACCATGGTCCGAACGGTCGCGAGAGGTCACATTTGTCGAGTTTCCGCCACGCAACAATCATCGACTCCTGAAACAGCTCGTCAACTACGGACTCGTCGTCAACCAGTGTACGTAGATACGCAGTAAGCATCCGCGAGTTTTCGCGTGCGATAATCTCAAACGCCAGCTGTAATTTATGATTCGACAAACCGAAGTGCTCCTATCAATCAAACACCTAATACTGTCGCCTCGGCATCAAAATGGGGACATTTTTTTTTTACAAATGGACATTTCTCTTTAATACTACGGATGATCGGCTTTTGCCAATCTAGCGTTCTCTATTACAAAGAGGGGGGCAACACGCTCGTCATCCTGCCGCAAATTTGCCTGAATCATCAGTTTAACATCTACTCATAAAAAACCTCTGATGACCTGTCAAAACAGATCACCAGAGGCGTTCTTCTCTTCGGAGTTGGCATTAACATCGAAGAGTGTCACCTAATACTGTCGTCTAGACAGCAGAATGGGGACATTTTTTTTACAAATGGACATTTCTCTTCAATACTATGGGTGATCGGCTTTTGCCCGTCTGAAGAAACCAACAACCACCGTGACATTGACTAACTCACCGCATTAGCACAGCCGCAGACCGCGTTCAAACGTTGGGAGATACTGCGGAGAGACCTCAGCGAATCCTTATATAAAGGAAGCACAATCTGAGAGCTTTGATCCGGTGAACCGTATTCGAGATCTGTTGCCGATGCCTACGTAGCTTTAACTGCGTGTTAAATTCCAGAATTGAAGCGTGTCGGATCGCCGGCTTACCGACGGTAGCTTGCTGACGGCATCTCAAAAAGCAGGTCCAAAAGCAGGTCCAGAACTAGCCGTCATGCCATCTCATGCTGTGTCAGCAAAATCACAGACTCTAGAAAACAAGGCATATCATGTCATGTCGTATCATGATATGCCTGCAATAGGTGGGCAAGTGGGCGATGAGGGACTCGAACCCCCGACATCTTCGGTGTAAACGAAGCGCTCTAGCCAACTGAGCTAATCGCCCTTTTCTGTATTGTAACGTTCCCCCACTTGCCCACAACTACCCCGCTTCCAACAACTGATACGCAGCCGTGAACAAAAAAATCCCAAACCCCGTCATCAACATACCCATCAAACGCGTGACCGTCGGACGATCCTTCTTCAAAAACCAACGTCGCGACGCTACCATCAGCGACGGAAACCATATATAGAACAAGGCCTTCACGCTGGTGATGATGGCAAGCAGCGTCAAAAACCCCGATAAGTTCGTTTCGTATTCCCCAGACCGATATATCGCCGTGACTGAAATCGTCAGGAATCCAAACATCATGATGGACGTCAAGCCATAGTTTTCAATGATCTCCAACACCCGGGCCAGAGCCTTCACCGGCGAGACTATAAAGGCTAAACCTGCCACCGTTTCGAACAATCCCACCACCATTGCAAAGGTAATCAAATCCATCGTTATCCTGCCTCCTCCTCGTAGTGATGTGGACCGCGCGCCCTACAATGCCTCCGTCAATTCTAACCACCGGTCCTCTGCACGCGCCAAAGAATCCGATACTTCCGTGAACTTTGTATGCACCTTCAACGCCTCATCCGCATCCGTGGTCTCCACCAACTGTTTGTTCAGTAATTGTTTGTCCCGATCCAAATCCGCGATCTTTTTCTCTAAATTCTGAATCTCACGACGCAACTTGCGCTGACGTTTCTGCAGATCACGGTCGTTGGATTTCCGCCCCCCGCCATCGCCATTCGATTTCCCGGATTTAGCTGGTTTACCGCCCTGCTCTTCTCCCTGCGATTCACGGTTGAGCATGTACATATAGGAATCATAATCACCCAGATACGACTTGGCCGTACCTCCGCCCACTTCCACAATATTCGTGGCGATCCGTCCCAGAAAATGGCGCTCATGACTGGTAAAAACCACCGTTCCCTGATACTTCAATAATGCCTCGGCCAACGCATCCACCGTTTCCACGTCCAGATGGTTGCCCGGTTCGTCCAAAACCAGAATGTTGTAATCACCCAGCAACAACCCCGCCATGCATAATCTTGCCCGCTCGCCACCGGACAGCACCCGTATTTTTTTGTTCACGTGTGAGTCTCGAAACAATAAGGCCCCCGCCGTTGCCAGGATCTGCTGGCGCGTCGTGCCCCCAAGAGCCTCATACTCCAAATGCTCGTAAACGGTCCGCTGCTCAGGTAACGTGGAATACACATGCTGGGCATACGTTCCGATATTGCTGGCGTGCCCCCATTTTACCTCACCGGTTATTTTTTTCAGCGAACCCACGATCGAACGCAACAGTGTCGTTTTTCCCTCGCCGTTGTCACCCACGATGGCCACACGCTGTCCATGTTCAATCTCAAAATTGATTCCCGCCGCCACCGCCTCGCCATCATAGCCGATGGTCAGATCCTGACACCTTAGAACCGTGCCCTGCCTACGTTCCACCAGCGGGGCACGGATCCGCGCCGTTGCCTCTTCACGGGCAATCTCCTCGGTTTTGAGTCGATCTAATTGTTTTTGTTTTGACCGGGCCTGACTTGCGGTGTTCGCACCCGCCCGGTTGCGGTCGATAAATTTCTTCAACTGTTTCTGTTTGGTAAGGACCGTCTGATTCACTCGCATGTCATGCTCTTTGCGTTCCTGCTGAAAAACCAAAAACTCATTGATTTTTCCGGAAAACGAAGTCAATTTACCACGAGACAGATCCAGCGTTTCATCACAGGTTTGCTGTAGGAATCCACGGTCATGCGATACCATTAATACCCCGGACCGAAATGAACGAAGAAAGTTCTCCAGCAGAATCTGAGTCCGCAAATCAAGGAAGTTCGTAGGTTCGTCGAGCAACAGTAGATTAGGCTCGTGCAGCAACAGCGCCGCAAGCTTGACCCGCGTCTGCCAGCCACCGGACAACGACGAGATGGGGCCGTTAAGATACTCGCCCTTAAGCTCGAACTTACCGGCGACCTCACCGCACTTCCAGTCAGTCTGACCGCTGTCCCGCATGAGGAAATCCAGGGCAGATTCTTCCGGCTTGAAAGCGTCATGCTGCCGCAGGTAACCAATTCGCAATTTGGGGTGCCGAATCACCTCGCCCAGTTCCAGTTCCTCCTCGCCCAAAATAATTCGCAGCAAGGTGGATTTGCCACAACCATTGCGGCCTACAAATCCTATCTTGGCATTCTCGACGATCGATGCTTCAGCGCCGTCAAGCAAAACCTGGTCCCCATAACTCTTATGGGCATTATGAATTTGAATTAGAACAGCCACGGCAGATAGATTGGTAAAACATCAAAATGTGAATCTGAAATTACAATCGAACCGTTCTGTTTCGTCAAGGACAAATTGATCAGCCCTGGGGGTGCGTCATGCATAGGTATAAATAGACATCTCGTGCAATTAGGCAATCGCTGAAGATTGTGACTATAATGGGACCATATTCAACAAACGCATCTAACTCCACCAGAAAAATTGTATGAAAAATACCAATCGGCGATCCTTTATTCAGGCGACCACCGCGGCCATGCTCGCTGCCTCCTCGCCTCCAGCCATACGGGGCGCCACGGACAAATCCGGCTCAAAACCAAAATTGGTCGGTAGCGGCGAATACCAGTATTCGGTCGAACATGACTGTATGCAGATCCCCCGACATATCCGGTGGCAGGACACCCATGGCGTGACCGTCGACGCCGCAGGGCTGGTTTACATAAAACATCGCACCAAAACGGTGGAAATACAGGATGCGATCGTGGTTTTTGATCAACAGGGAAGGTTCGTGCGCTCGTTTGGGAAGGAATACCATGGCGGTGGTCACGGCATCGACATTCGTGAGGAGTCCGGACAGGAATATCTCTATCTGACGGATAACAAAGGCTACATCGCAAAGACCAATCTGACCGGGGAAACCATTTGGAAACAAACCGCTCCAAAACTCGACGCCTATCAGGGTGCCAGGCCATTCACGAACAAAACCCCCGGCGTTTGGGGTAAGGGTACCAAGTTCTCTCCAACCAATATCGCCTTCGCCCCCGATGGCGGCTTTTATGTTGGCGATGGCTATGGTTCGAACTTCATTATTCGCTATGACAAAGATGCAAACGTGGTTGGTCACTTTGGAGGCACCGGTACCGCAACCGGCAAATTCCAGACGCCTCATGGTCTGTGGTGGGATGATCGTCCGGGGCGTACACCTGGCCTGGTCGTTTGTGATCGCGCCAATGCGAGGCTGCAGTATTTTGATGAAGCCGGCACCCCTGCCGGTGTGGTCAAGGACTTGCTGTTTCCTGCGGATATCGATATCCAGGGAGATCTGATGCTCGTGCCCGACCTGCACGCGAGGATCACTCTGTATGACAACAAAAACAAAGTAGTGGCGCAGCTAGGAGACGACCCCGGCTGGAGAAAGCAAGTCCTAGCTAACAACCTTGCGATGCGTAAAACTCCGGCTCGTTGGAAAGCTGGCAAGTTTATCCATCCGCATGACGCCTGTTTCGATCAGGACGGTAACATTTACGTTGCGGAATGGGTCGCCGTGGGACGCATCAACCGGCTGCGCCGCGTCTCATAAATCCCAGAGCCATTCCTGATTGCGAGTGACTTTCTATGAACCTTAAAATAATAACTCGGATAAGCGTAGCCTTGTTTATTGCCACGCTGTCAGGTTGCGAATGGGATTTCCCGCTTTCGAATCCCACCGATGCCTTTAAAGAACCACAGCTAACAGGCCCCTGGAAACTCGTTACCAGCTATGCGTATTCGTCGGAGACGGAGTTTACCAAATCCACTCCGGCCAAAGGTGAGTTAAGTATTCTGACGATCATGAACGCCGCGGCTGCCAAAGTGGAAGATCCGGATGATCCCACGTACCCGGAAAATATATTCATCGTGGGGTTTGTTGAATTTCATAAACCACTTCGTCCCGGCCGATCGCCGGGCAGTAAAACGACACAGTTTGCCTGGGCGACAAAAATCGGGGATGTGACTTATCTGAATATTGGATCGGCAAAAGAGGATACGCCCCGTGGTGATGAAAAGGATCGTGGCTACAGTGTGGTAAAATATGTTCTCGACGGTGACCGGCTGGTGATGTATACCCTGAATCGTGTCGCCCGCAATCGCATCAACAGTTTTCTGGGAGACTTTTACTCGGCGGAGGTTCTGAAAAAACAACTGACTCAGGGCAAGTCGACCGACTGGCAGCCGGCCCTGGAATTTACACGCATGAAATAACCGTTTGGAAAGGCGCCGGTCATCGGGTCGCATAGCGATCGCCCCCCTTTTCTTTTTGCATCAAAACGCCAAAATGGGGCAGGATTTGATCGACATTAAATAACATTGACCATCAAAAAAACAAAACAGGATCTATGTCAAACCATTCTCCCATATCATGCGACGTGATCGTCATCGGCGGGGGCGTCGCGGGATTAAGCACCGCGATGCAGCTTGCGAAACGTGGGTCGGCGGTGGTTGTTCTGGAACGGGATCAGCTGGGTAACGGATCGTCCGGCCGTGCCGCCGGACTGCTGGGTCAGCTGCGTGGTACAGCCGAGTCGACGCGGATGCTGATGGATGGTGTTGAAATTGTCCGGGAACTTGAGAATCAGGCGGAGGTCGAAATCTATGTTCAGACGGGTTCGCTGCGGATCGCGGAAACTCCGGAACGAGCTCAGGAAATTGTCGATCTGGTCGCCATGGGGAAGAGCATCGGATTTAACATCGAACACCTGACACAATCACAGGTAGCTGAAAAACTGCCCTACATGAAGACGTCCGATTTACTGGACGCGTGTTACTGCCCCACCGATGGCCATCTGCAACCCGCGGAGCTTGTCAGTGCCTATATAAAGGTAGGACGAAAACATGGGGTTACCTATTGTACGGAGAGTCCCGTCACTGAAGTGATCTTGGAGGGAGGCCGGGCTGCCGGTGTCCGGACAGCGCAGGCGGAATACCGGGCACCGGTCATCGTGAATGCTGCCGGTCCCTGGTCTTATCTGGTTGCCGGACTGACGGAAACGGTTTTACCAACGGCGGCGATTTGCCACCACTATCTGACGACGCGCCCGGATGAAGCAAATAAAGTCGATCGTTTCAGTCCTGCGGTCCGCGACCGGCATCTGCGACTGTACACGCGCCCGGAAAGCGATGGCTTGATCGTGGGAATGTATGGCGCCGAGGCAACGGAATATGATATGGAGTCGCTGCCGATAGATTTTGATATGTCGTCGATGAAGGCAAGACTTGATGACATTCTGGTCGCGACGCTGGTCTATCATGCCGGGCTGCGATTTCCGTGGATCGATGAACGAACCCCGATGACCATGACCACCGGAATCATGACCTTCACTCCCGACGGTAAACCGTTCTGCGGTAAATTGCCGGATATCGAAGGACTGTTCCATTGCGCCGGTTTTTGTGGCCATGGAATTGTGCAAAGCCCGACGATCGGCGTCATTATGGCGGATCTGATACTGGAGGGACGCACGCAATATGATATCGAAGCCATCGAAGCCGATCGGTATTTTGATCTGCCTGAACTGCAGTCCCGAAAGGACATTAAATCCGCTGCCTATGAAATGCATGCCGGGTATTACGGCAATATTGAAGGTGGCGATGAGGACACCAGCGAGTGAAGATCTTCGTACCCACCAAACGAGTTCCGGATACCGATCAAAAGATTCGGGTAAAGCCGGACGGCAGCGGAATCGAGGATGCCAGTCTTACCTATGTCGTCAACCCGTTCGATGCCATTGCCGTTGAAGAAGCGATAAGGATACGCGAAGGTGTCGAAGAAAACGGGGCTTCCAGCGAGGTGGTGGAAATTGTCGCCGTAGGCGTGGGTGTCAGCGATTATGAGGCCGAATTGCGAACGGCGCTGGCCATGGGCGCTGACCGGGCGATTCTGATTGAATGCTCTGAAACGTTGGATCCATGGAATGTTGCGAGACTACTGGCGGAGCTTGTCAAACGCGAATCACCGGATCTCATCCTGATGGGGAAGCAGGCTGTAGATGATGACTCGAATCAAACGGGACAGTTTCTAGCAGCGCTGCTGAACTGGCCACAGGCAACGTTTGCGTCAAAACTGAAATTCACCGATCGTCAGCTTCGGGTTGATCGTGAAACGGATTACGGAATTGAGCAAATTCAGGTTGGACTTCCGGCGGTGGTGACAACGGATCTGCGTCTGAACGAACCTCGCTACGCATCGCTGCCCAGCATTCTTAAGGCCCGTAAAAAAGAAATCGAAACGGTGATTTACACCGAACTGGGGATTGAACTGCAACCCCGCATCGAAATCCTGCGTATGGAGTCGATCACAACCACGCGTAACTGTACCATGCTGGAAGAAGTTCAGGATCTGATGGCATGTATGGCCCCAACGGATGAAAATCATTCCGATATGAACATGGAATAGTGGGAGGGTAAAGGAGCCGCATGCCAATACTAATCGTTACTGAACACGACGGGAGTTCACTACGCCCGGGAAGCCTGTCGGCGATCCGGTTTGCGAGATCGGTCAGTGAGGGATCCGGTGGTGACCTTTTAGCGCTGGTAATGGGTAACGATGTTTCCTCGGTCAGTGAGGAGTGTTCAGCCTATGTGCCGACGCTGGCCGTGTCGGACGCGTCGCTGGAACATCCACTGGCGGACAGGTATGCACAAGTGATTGCGGCGGTGGTTTCGGAATATCAAGTGGACCGTGTGGTGGCCGCTGCCAGCACGTTTGCTCGTGATACAGTGGGCCGCGCGGCCGGTTTATGTGGCGGTGTCATGGCGAGCGATGTGATCAGTCATCAAATCGAGGATGGCGAGTGTTTACTGCAGCGTCCTATGTTTGCGGGCGCGGTTTTGGCTACCGTGGTTTTAAACGGAGCTCCCCAGTTTGTGACGGTGCGACCGACCGGCTATGCACCTGCGGAACCGGCAGCGACTCCCTGTTCCGTGCAGCAGTTGTCAGCGGAAGACCTCCATGGTGATTCGGACGGCGACGGACGTTCGCAATGGGAAGGTCTGGATTCGAGGGAAAGTCATCGCCCTGATGTTACGGAAGCGAAGGTGGTCGTGTCAGGTGGCCGGGCTTTTAAGAACAGTGAGGATTTCGAGAATCTTGTAGGTGGCCTGGCAGATTGTTTAGGGGGTGCGACCGGGAGTTCCCGGGCGCTGGTGGATGCCGGGATTACAGCCAACGAATTACAGGTGGGGCAGACCGGGAAAATTGTGGCTCCGGACCTGTATATTGCGCTGGGAATTTCCGGTGCGGTACAGCATTTGGCAGGAATGAAAAACTCCAAGACGATTATCGCCGTTAACAAGGATCCGGACGCCCCAATCTTTTCAGTAGCAGACTACGGGCTGGTGGGTGATGTTTATGAAGTAGTCCCCAAGCTAATAGCAGGGTTGAATGCCGGATAATACAGTTACACGCGAGATTCTGGGAAACGTCGACGTACTGTCGCGATGGATCTTTTACGTGCTGACGGCCATGGCACTGGGTTCGTTTGTTTGGGGGTTCTATAAGCGTTGGTCTCTCTGGAAAACAGGTCGGTCGGGAGGCCGCAGTCCAGGCGTGACCGCGGGGATCGGGCATCTGTTTAGTCGCGTGTTATGGCAACCCAAAGTCCGCCGGCAGCGAAGTGGTGCGGGGCGTGCACATGGGTTCCTGTTCATTGGTTTTTTAGTACTGTTCATCGGTACGGTTCTTATCGCGATTGAGCATTATAGTGCTGCCGCACTGGGTCGCGATGTGGATGATCCGATTTTTCACAAAGGATTGTATTTTGCAATCTATGAATTCTCGCTGGACTTGGCAGGGCTGGCGCTTTTGGGAGGATGTCTCTGGTTTTTACGACGTCGATTGCGCAGTGAATCCACGATGGACCACGCCCGAAGTGATTATCTTGTGCTGGGATTGCTCATAGGGCTCGTCCTGACGGGGTATACCACGGAGGGACTGAGGATCGCGTTGGAGGAAACTCGCCTGCCCGGATTTTCATTTGTGGGATGGTTCTTCTCCCTGCCGCTGGAACTGTCGGGCATTACCAAAGCAAACGCAGGTCCGTTTCACCTGATTCTTTGGTGGATTCATGCGGTTATGGCGTTGGGTTTGATTGCTCTGTTCCCGCATACACGATTGCTGCATTCGCTGGCGGGCGCGCTGAATCTAGTCATGGCGGATCATCGTCCGGGAGTACTTGAACCGATTTCGATAGAACAGGTGGAAGCGTCGGGACTGGTGGGAGCGGAAAAGATCACGGACTTCACACGCTGGCAACTGTTATCAATGGACGCTTGTGTGTCCTGCGGTCGTTGTCAGGACGTATGTCCGGCAAATCAGGCTGGCAAATCCCTTTCACCCCGTGATGTCGTGCAGGATTTGCGTACCGTATTGAACGGAATGGGCCAGGACGGCGAACCAACCAATCTTGCCGAAGTTATCCCGGAAGAGGCCGTATGGGCATGTACGACCTGCCATGCTTGCGTGGATGTCTGCCCGTTAGGAGTGGATCCTCTGACGATGATTACTGATTTACGGCGAAATCGGATCGCCGAGGGTCAGTTGCGGGGAACGCCGGCAGCCGCGCTTCAGAAAATGCAGCGATCGGGGAATCCATGGGGTCTGCCGAAGGACGAAAGGCATTCATGGGCAGAGGGCTTGGACATCCCGTTGGCTCAGGAAGGCCGTGACTTTGAAGTGCTGTATTGGGTCGGATGTGCTGCGGCCTATGACCGCCGAATTCAAAAAGTAGCGCGTGCGGTCGTGCAATTGTTCCAGGCAGCGAAGGTTGATTTTGTAGTCCTTGGCCCTGAAGAACGGTGCACGGGCGAATCGGCCAGGCGGATGGGTGATGAATTCCTGTTTCAGGAACTTGCGGCCACGAATCTCACAACGTTGAGCCAATATCCCGTTAAGAAGATCGTGACCCACTGCCCGCATTGCCTAAACAGTTTTAAACATGACTATCCACAGTTTTATGAGGAGTTTGGAGTGGGTTCGGTCGATGGGTTTGAGGCCGTTCATCACACGCAGTTTTTGTCGGAACTGATAGCCGCAGGGCGTCTGGAAATACCGGTCGGTGGAGAGGATTCACAAGTGGATAATGGATTGCTCACCTATCATGATCCCTGTTATTTGGCGCGGGTTAATGGGATTACCGAGTCCCCCCGCGAACTGATTCAGTTGACGTTGCCCGCCGGAGCCGATGATGAGCCGTTGGTCGAATTACCGCGGTGCGGCGGGGATACGGCTTGTTGCGGTGCCGGGGGCGGACGAATGTGGTTTGACGATGCAGTGGATCGGAGGACGGGGGCCGGTCGTGTTGACGAGGTTGTTCAGAGCAAGGCGGAAACCCTTGCGGTTTCATGTCCGTTTTGCCTTACAATGATGACGGACGGCCTGGCATCCAACGGATCTGAAGTTCAGGTTAAGGACATATCGGAATTGCTGCTTGAAGCGCTGGGCTGATTCGTATTGGCGAATGAAGTAAAGGGAGTTATTCATGGGTGAACTCGAACCGTTGCCGGAAGATTTCGAACCTTTGGAAAAGACGGATGACTTCGTTTCTGTTTTGGCGGTGACGCTGTTTACCGTATTGGCAATCACGGCAGCGTTTTCAACCTACTTTTGTATGTATGCGTTTCGCAAACCGTTTTCTGCGGCCAGCTATGAGGGGCTCAGGTTTCTTAACACAAGTTTTGATCTTAAGACTGTCTTGGTTACCAGTCAGATAATCGGGTACGCCTTATCCAAGATGATTGGAATCAAGGTCGTTTCTGAGGTCACGCGCCGTAGTCGTTTCCGGATGCTGGTCGGGATGATCCTTGCGGCGCAGGCTGCATTATTTGCTTTTGCGGTATTGCCGCCATCCCTGAAAGTAGTCGCAATATTCTTTAACGGGTTACCCTTAGGCATGGTCTGGGGTTTAGTGGTTTGGTACCTCGAAGGTCGTAAAACATCCGAAATGCTGTTAGCCGGATTGAGTTGTTCTTTTATTCTCGCCAGTGGTGTGGTGAAGGACATCGGTCGCTGGTTAATGAATGTGCATGAGATAGACCAGTTTTGGATGCCGTTTGTGACGGGTTGTTTGTTTTTGATCCCCTTTCTTATGTCGGCTTTTCTGTTAAACCTATTGCCGGAACCGACCGACAACGACCGTCTGGCGCGTATGGAACGCTCGACGATGGACGGGAGTCAGCGGTGGGCATTTATCCGTCAGTTTCTGCCAGGCATGGTGATGTTGATGATTGCCTATTTCTTTTTGACGGCGTATCGTGATTTTCGCGATAACTTTGGTGTGGAAATATTTGAGCAACTGGGATATGGCAAAGACGAGGGCGCGATTTTTACGCGCAGCGAGTTATGGGTGGCCTTTGGCGTGGTCGGTGCGTTAGCTATGCTCAATTTAATTAAGAACAACCTGTGGGGCCTGATAGGAGCCTTTGGTGTAATGACGGCCGGCGTCCTGTTAATGGGGGTGGGAACGCTGTTGTTTGATGAGGAAATGATCGACGGGTTGACATGGATGATCCTGTGCGGACTTGGATCCTATCTGGCATACGTTCCCTATGGATCGGTACTGTTTGAACGATTGATTGCGTCGACTAGGGCGATGGGTACGGCCGTATTTGTCATCTATGTGGCGGATTCGATTGGATATGTCGGTGCGATCGGCGTCATGGCGTTCAAGGATCAGTTAGCGGCGGATGTTTCGCGGCTGGAGTTCTTTCGCTATCTGACCTATGGCATGTCCGCGTTAGGTGTGGTGATGCTGGTATCGAGCCTGTTATATTTTTTAATTTGCCACGAACATAAAACAGGTGATGTGGAAGTCCCGGATCAGGGCACTCAATAGGAATTTATTTTGAATGCGGACCAAGAAAACATGAGGAAGGTTTCCGAGCTGGTCGCTGCCCGGCAGGCGGGTCATGGTCTGGCTGGATCTTTTTATCATGACGAGACCATCTACCAACGGGATATTGAGAAGGTTTGGCGAAAGGGCTGGGTTTTTGCCGGGCACAGTTGCGAGATTCCGGAAGCGGGTGACTATTTTACGTTGAATGTGGATACCGATTCCATACTGGTGATCCGCGGTGATCAGGGAGAAGTCAACGCTTTCTATAATGTATGTCGGCACAGAGGAACCTTGTTGTGTAGCGAGCCCGAGGGACGAACGGGAAGGATTGTCTGTCCGTATCATCAATGGACGTACGGTCGTGACGGTGGACTGTTGTCCTGTCGTGGCATGCAGGATCTCGACCATTCTCAACTTGGCCTGAAGCCGGTGCAATCGCAACTACTGGAAGGGTTGATCTACATATCGCTCGCCGAACATCCGCTTGATTTTAGTTGTGCGGCAGATTTAATGGGGCCGGTTGCGAGGCCGCAGGGGTTAGGTCAGGCAAAGATTGCCGCGGTTGAGGACTACCACGTTGCTGCGAACTGGAAAATCGTCTGGGAAAACAACCGTGAGTGTTACCACTGCAATGTGAATCACCCTCAATACATCAAGGCGAACTACGACCATTATAATTCCGATGACACATCGGAACGAATTCAGCAGCAGATCGACGCGGCCAGTCTGCGCAGTGAACAGAAGTGGGCGGAGAAAGGCCTGGCCGTCACGCATAAGGAAACCGGCATGACGTGTTTTCCTGACGCGGATCGCAATCTTTGGTATTCTGCCAATCGAACGGTTTTGGCGGATGGTTACGTAAGCGAGACGATGGATGGAAAACAAGTTGCACCGTTGATGGGCGATTACGACGACCCCGATGTGGGTACCGTGCGTATGCGAACCATGCCAAATTTCTGGAATCACTCGAGTTGTGACCACGCCGTGAGCACGCGACTACTGCCGACGGGTCCCCGACAGACCCATGTTCGCGTATGGTGGCTTGTT
>JAYZPA010000111.1:0-20242 GCA_036150515.1 Planctomycetota bacterium
TATCCAATGATCGTCAGGAACGCGGCAATCACCGGAAGGCTTATCTTAAAGTCCTCAATCAACAATACGCCCAGTGCGTCTGCCACGTAGAAACTTAGTGCCATGGCGGCCAGCGTTACCAAAACATCATGTAACAGTGCAACAACGGCTGCAATGCCAAAGGTCACATGCTGAAAACGCAACCAAATATACGTGATGATTCCCGCAAAACTAAACAACATGGCCGTGAGTGCTAGCATCTGCATGTCACCAGCAATTTGAGGGCCAAATTTCTGAGTTTGATGGAAATAGGCCAGACCGTCGTTGCTCTGCAGCTTTTCCTTAATCAAATCCGCATCGGCACCGGTGATCCCTGTAATCTCAATTTTCCACTGGTTGTAATCTCCCAATTGTTCCTGATCACTTGAGGCTAACATCCATGCCGCCGTACTGCTGGTTCGATACGACAACTCGACATTCGCATCCGATACCCCCTCGATGTTACTTGACCGAGCCGCTTCGCTTATCATTCCCAACAGCGTCTCGGAATTCAAGGCATAGATACTGTCGCTTTCACCACCACTTTGTGACTCAATGCTGGTCTCAATCGAAAACGAAATACGGGATTGAGGCTCGGGCTCCTCTGGAAGGGGATCGACAATCGCCGGGTCAGGCAAATCCGGAGCCGGAACCGTCGGACCAATGGATTCAGCCGCGGGATTCTCTTCAGCCGCGGGATTCTCTTCAGCCGCGGGTTGATCCTGATAGGAGACTAGATAGTAACCCCGATCATTGCCTCGAACGAATTCTCGTCTTGACGATGGTTCCGTCTCGACAGCACCGATGGAACTAACCGTATCACTTACCTGAAATCGCTGCGTTGGTAACTGTCCCTGAAAAGCCTCATTTAAGATTGCTTCCAGATCATTTTGATTCTCGATACTGGCATCGACGCGCCATCCGCTGCGATCACCACTGAGCTCAATGCTGGTTACGGTTAGCTGCACATTTTCAATTTTCTTTTTTTCTGCAGCGTCTGCAATTTTGTCTTCCACATCTCCGGCCGTCGCATTCTGATCGGACAGGGAGAAAATAGCTGAGGTACCTCCGGCCAGATCAATCGCCAGCATCTGCCTTCCTCGTGAAGCGGTGACGGTAATCGCCGCGATCACCACAATCAGAGAAGCAAAACCCATGATCTTCCGCATACCTAAGAAATCAATGTCACGCCGAATGATTCGAAATCCACGGAACGCCCATGTCGAATCCTTGAGCATTCCCACCCGTTCTGAAATCTCAAACAATCCACGGGACGCATAGATTGCCGTAAACATACTCATAATGATCCCGAGAATCAGCGTGATCGCAAACCCTCGAATTTGATCCGTACCAATTGCGTACAACAGAACGGCAGTAATTAACGTCGTCAGGTTTGCATCAATAATCGTAATCGTCGCTCGTGAGAAACCGTTTCGAATCGCCTGCCTGATTTTCGAGCCCTCTGCCAGTTCTTCACGTATGCGCTCAAAAATAAGTACGTTTGCATCGACACTCATCCCGACGGTCAGAACAAGCCCGGCCATGCCAGGTAATGTAAAGGACGCTCCGATCATCGCCATCGCAGCGATAATCAAAACGACATTAAAAACCAGTGCAAAGGCAGCAATGGTTCCGGGAATCCAGAGGTAATAACCAATAATGAAAATCAGCACAGCTAAGAACGAAATCATAATTGCATTCTTGCCCGCTTTTATCGTGGCAGTACCCAAAGCCGCTCCCATGACGTTTTCGCTTTCAGGTATCTTTGTAAGCGTCCCGGGCAATTTACCAGCTCGTAAAATTCCCACCAGAAAATCCACATCCTTCTGTGTGAACCGACCCGTAATCTGACCACTATCGGAAATACGTGAATTAATTGTGGCCGCTGAAAGTAGTTTTCGATCCAGCACAATTCCCAACAGGTTATCGATATTATTTGCGGTAAAAGTACCGAACTTTCTGGCTCCGCCACTATTCATCATAAACGAAACACAAGGGCTGCCTGTTTGCTGATCAAAGTCAGACCGCACGCTGGATAAGTCATCACCTGTGGTTCGTTCGCGTGAAGGCGGACTTGCCATCAGCACTTCCACTTCCGTCACTCCGGCCAATTCCATTTGGTCATTAAACTGTTTCTCATCGTCAGCACCACGGAAAGCCGTCCGTACAACCGCTTCATCCTCCTGTCCCACACCGGATCCATCAACATCGATAACTAAAATCCGTTTTTCCTCGTTGTCAGGATTCAGATAAGTCACTCGACGAATCAGATTACCACCCGAGGCGTTGTATTCAAATTGACCGTCACCATCCCGCGAGACCGAAACCCAAATACCCAGCGTCTCCGCCGCACCATCCGCCGCTGCCGTGGCTTTTACCAGATCCGTTTTCAACTGGTATGTATCCTGCGCTCGTGCCGCCAATCCCTGGTGTTCCGTCTTGGAAGCCAGGATCAGAAACTCCAGAGCTCCTGTATTTGTAATAATCTCTTTGAGTTGATTGATTTCAGCCGTATCTGCCCGGGGAACGACAATTTCTACATGCGTGTTGTTTCCATAGGGTCGCAGGATCAGATCCTTGGCTCCACTGGGATTTAAACGTCGTCCAAGGGCTCCTAACAGCGCATCCATATCATCGCTGCTTAAATTATCCTGAGTTTCTGAACTACCATCCGACATCGACTGAAAATTAATCGAGTAAATCAAATTCACGCCACCTGCCAAATCAACCCCCCCTTTGATTCGATCGTTTTGCACAGCCGACATAACATACAAAACGCCGAAAATAACGGAGGTTGCAATAATCGAAAGTCGCCAGGCCTGTTCCGGAGCATTAATTCTGCGACCTTCCGTAATGACACGGCAAATCAGATATAAGCCGGTAAAGACCGCAAGGATCAGGGCAATGTACCGAAAGGCACCAATGGCATTAAAATCACCAAACAGATTGGGCAGAGAACCTAACAAAACGGAAAAAACAAAGGTGCCAAACATGGCTCCCCAGTTGGCATCACTCACGCGAAAAGCAACTTTCACTTTGGAGCTGATTGCCTTTTGTTTCCCAATATTCACAAAAATGGCGCCCAACAACGCAAGTACAAATACAACCACGGCACTTGTGTCATTCGATGGAGCTTCACTGTTCGCTTGCCCAAACAGGGAATTCAGCGCGGTTGTCAAATATGCCAGAAGATTCATTTCAAACGGTTCCGATTCAATGGGAATTATTTCACGTACTCAAAAACAGAGAGGTCTCCGCACTCAAATACGATATTTATTTTTGGGTTTCGGCAGATGTTTCATCTTCGCTACTAACAATACGACCGATTGCCTCACGTATCACTCGAATGCGCGTTTGTGATTCCGAATCGGTCTCGATCGTCACATGGCTAATCACGTCGTTTCCCTTGTCATCGGTGGTCTCTTCGATTTCAACGACTGTACCGCATAATCCGCCGATCGTGATTACATTAGCATATAATTCCAATGCATTCATTTGATCCGCACGACGTTGCTTTTGCGTCCGTGATTTCCGCATCATGAAGAAATAAAACACGCCCAACATAGCCAGCATCAATAGAGGAAAACTGATATCGCCCGATTCATCAGCCACTACGGTGTCGTTGCCGTTTTCAGCGACGGGTACATCGTCACCATTATCCAGGCCCCATAAGAACCACTGCAGTTTAAAAGCAAGGATTTTCAAAGTACTCAACATCGTTTCCATCTATCCAGATTGTAATTGTTAATCTTATACGCCCAAAAAATTCCGAACGGATCACACCGATGGATTGCGCACAATGCCAAATCCCCTCGTAATAACAAGGAGAATGCTATCCGAGTATCTTAGAATCAATGCGAATTACCGGCAAGGTAGGGAATCACACTAGACGTGTGAAACCTCATTTTTCAACGTTTTTTTGCGCCGGTAGTCTCAAATAACTGTTTACCTGTTTAAGACGACCACTGAGACATCATTTTCGTGTAAAAGGTTATCCACCGATCCTCTTCAATCGCGTCTCGCGCGCCCTGCATAACCCGCTGGTAATACGTCAGATTGTGGTGCGAAAGCAGGATCGGCCCCAACATTTCACCACTGGAAAACAGATGACGAATATAGCCCCGACTATGCCGACATGCCAGGCAGGGACAGTGTTCATCAATCGGTGATGAATCTGATTGATGGACTGCGTTGCGTAACCTCAAGGGTCCCTGATCCGTAAAAGCCAGTGCATTTCTGCCATTGCGCGTCGGCATCACACAATCAAACATATCAATCCCACGATGAATGCCTTCCAGCAGATCCTGAGGTCGTCCCACTCCCATTAAATATCGCGGGCGATCCGCGGGCAACACAGGACAGGTCACGTCCAGAATACGGTACATCTGCTCAGGAGACTCCCCCACGCTCAATCCACCAACCGCATAGCCCGGAAAATCCAGTTGCCCTAACTCCCGGGCACACCAGACTCTCAAATCGGCGTCAAGCCCACCCTGAACAATCGCAAATTGAATCTGCGATTCAGACTGTGCAGCCTGTTGACAACGCTGAGCCCAACGGACCGACCGCTCACAGGCGTCTCGAATCAATGAAGGTTCATTTGGTAGAGCGACAAGATGATCCAGCACCATGGCGATGTCGGATCCCAGCGTCTCCTGAATCTCAATAGCCTTTTCCGGAGTCCAATGAATGGTCGCTCCATCGATATGAGATTGAAAGACAGCTCCGTCTTCGTTAACCTGCGTCATCTTGGCCAGCGAAAAAAGCTGGAAGCCTCCGCTATCCGTAAGGATGGGACGATCCCAGCCCATCATTGCGTGCAGGCCTCCCAGTTTTCCGACCACATCCTCTCCCGGACGCAGCGCCAAGTGATACGTATTTCCAAGGAGGATCTCCGCGCCCGTTGACCGTACCTGATCAATGGTCAGACCTTTGACCGTGGCCTGCGTTCCGACCGGCATGAATGCGGGCAGGGCAACCGTCCCCCGGGGAGTCAACAGACGGCAGCGGCGTGCAGCCGAGGTCGCATCTTGCTGCAGTACATCAAACTGGAATCCGGCCGGGTTTTTCATAAGCGCAAATGAGGGTTACTCACGAATGTGGTTCCGTGACGATTCCAGGCCATCGACACAGATTCAACGCAAATCGACCTAACAGAATCAGTCGCCTCGCATCTTTAAGCCTAGGATGTCAAGCTTCTCACGTACTTCGTTCAGGCTCGTTACACCAAAGTTTTTGCATTCGAGCATTTCGTCGCCCGTCTTTCGCAACAACTCACCAATTGTATTCATACGCAACCGAACCATGCATTTTCGGGCTCGAACCGACAAGTTCAAATCGGAAATCGGACGGTCATATACTGCCGCTTCCTCTGGTGACAACTGACTGCGATCGACACTCGGTTCCGGCCGGCCTTCATGGGCAAGTTGTCCTAATGACAATCCTTTGGACGTTAACATGTCACGAATCTCAATCAGGGACGTTTCACCAAAATTCTTGCTTCCCAGTAATTCCTGTTCACTTGTCCTCGCCAAATCACCAAGCGTTTCAACCCCCATTTTGGCCAAGCAGTTACGACTACGAACCGACAGTTCAAAGTCCGTAACCGGTATGTTTAAAATCTGCGACATGCGATCCTGAGCTTTTTGCGCTTCCAAATCAAAAAACTGATCGTCCGATGCTTCTGCATCTTTGAGAAATAATGATGCTTTAGGATGCGTCGGGAAAACTTCCAGAATGCGAAGATAACACTGTTGAGCCCGGTCGTATTGAGCATGATCTTCGTACAGCAGACCCAGGTTTAACAGCGAACCGACATGCGATGGAAAACACATCGAACTGCGACGATAAAGATCCATTGCAATGTCATCATTGCCACGACGATCATTTTCCCGGGCCAACCCGAAAAGCGCACCCGAATGCGTGTCATCCGCTTTCACCGCCCGTTCAAACCATTCCACAACTAATTCCGACGCACCTTTGCTGGCCGCAACGGTCTCCCCGTACTGATAAGCGTAATCCGCTTCCTGCATGATCGCCCCGTCAAGGGACTCCAATGCCTCCAAAGCACCCGCATAATCATTTGCATTTCGAAGTGCTTCCACTTTTGCTAATACACAAATCCCCCGGTCATAGCCAAACCGTTCCGCCAAATCATAATTCTCAATCGCCGCAGTATAGTCTTCCGATGCAAAATGACTACGTCCAATATAAAAATACGACAGAGCTCCCTTGTCTGAATTGGCCAACGTCTCAATCGCACGACTGAATCGACCCAGCAAATAATAGCAAACTCCAAGCCGTACTGTGCTCGCAGGCGTTAATTCTTCGCCTACCTCCAATTCCGCCACTGCATCCCGCAAAACAGAATATTGCGAAAAGTCATCCGATATAGCACTTGAAATCAGTTCAATCTCGTTCGGCCCAAAGCTCGAATTGTCACATACCAAAGATCTAAGATCGAAATCCGTAATCATCGCCATGGATGAAACTCCTGTAATGAAACGTTTGACTGCTTGTTTCCAGGTACCTATGAAAGAGCCAGCGACGGGAGTTGAACCCGTAACCCCCGCATTACGAATGCGGTGCTCTGCCAATTGAAGCTACGCTGGCAACGCCCCTGAATATGTAGGGGAAACTACCACTGTAGAACACCGATTTTAACTCGTCAACTGCGTATAACCCATAAGGTGGCTAAGAAATGAGTTTGCAAAGACTTCCCTCAACGCAGAGTGAAAGGTTTTCGTACTTATCGGCGTCCCAGCCACAGCCTCTGGTACATCTCATCGTAAGCCAAGCTGAGATCATCCAGGGTCATCCCGTTTACAGATTCGCCCGGGCATTCCCCGCAAGCAAAAAAGAACGAGGTTTGGGCGCCGACTAACTACATTGTCAGCCAACTGGATGAGCCAGGGGCAACTAAACCCATTCCAGAAAATGCGCCCAAACCTCGCGTGTTTGAACAACCTACAAGCAATTCGATATAAAACTATCTAGCATGCAGGTCACTGTGTCAGCAACCAAGCTAACGAAGGAAGGTAGAATGCAGCTAACGTGCCAAGACATCAAAAAATGATGGATTTATTGTGCAACGAGGTTAGCCGCCACCCGAAAAACCGGTTAATTCCAGCGAATTACGACTTAATTCTTTTTTAGCATGCAACCACTCATCCTGATATCAAATGAAACCGGATCCGCAGGCCAACTAAGAACAGTGTGTTTTTTTGGTACATGTGCTTTATCACGGGACAGGCGTTTTGATACAGTACAAATCGGTAGATTCACACGTACCAAGGCAGTTTTTGGATCAGACATGTTGCAGGTCGTCAGCCAATCCACCCAAAGAAAGCAAGCGTGAGATGACGCAATTCGCACCTCCGATACCAAAATGCATTGAAACGATCAACGCAAATGCACGCCGGGTGATTATTTCTCTGAATCCCAAAGCAGGCCGCCGCTCGAGCAGCGACCTGGCCTATCGCCTGGCAGACATTCTTCAAAGCCGGGGGTTTCAAGCCGAAGTTGAAACCGACATAGCGACTATTAAACAGTTATCTGATGAATATCATGATGCGGGCATTTTACGTGCCGTCGTTGGGGTAGGGGGGGACGGTACACAATCGCTGCTGCTGAACACCATTCCTGAGGGTGCGAATCTTTGCATGTTCCCGCAGGGAACGGAAAACGTGTTAGGAAAATATCTGGGCATCAAACCATCGCCGGACGCAATCGCCGATCTGTTGGAACAGGGTCAGGTACTCCCGATGGATGCGGGTCAAGTCACGGATACATCGGGCAAACAATATCTGTTTTGTTTGATGGCGGGATGTGGTTTTGACGCCACGGTTTGCGAGCGTCTGGCTGCGCGTCGTACCGGGCACATCACCAAATTCTCCTACATTAAACCCGTGATTGCATCGCTTTGGAATTATTCTTTTCCCCTGATTGAAATTGACGTACTTGACGGAGATCAGGAAGGTTTCACCGCTCGATTTCTGTTTTTCATGAACATCGACCGTTATGCATTAGGCTTAAGAATCGCGCCGAATTCCAGCCCAATCGATGGCAAAATCGACGGCTGTGGGTTCCGCAAATCCGGCCTCTTTCATGGATTACGATATTTCTGGAAATTGTGCCGTAAAACGCACACCCGTAGTCCGGAGTACGCCACGCGTAGTGCATCAGAATTTCGGATTCACACAACCTCAGCGGAACGGGTTCCCGTGCAATTAGATGGTGACCCCTGCACAGAATTACCAGTCACCCTGACCACCCTGCCTGGTCGATTGCGGATTCTTGTTCCCCAGGCATATATTGATCAAATCTCGACAGCGCAATCCGATTGACATTAAGGCATTTGCATTTTGATCCACTGCAGCAATTGCTGATCACCTACCCGTTGTTCTGACTGTGAATTCGTCAGCAATTCAATCGCCCGGTCTTTTTCACCCAAAGCATAATAACAACGAGCCAGATTATAGACCGCCAGATCGTGGTAAGCGGATTTTAATAGTTTTGTCGCATCGGACGGCCCCGCTGTCAGCGAATTCCCAGAAAGGATATCGCCAATATCGATGATAGGTTCCGCGGGTTTTGAGGCATTGTCAGGCACTTGGGGAGCATTCGTTTCACGTGGTGCCGGGATTTCACTACCGTCTGATGAATCCTCCTGCAGAGAACTTTGCAGCGTCCGCCGCTCAAACCACTCAATCGCATCGCGATACTGTCCTTCTTCCATATGAATCATGGCGATATAGAAACTGGCATAATCTTTCGCCGTGACAAACGTACGCTGCTTTGCCACCAGACTGTCTCGCCAAAGGCTCACCGGAACCGTCTCGGGACGAACCATACCATATGCCTTCTGAACCTGTTCATCGGTTAGCAAACCTTCAATATTCTTCTGAGGTAGTCGGGAGGCCATCATCAGTGTCTTAGCCCCGTGTTGTCCGTCGCTTGATTCAGCCGAATCAGGGTCATCAAAAATCCCGCGGAATAGTTTATACCTTCCCTCTCGTAACTGAGGTACATCGTGAAAAACAGAATGATCACGATGGGCTTTCAAAAATTCCCGTGCCGAAGCATCGTTGTTTCGTATTTTCTCGCTCAGTGCGGCTTCAAACAAATACCCTTCATAAATCGGCACCCAAATCACCGAGCGTGTGATGTTATGTCTGGTTCGCAACGTTCGGGAAATCACATTGGGTGCAACGGAAAGCACCATCTGGCGATCCCCCGTCAGATACTTTTCCAGAATCGCCATACGATGGGATACCGCCACCACATCCGCTTCGATCAGACCCACCAACTGGCTCATGGTCTGAGTTGCATCCTGTTGATGGGAAACCGGCAGGATCGTTTGAGAAAAAGCAACATTCGCCCGCAGCTGATTCAAAGTCGCAATCTTATGATTCTCTGGATCCAGAACGGGCAACCCTTTGCTTAAATCGAAAAGGTAAAGTTCATCGCCTATCATGACGGCGGTCAACCAGGGCAGATTGCTTTCTCCAAACTTTGCCGGCAGCCCCAAGACGACCACATCCAGATTCAGTTGCCTAGCCAATAAAGAAAAAATACGACTTCGCTGCCACCAGTCTCCACGACCCAACGTGAGCACATCTCGGTTGGTACGGTTATATCCGGGACCAGGCAATGCCAACTGAGGAGCCGTTTTATCTTCGGTTTCGCTCGCCACAGGAAGCGTCGGGTAATCCAATAATGCCTCAAGTTGAATATTACGAACGGTCCAGTCAAAGAGTTTCAAGGCGACCGAGAGTTTTTCACCATCTGCCTCAGATTCCATCTCCGGTTTATAACTTTCCCAGAACAGACGATGGGGCTGATCACCAGCCGCAACCCATTGAGAAATTGCGTGCAACCAGCTGGTCTCATGCAAATAGTTAATATCCAGAGGAATAAATCGCTTCCCTCCAATCGACTGGACGAATCCAGTATTCGACACCGATGCCGGAAGCGTGTTGATTAACGACGGCGTCACCCACTGGGGATCATCCTCATGCAGTTTAATCCACAAGTTGAAATTAAAAACACTGGTTGTCGTGGCGTTCCCGAAGTCCGATGAATCCAGATCATCCACGATGACTAATGCCTGTTGCAGGTGATCGGATTCCGTTTCCAATGGTCGGATGTCTGATAAATCGACCTGTTGCCGATCCCGACAGCCAAATGTCAGACTGCAACAGAACGCGGTAACAAGAAAAAATGGTTTTACATTCATGGGACATTCATCAATGGTAAAAAATTTATTTGTACTGCTTAAGAGTATCGACCAGCCGCTCCCCCAACGACACTTTAGATACGCGTTGTATTTGGGACTGCTTTATAAGGTATCGACACATCTGCGAATCTTGGTGAGTCGTTGCAATAGCATTTTCATTTCTTCCAATGGAATCATATTAGGACCATCACTGGGAGATTGATCCGGATCTGGATGCGTTTCAATAAAAAGGCCATCGACTCCCATTGCTACGGCAGCCCGCGCAAGTGGTTCAACCATTTCTCGTTGTCCTCCCGTGGTCTCTCCGCGACCTCCGGGTTGTTGGACACTATGTGTCGCGTCAAAAACAACCGGAGCACCAAGCTGCTGCATCTGCGGTAAACTCCGCATATCATTGACGAGCTGTCCATACCCAAAAAACGTGCCACGTTCACACAGCAGCACATCGTGACAGCCGGACTCCATCAGTTTCACAACCACATTTTGCATATCCCCAGGAGATAGAAACTGTCCTTTTTTGACTGTAATCGGTTTTCCCGTCTTCGCAGCCGCCACCAGCAAATCCGTCTGTCGAGCAAGAAACGCCGGTATCTGCAATAACGCACAGACCTCCGCGGCCGCGGCGGCCTGACCAGGCTCATGAATGTCGGTCGTAACCGGTAGGCCAGTGTCTGCCGCCACCTGTGCAAGAACATCCAGGCCCTGCTCCAAACCTGGCCCTCGATAAGAGTGAATGCTGGTGCGGTTGGCTTTGTCAAACGAAGCCTTGAAAACCAATTGTACCGGTAGTTCGGCAACCGCTTGCTGAAGCCCTTCGGCAATGCGACGCGTCATATCTGCGGTTTCAATCACACAAGGCCCTGCAATCAAAACCAAAGGCTGTTGCGTGCCACAGGAGAATTGAGCTAGCGCGACCGGATTGTTTAGCTGCGTTGTCATGATCCTTGCCCAACCGTTACAACCTAACTGATTTCGTGCTCAAACATGGATGCCCGAAATCTTCCAAAATCGGTCCCGAACAAAATCAAACTTCTGCAGATTATGCCGTTAGCGGGACATTATTGCCAGTGCCATTTGTCACCATTTCTTGAAACGGCAGTCAACGTTACCCGGATCCAATACCATTCTGCTCTTGACGTAATTGCTGTATTTCATCCAGCAGCGGTTTTGCCAGTCCATCCTGCGTAAGAATCCCGGACTGCCGAGGTGGTGCATCATGTAGTTGATTCCAAAGCACTCCCTGGGTGGCGGAGTGACTCACCAGAATCTGTAACAATTCAACCACTTCCTCTACATCGAGCGTCTGACAAGATGGATCGTCCGTCGGTTGCACCGGGGAAGTGGGAGCGGATACCGAAAGAACCAGCGGCATTAACAATCGTGACCATTGAGTCAACAGGCTGTTAATTTCAAGTAAGTCGCGTACGCAACAGTCATTCGCTCCATTGCCAAAATTCAGTTCTAATCCAACACCATTAATTCCAACATCCCCTCGAACTAACGCTTCAGCAAACTGCAGCGGTGACAAGTCCGTGCGGCGATCTGCGGCATACTCACCCCAGGGCAAATCAAAACTAATCACCACAGGAGTGGTTGCGTCCAACCGCCGAATTGTTTCAATAACATCCACCGAAATACGCACGATTTGTTCTTCGGAAAATCGCAAACCGGTTGTCGAATTCAACCCAGCACCGCAATGCCAGACATGGACCTCCCCTCGATAGCGCTGTATCACTTGCTGTACATAGTTCGTCAAATACATTTGAAATGCTGTGAAATCACTCTCCCACAGATACATCCATTCCGGAATCGACTTATCATCCAATCGCACCAGTGGTCCGGCAATGATCTTTTTTTGTTGCTGCTGAGCCCACTGAATTAATCTGTCCGTCTCCGTGAAATCAAATTTATCGGTATCCGGGGAAAGCTGCTGCCAATTAAACGGGATCGTAAAAGTATCAAAAGAATCGATAAGTTGTTGCCTTGCGTTCTCGCTCTCCGGCACGGCGTCGAGACACGTACCAAACAGAGGCTTTACGCCGCCCGTTTGGTAACGCATTTCCTCCAAATGTCCCGCATCTTCAATCATGAGGCTCTTAATGAGTTGCTGTGAGAAAAGAATCGACTCCGCTGCAGAACATTGAACTGCTTGTAAATCCGTTCCGGAAAGAATTGCGTTCATAAAGGCATCATGGGCCTGGCTCAGCAATGCCTGATTCGAGCGGGACAGCGTTAACTGCAATGTTCGATTGGCCAAATAATTACGTACTCGATTTAACGTACCTCGTGCCAACTCGACGTCGAGTTGGTAGACCGCGTCCTGCTCGCGCAAATGGGTCGTGCTCAGGACAACCTCAACACCATCCGGGCGCTGCCAAGGTACAAACAACCGACCGGACTCATGTGTCGATCGGTCAACGATGATACGATCCCCGGAAAAACTGACGTCGCGTTCCCAGGCAATCCCCTCGATACCTGTCATGTAAAGTCGCCGCAATCGCGGCTGCTCTACGTCAGTCAACGGTGTTGTTTGAAAACAAATTTGTCCCATCAGGCTACTCGTTCGAACAAAAAACTGTTTTTGCAACCATTATCCCGTTTCAAGTGAAACTTCGCGTTGTGAGTACAATGCAAAACCTCAAAAGCAAATGAGTCTAACATTCAATTGCCCCTCCCGCAATTAAACCCCAACCGGGATCCCAAGAGAATCACGTACAGATCCTTTATTTATACCCTGAATCAAATTTTCATTTTTAAGTGATGTTCAGGTCAACGTGGATCTGATTCGGACTGCAGAGGCAAATGAACTAACCAGAAATTACGGAAGCGAACCGGATCAGAATGATTTTGCAACAATATCGGCATGGATTCGGGACCTTCCGGTTTTCCCGCTCCGGTCTTTGACGACAATTCATAATTTGTATGTATCGCAACACCGTTGTGATAAACGGTAATTCTCGCATTCTCCGTCTTTTCTCCCTTATCCGAAAACCGAGCGGCTCGAAAATAAATGTCGTACGTCTGCCAGACCAACGGTGGTAACGCCATATTCATCGAAGGCGCCTGTTGACGATACACACCTCCGCATTCATTGTGCAATCCAGCCAGACCAAACGAATCCAACACCTGTATTTCATATCGCTGTTGAATATACACACCCGAGTTACCTCGGGACTGGCCTGTCGAGTTTGGCATGAAGGGCGTCCGAAATTCCAGATGCAGGCGAAAATCCCGGACCAAATCACTGGTCAATACGCCTTCCATCAAGAGGCCGTCTGAGGTCAACCGAGCGCCCTGGAGCTTATCTGTTTCCTTACCGGCAAACAACACAGTCGCTTGGGCCGGAGGAGCCATGCCCATCGTCACGCTTTGTCTGATGACGCGTTGTAAGCGACCACACTTCTGCCCCTCCGCATTGAACACGGAGGCAGTACCGGACTGAACATGAACCGTAAACAAATCACCTTTTAATGTCGTTACACCTGCTTGGTCATTCGCACCCGCCAAATCAAACTTTTTGGGTTCAACCCAACCCTCTCCCGTCAATCCTCCAGGCAACAACGTCGCGGTAAATCGGCCCTGACCTCCGGCCACCACATGCAAACCCGCCCGGGATTTCAGCAAACCACTAAAACGCACGAAACCACGATATTCACCCTGAATACGATAATCTTCGCCCGCCTGCTGCACGTTCGTAAACGCAACTCGTTGCTGACCCACGCATACATCCGTAACCGATGAAACAAAAACCAACCCCAGTAGAAAAAGCGAAAGAACGTGCATTGTCAAAACCCCCCAAAAGAATCCGATCCGTCAAAACGACGTTTCAGCCTCTAGCATGATCAAGACGGTCGGTCACCGCAAGCAAAAAAACAGGGCTTGCCGTCGTTCGAACACCCACAAATCGATCATGCAAGGCTCGGACGAGCTACTTCCAGGGAAATTCACGACCGGATAGAACTTCATAGGCTTCAATATACTTAGCACGCGTATTAGTAATGATATCGTCCGGCAGATTTGGAGGTGGACTGTTCTTATCCCAATCCGTCGTCTCCAGCCAATCACGTACAAATTGCTTGTCAAACGAACGCGGAGATTCACCTACCTTGTAGGTTTCTGCCGGCCAAAAGCGTGAACTATCCGGAGTCAGAACTTCATCGATTAATATCAACTCGCCCTCATGCCATCCCCATTCAAATTTGGTATCGGCAATAATAACTCCACATTCACGAGCATACTCGGCTCCTCGCTGGTAGATTTCCATACTACGATCACGCAGTTCGGTTGCCGTATCTTCACCAACAATTTCAATCATCGTTTCAAACGGGATATTCACATCATGGCCCGTCTCTTCCTTGGTGGCCGGAGTGAAAATGGGTGTTTCTAACTGTGAGGCCTGCTGAAGCCCCGGAGGCAACTCAATTCCACAAACCGTACCCGACTCCTGATACTCCTTCCAACCCGAGCCAACGAGATAACCGCGAACAACGCATTCCACCGGTACAACGTCGCACTTTTTAACAACCATGCTACGCCCCATCAGGGATTCAATATCCGTACCCTCAGGCAGGTCAATCGTGGATAAATCCATCGTAAGTAAATGGTTGTTGATCCCGAGTTTTTCAAACCAAAAATCGCTGATAATCGTTAACACGCGACCTTTGTCCGGGATCCCCGAAGGTAATACCCAATCAAAGGCACTAATGCGGTCTGTACTGATCATTAAAAGGGAATCACCCAAATCATAAATATCACGTACTTTACCACGTCGGGGAGTCAGTCCCGCAATATCCGTTTCCAATACAGGTAGGTTCATCTTGTCATTTCCTTTCGACACACCAAAATAGCCATTCGTCAAAAAACACAGTGTTGTAGTGATGGTTTCGGTCGAAAGTATACCAAAGCCTTCAGAGATTCAAAAGTAGGCGCTAACAACAACTCAAGCTCGGTTCAGAGTAACCAAACACATATCGTCATCCGGCAGTTCACCTTCCATAAAGCTGTTGATCGCATCGAGTAAACTCGTTCCACGCTGCTCGGCAGATTCACCCTGCGTTTGCACAATTTCCTCAATGGCCTCCATACCGAACAAATCTCCTTTTGGATTTGCCGCTTCGTTTAAACCATCCGTATACATGGTGAGGGAATCGCCCGAGCCCAACGCAAACTTAAAACTCTCGTATTCAACATCCTCCATAATTCCGATTGGAATATTAGCATAGTCCTCACCCACTAAATCGGTCGTACCATCACTTCGGCGGTGGATCGGTGCCATATGCCCCGCATTCACGACGGTGACTTCATGAGTATTCGGGCTTAACACTACCAGCAGGAATGTCACAAACCGATCCAGTCCAAGACCGCTAAGTCGATTATTCAGCTGAATCACTGCCGATGATGCGTCTGCCGTGCTGGCTAAACAAAAACGTGTTTCCGCAGAGACCTTCGCCATCAACAGAGCGGCCGCGACTCCGTGGCCAACCACATCAGCAACAATCACCGCCAGATCACCATTATTCAGTTCCAGATAATCATAATAGTCGCCACCAATTTGATTCGCCGCACGATAGTAATCAAAGAATGTATACTGGTCGATTTCCGGACGGCGACTTGGCAGAAAACCGAGTTGCACCTGTTGTGCTAATTCAAGGTCTTTGTTGATTGCTTGCTGGGTAAGTGCTTCGTCGTGTAACCGGGCATTATCCAAAGCAATACCCGCCTGGGTTGCTACGCTGGCAAGGACTTCAAGATCGCCACCGTTGAATTGCTGGTTACGCTCTAATGTATCAACCTGCAAAACACCAAAGACATCCCCTCCTGCACCGAACAAAGGAACACACATCATCGAACGAATCTGAAAATCCGCAATACTCTGGCTTGCATCAAACTGCTGATCCGAAGCAGCATCGGCAGAAAGAATCGCTTCTTTCAGGTCTAAAACCCGATTAACAATCGTACGGCTGATACGAATGGTCTCCGTTGCATCCTCGCGTCGGGCTTTGGACCACCTTGGAATCAGGTTGCCCTCATCATCCAACAATCCAATGAATGCACGATCCGCCTGCACAAATACTTTGAACAGGGCATCCAGCACACTGGGCAGGACGTCATCGAGACTCAGCGCATTTCCCAACGCCTGAGTGATCTCCAATAAAGCAGCAAGCTTCACTTCCGGACTGGCGTTCAGCTTCACCTGACCCGATCCAGAACCAACTTCCAGCTTCGACATGATGGTGGATGTACTGGTTTCGGCACCATCGAACAAAACACTAATCTGGGATCCATCCATACTGTCGGATAAACCAGCCGGGAACTCCTGGTAGAAATTAAAGATTACATCACAAATGCTAAGCCGATCACCGTTACGCAGCTGGTGCTGACCCTCGCCAAGTACCACGCCATTTAAATAAGTCTTGTTGCGGCTCTTGAGATCCTCAATAAAATACTGACTCTCTTCGTTGAGAATCTTGGCATGTTGTCGGCTCACTGCAAAGTCTTCGACATGGATTGTGCATTCAGGGGATCTTCCTAATATAGATTCAGCATCCGACAACTCAAAGCGTTGCCCCGCCAGGGATCCGTTTTGTGCCTTCAGATATGCCATTACGTGTCCTCGTGCTGTTTTAAGGAAAGGAAGAATTCATCCGCTTTCGGAATCGAGCCTGAAAAAATATTATAGGCCATCTTTACCCATATCATAATAGGTGCCATCCGAATCTTGAAGCCAGACAGGAAGCCATCAGCAGACACAGCATCTTTAGCGGTTGGTCTTGACCTAGCGCGAGGCACAGATAAACTAAAAACACAAATAGCCCGTGGTGTAATTGGTAGCACAACAGATTCTGGTTCTGTTTGTCGGGGTTCAAGTCCCTGCGGGCTAGCTCGTAAGACGATGCGTTATATCACATTCAGGTGGACGCATCGTCTTTTTGTATAAACAATGCCATCAGCGACACTTACGGAACCAAACCCACGGTCCCATACAATCCTGGTGAAACAAACACCCTGATGTTTGCTCATTTTCCTGGGTAACTCGGGACAACGTCCTGCGAACATAATTCGATTTTCATTTCACATCCGGGGGTAATTCTCCCGATGGTCATGCAAGGGTCCGTTAAGGTTGACACAGAGCGAACCATGCATCGGGAATCGCTGTAACCACGATGAACCGAAGTGTTGTAGAATATCGGAACTCCCTGTATCAGCCCACTCCTGTAAAATTAGTTGCCGGTTCGGACGAACCGGACAATCCCACTAAACATATACGACGAAAGAACACCGATCATGGAGATGGATAAACTCGTATCTCTCTGCAAACGCCGCGGCTTCCTGTTTCAATCCAGCGAGATTTACGGTGGTATCCAGGGCTTTTGGGACTACGGACCACTGGGAGTCGAACTAAAACGGAATATCAAGGAAGCCTGGTGGCGGGATATGGTCAGTGGACATGACGAACTGACACAACTGCCGGGAGCACCTTCTCCATACGAAATGACCGGCCTGGATTGCACCATTATTATGCATCCCCAAGTCTGGAAGTGCTCAGGACATTACGATTTATTCCATGATTTCATGGTTGACTGCCGAACCTCCAAACGTCGCTATCGCCATGATCAGGTCCGTGGACGGTGGGTTCAGGCTAAAAACAAACGTATCTTTGTAGCCACCATTGCAGAAATCTCCGGCGAAGCTGAAGACACGCAACGGCGAGCCCTGAAGTTCTTTAACCTAAGGTCCAAAAATGCAGCTGAATTACAATGGGACGAGGAATTCTTAAACCTGACGGATATCGAGGATTTGGCGGACGTTCTGGGACCGGATGCAAAAGAAACAGGCACCCTGACACCACCCCGCGAATTCAACCTGATGTTCAAAACCATTGTCGGTGCACTCGCCGGAGACGAAGGTACTGCCTTTCTGAGACCTGAAACGGCGCAGGGGATCTTTGTGAATTTCAAAAACGTACTCGACAGCACTCGAGTCAAACTCCCCTTCGGAATCGCTCAAACAGGAAAAAGCTTCCGTAATGAAATCACTCCCCGAAATTTCACGTTTCGCTCCCGTGAATTTGAACAAATGGAAATCGAATTCTTTTGCCAACCCGATGATTCAGCGAAATGGTATTCCTTCTGGCGGGATCGACGAATGAACTGGTACACCGAACTGGGGTTATCCGCAGACCGACTCATCCTGCGGGAACACGATGAAGACGAACTCAGCCACTATTCAACCGGAACCGCTGATATTGAATATGCGTTTCCCTTTCTACCGGCCGGAGAATTCGGAGAACTCGAAGGGATAGCTCACCGAGGTGATTTTGACCTGCGCAGTCACATGCAGGGAAAACTCAATCCTGATAGCGAGCCACTGGAATTGGAACTGGATGAAAACGGAAAACCAAAATACCGCGGCAGCGGCAAGGATCTATCCTACCGCGATGAACAGTCGGGAGAAAAATTCATACCCCATGTAATCGAACCATCCGCCGGTGCTGATCGGGCAACCCTGGCGTGTCTCTGTGAAGCTTATACCGAAGATGAACAACCGGATGAAAACGGCAAAATGCAAAAACGAACGGTAATGAGGTTCCATCCGCGACTAGCACCAATCAAAGCAGCGGTCTTTCCTCTCGTAAAAAAAGACGGCATGCCTGAAATGGCTCGAAAAATTTATGCGGAACTCAAATGCAATTTCAATGTCTTCTATGATGAAAAAGGAGCCATCGGGCGTCGATACCGTCGTCAGGACGAAGCCGGGACTCCCTATTGCATTACCGTCGATGGCCAGTCACTCGAAGATCAGAGCGTAACCATTCGCGACCGTGATTCGCTCCAACAGACACGTGTCGGCGTGGATCAAGTCGTCGAAGAAATCCGAAAACGACTCGCCTAAATTCAGCTGATTCTACTTTTCCAATAAACGACGATCTTCCCGTAAGAACCGCACTAACAACTCCACCTCTCGTTCCGTTAGTAACTTCGTAGAGTCACTGTGGAATGAAGGCATGCGGTCATTCTCAGAACCACCGTCATAGAATCCATCCTGTGTCGGATCCGAGATCATTTTGCGCAGCCAGTCAGCCGAGCCATAACCGTTAAGATCGATGACATAGCCATCTTGATGATCACCGTAATTGTGGCAGCCAATGCAACCCAGAGTATCCTCATTCAAATGATCACGGCCTGCCTGAATCAAAGTCTGGTTGGCTTCATAATCCAAATAGGGCAATTCGGCCTCAGCCGCTAATGCCCAGGCCACCTGTTCAATTTGCTTGTCCAGTGTTGCAATATCATCTGGTGAATTCACATCCGCCCACAGCGTTTCGTAGACATGTTCTGCCATCTCGCCTTCGCGGTGCTGAGTGTTTCCAAAATACCTGGAACTACGTATTCCCCGCGTCTCATCGTGACTGAGGATCCCTTGAATCCATTGGACAGATCCAAAGTGCACTAAATCCGGTGCACCATAGGCTATCGCTTGTTCAGGAGCCTGTGGACCGGCAATGGGGTAATCCTCGTGACTGTAGGCATGGCAGCCTGCACATTGTCTGCGAAACAACCTTAGTCCCATGGTTAAGGGATCTCGCTGCTGCAGGAACGTGGGACCTTCCAACGGGATTCCATGATCTCTGACTAACTCCTGTATCAATTCAAATTCCTTGTCCGAACGACCTATTTCTTCATGGAATCTACGGGACTTCTTATAAGCCTCGGATTGTGTGTCATCCGGATGGTTAAGATAATAATTATCCTCCTGCTTTGCCTCCCACGTCAGGTAACACGCCATACTGATCACAACTAACATAACTCCAACGTTCAACCAATGTCCTCCCCGGGCACGAGCAATCATCGGCATCATGAACATAAATCCAAATAAAATCAGTGGCAACACGATCGCTCCCACCAGTTCCGAATTGAATCCTAAACTACCATCAAAATACTTGAGCATCTGAAACAGAAACAGGAAATACCATTCCGGCCTAGCCGC
>JAYZPA010000112.1:0-6472 GCA_036150515.1 Planctomycetota bacterium
AAGATAGTTATACGCCTGTTCTTCATTGCCTGCGAGCCATTGGCCAATCCGCGGCAATACATATTTCATATAGAAACCATAAAAAGCCTTGAAGGGTTGCCAGGTTGGCTGAGAAAACTCAAGCACAGCAACTCGGCCTCCTGGCTGACACACTCGAAACATCTCCTGCAAACCGCGATCCGTATCCGCAATATTCCGCAAACCAAATGCTACGGAAACAATCTGGAAGGTGTTATCAGCAAACGGTAAATGCTGAGCATCCGCTTCGACAAACCGCACCTGCTCATACCGTTTGCGCTTTTGCTTCTTGCGTTGTCCAATCTGCAACATTTCCCGAGTAAAATCCGCGCCGATAATCTTGGTATCCGAACACGATTTGCGACAATAGGCCAATGCCAAATCCCCGGTACCTGAACAAACGTCCAGGATCGGAGCATTACTCTGAGGGGTTACTTTACGGACGGTGCGCCATCGCCAATAGTGATCAATATTCATTGACAATAAATGATTCATGCGGTCATAACGCGAGGCGATTTGAGAGAACATCCGACGAACCCGTTGATTGGATTTATCGAGATCTGTCTTTTCTGGTTCTGCCATGGATCTGTTAACCGCCGGAATGATCACTTGCTCTTGGGATAAAGCCTGGGTCCATGGGACTCAAACATTATCGGTACTGGTATAACCGTACCGCACTCGTCTATAGTAACCCTTTCCGAGATGCTTGGGAATTATCCCTCGCATGCAGCTTTTCCTGTATCCCATCTGCCAGCAAAGTCATGCAGACCCATGTTTATTTGTTACCGGATTTAATCCCTCCGGGCTGCCTTCATGGCAGCTGCTGTGTTGTGTTGGACGTTCTCCGTGCAACCACGACCATTGTCACGGCCTTGTCCAACGGCGCCCGCAGCATCACCCCTTGTTTAACAATCGAGCAAGCACAACGGCTTGCTCAAGACCGCAACGTCCTTTTAGGCGGCGAGCGTCATTGTTTAAAGCCCCCGGAATTTCATCTTGGCAATTCCCCGGCGGAATATTCAGCCGAGGTCGTGCGGGATCGTGAAATCGCATTTACAACAACCAACGGCACGAAAGCCATGTATGCATGCTCGGAAGCCAAAAGAATCGTGATCGCAGCATTCACTAATTTGAGTGCCGTCAGGTCTGCCGTCGCAGAAGAGGGTATACTGAATCTTGTCTGTTCGGGGACAGCGGATGAAATTACGCTGGAAGACACCTTATTGGCAGGGGCCCTTGCTGAATCACGCGATCCAACCGGATTGAATGATCAGGCAGCATTGGCAATCCATGCCTGGAAGCGTGTCACCACGGGCGGATCAACCACGGATCACCTGATCGAACATCTGACACAAAGTCAAGGTGGTAAAAATTTGCAACAAGTAGCAAAACACGATGACATTCGGTTCGCCGCTCAGATGGATCAAACCTCCGTCGTCCCCATCTTCAATTCATCCACTCACACCATTTCATAACTGCAGGATCTCATGGAAACGCTCGACTATATTGTGCTGGCCGTATATTTTCTCGTTCTTGTCGCCATCGGATTGTATTGTGCCCGCCGCAATAAGAAACAGGAAGATTATTTTATGGGGGGACGCGGTTTTGGAAAATTGATGCAGACGTTTGCCGCATTTGGCGCGGGAACCGGACCCCAAGACCCAATCAACACCGGATCCTTTACCTTTACCAGCGGCATCAATGGTATGTGGGGAACTATGTATTGGCTGTTTGTCACCCCCTTTTACTGGATCACCGGAGTCTGGTATCGCCGGATGCGACATCTGACGCTGGGTGACTGGTTTGTAGAACGCTATGAATCAAAAAAACTGGGGGGTGCTTATGCAATATTTGGCGTCACCTTTTTCATGATCTATGGATCGCTCTTCTTTTCAGCCATCGCCAAGACAGCCGCACCGATGATTGGCGACTCGGTTGATCTGTTTGGCTATCAGGTCGACCTCCGGTTTGTGCTGGTACCATCGATTGGCATCGTGGTTCTGCTGTATGGCATGATTGGCGGATTAGCAGCTGCGTACTTTACCGACCTGATTCAGGGAATCTGTATTATTCTGTTGAGCTGCATCCTGATTCCGGTTGGCCTGAATGCGTTATCAAGTGATGCCGAATTGAATCCCAGCGGAACCCACAGCGGCCTGGAAGTTATGGCGGATCAGCTACCCGATACTTTTTTTGACATTTTAGGAACGAGTGCCTCGGAATTCTCGATCCCGTTCCTGATTGCAATTGTCTTTTCCAATCTGATCGGTATCGTCGTGCAACCTCACTTCATTGCGACCGGCGGTGGTTCAGCCAAAACGGAAAACGATGCCCGCATGGGCCTGGTGATCGGGAATTTCCTTAAGCGATTCTGTACTTTAGGCTGGCTGCTGACCGGACTCATTGCCGCCACGCTCTATGCGGATGAAGCCCAACTGATTGCCGATCCGGACCAGACCTGGGGATTTGCTTCCATGCAGCTACTCGGTCCTGGATTGCGGGGCCTTATGCTGGCGTGCCTGCTGGCGGCTTTAATGAGCAGTGTCGACGCGTACATGATTGTCGGGGCAGGGCTGATCGTGCGCAATCTCTATGTTCCGTTTGTGAAACCCTCCGCTTCAGAAAGGGAATGCCTGTGGGTGGGTCGTCTGACGGGAACCCTGACCGTAGCCGGCTCCATCGTATTCGCTCTGTCCATCTATAGCATGATCGAACAACTGACACTGACATTTTGGTTTCCACTTGTTTTCGCGGCTCCCTTCTGGATTGGAATGTACTGGCGCCGTGCCTCCACCACCAGTGCCTGGATCACCGTCGGCTATTGTCTGCTGTTCTTTTCCATCATCCCTTTTTTCGGCCCGCTGCTGGCACCCGGCTTAAGAACGAATGAGACGCTGCTGGCACGCACGGAAATGACCCGCACCGTTACCCAAAAGTTACTATCAAAATCCGCACTGCGACGGGAATTCGCCAAAGCACAAACGCGGTGGCAGTCCAGAATGGACGCCGCTAATCCACTTAAACAGGAACAGCTGTTACGCTACCAACCACAGAAAATCAGTGCCACAAAAATTGTCATCCCCCATTCCACCGGCAATGAAATGGTCGAGCTTGAAGTGGGTGTATCGCGGGTGGAACATACCAACACCCATGGCGGCACCGCTATTTTTTGGGATTCCATTACGCCGGTTGATGAACAAGTCGAACCGCGCGTGATCGGCGACCCAGAACAAGTCGATCCCTACACAACCCGATACTTGCTGGCTTATCCGAAAAACACACCGATGATCGCATCCGGTAACCTGAAGTTGAATCTGGCTTTCTTTCTTCCTACTGGAATCGATCTCGTTTCCCAGTCCAAATCAACACGAAATGCGCTGGAATTGGTACCTAAAATTGTAATGCCGTTATTGATCATGATCCTCGTCAGTTGGATTACCAGCTTTAGCGGATTCTCTAATTCCACAGATGCGCTGGATCGCTATTACGCAAAAATGAAAACACCGGTCGATCCCGATCCCGCTATGGATCAACAAAAGTTAGAAGCCGTCTATGCAAACCCGGATCAAACTGAACGAGTGAAACTATTTCCTAAATCTCAATTAGAAATCCAAAAACCAACATTTGCCGATGGTTTTGGGTTTGTCGTTTCTGTACTGATTTGCTTTGGAATCATAGGACTCGCCGTTCTGCTTTCAATGATTGGAGGATAATCCCGACAATCGCCAATGGACGCCTCTACAAATTTGATTTTCTAGAATATGATAATAAATTGAATTGAAAGCACCCCACACGGGCAATCCCAACGTGTCGTCACGAAAACAAAACTGACATCTCTGATATGAACCGCACCTTTCTTAAGAGTAAAATTCACCGCGCCACGGTAACGGACGCTAATCTGGATTACGACGGGTCCGTTTCCATCGACACCAAACTCCTGCAGGAGGCCGATATCCTGCCTTATCAACAAGTCGATATCTATAACATCACCCGGGGAACTCGACTCACCACCTATGCTATTGAAGCTGACGAAAACTCAGGACAAATCTGTATTAATGGAGCAGCGGCTCACCTGATGCAGCCCTCCGATCTCGTTATTATTTGTAGTTATGCTCAATATGCTGAAGACGAACGTCACCCGCAACCGGTAGTCATCCAGGTGGATGAACATAATCGAATAACCAACGAAGCCTCACTAAGAAAGAACTCTCCATTATGAGTCGTAGCTCGCAAAGAAGAAAAAAGCTCCGCTCCAAGTTACGCCAACAGGGAATCGACGCCATCCTGGTTACCGACGAACGTAATGTTACGTACCTGTCCGGATTTTCTGGTGATTCAAGCTTTCTGCTGATCACGTCAACCAATGCGATCATCATCAGTGATTTTCGCTATCTGCAGGAAATTGCCGATGAATGTGGGGATATTGATTCTGTAATCCGCGGTTCAACTGATTCGATGGTCGATGTCAGTGCCAAATTGATTCGTAAAGCGGGTGTTGGCAGTGTTGCATTAGAAGGGGACTCCATTGCCTTGGCACTTGCTGAAAAGATTACGGCTGCAATCCCTCAGGTAAATACCGTGACCACCTCTGCCATGGTGGAAAAGCTACGTGAAATCAAAGATCCTGATGAAATCGTACTGATTCGAAAAGCCGTGCATGCAGCCCAACGTGCTTTTCAGGTCATTACCTCGTCCCTCACACCATCGCAAACAGAAAAACAAGTCGCATTTAATTTAGAACACCAAATTCGTCAATTCGGTGGGCGTGGCACCAGCTTTGACCCCATTGTCGCCGTGGGGTCACAGGCCGCCTTGCCACATGCACAACCCAGTTTGCGGCGTATCGAACAAGCCGACTTTGTACTGATCGACTGGGGAGCCGATTATGATCGATATTTGAGCGATATCACGCGCACGCTGGTCACCGGCAAGATCACCAAAAAATATCAAAAAGTTTACAATACCGTGCTCAAAGCCCAACAAAAAGCCATCAATCTGATTAAACCCGGGGCGATCATGAGCAAGATTGATGCTGCTGCAAGGGGACATATTTCCAAAGCCGGTTACGGAAAATACTTTGGACACAGTCTTGGCCATGGAATTGGTACTTTTATCCACGAATCACCTCGCCTCGCCTCCAATCAGCATGTTCCACTCAAGGCCGGGATGGTGGTGACGGTCGAACCCGGAATCTACCTGCCAGGGTGGGGTGGAGTACGAATTGAGGACGATATTCTGGTGACCCGCGATGGCCATGAAGTCTTGACCAGTATTCCCAAAAAACTCGAAGACTGTATACTACAACTCTGAAGTAGTTTTTATAGGCGATTGCAAATATGATCTTGTCAAACGCTCAAAAAAACCGATAAACAAGTGAACGATTAACCACATTTCATTAATCCATCCCGTGAAACCGGTAACCAAGGTTGTCTTAGACATTATTTTTAGGGCAATCTGGATCACAACCACTACGGTATCACAGGAGCTAATACCAGGAAAGAAAGCGTAGCATGGCGAAATCCGGCAATGTTTTCGATATTGATCGCCTTCATCAGTATGTCGAGTTTATGAAAGAAAACGACATTACGGAGATCGATCTCGAACAAAATGGTGAAAAGATTCGTTTATCACGGTCAGGGGCGACCATGCCCGTAGCTGCATCGGCACCGGCACCCGCTGCAAGTAGCCCGGCAGCACCGATTGATGAAGAAGTTGACGAATCTCACATTGTGACAATCAACAGTCCCATGGTTGGCACTTTTTATGAGCGACCCAATCCGGAGTCCGATCCCTACATCAAAGTAGGTGACATGGTGACGGCCGAATCAACGGTCTGCATTATTGAAGCGATGAAGGTTTTTAATGAATTACAAGCAGAGGTACGGGGAAAAATCGTTGCTGTCTTAGTCGACGATCAATCACCCGTAGATGTTGGTAAACCGTTATTTAAAGTGGACACCAGCGTCTAACCCAGCAGTCCGTAGTGAGTCTGTCAGACATTTTTTTCAGAATCCGATCTCAACACCGATATGTACAATCGCGTTTTAGTAGCAAACCGAGGTGAAATCGCTTTACGAGTGATTCGTGCCTGTAAAGAAATGGGCATCGAAACCATCGCTATCTTTAGCGAAGGTGATCGTGATGCTGCCTACGTGACTTTAGCCGATGAGGCCTACTGCGTAGGCCCGGCCCGCTCGAACGAGAGTTATCTGAAGATTGACCGCGTGATCAGTGCCGCGGAAGTTGGCAATGCCGATGCGATCCACCCGGGATACGGATTTTTGGCTGAGAATGCTCATTTCAACAATGTTTGCCGAAATTGTGAAATCGATTTTATCGGTCCATTACCCGAATCCATGGAAATGCTGGGCGACAAGAATACTGCCAGAGACCTCGCTCGCCAGGCCGACGTTCCCGTCGTGCCGGGCTGTGCAGGTTTGATTGAGGATAGTGG
>JAYZPA010000113.1:0-16003 GCA_036150515.1 Planctomycetota bacterium
ACGATGGGGTTTCGACACAATCACAGCAGCATATCCACTTGGAGACTCCGTTCCCTGCACATCATCATTCATCCCGGCCCGGTCCACCCGAAAACGAAATTCCTGGCTCTCAGGCATCAGCCCCGCCCGCCGAATTTCGTCTAAATCAAATGTCACCAGTGCATTGCTATGCATACCAATACCCTGCTCATGCCGCTGACCGGAAGTCGAGGGCCACGAACCGGTGGTCGAAATGCAACTCGTACCATTCCATCCATCGTTGGTTACACTGCCATGTTGATTCGTGTCCGAGCCGATCTGAGCAAACGTAAAGTCAATTTCCGGCCCTATGTTTAATCGTTCACCCCAACCATGCGCCACAAGGTGAATTCCCAGATTTTTTGTTTCAGCTTTTGCCCCAAATTCATCGGAGGACATCGCACTGTTCAGAGTGACACCTTTGCCATCATCAAACAGGTTCCCTAAGGGAAAGATACCCGATTCCACTTTCGATATATTCCCAGGAGCAACAAATGCCATATTCTCACCAAATTCAGCAAACAACACCGATCGATCCGCCAGCCGACTTTCCACTCGCGCTTGTAACGATTCGCCAAAAGTCCGGGCTTCCGCCAACGATGACGGATTTTCCGCCCGTTTTGGATCTGTCGGCGATGAATCTATCCACGTATACCAGGACTCCAGATCCGGATATCGACCACGAACTGAATTTTTCTTTGCTTCTAACAGCGCCATCCACCGCGTCAACAGAACTTTGCTTAAACCTGAGTCCTTAACCAATTCTGCAGACAGCTTCTTTCGGTCCTTCGCTGTTTCCTTACGTTGAATCCACTTGTAAACAACTTCAAAATAGCTCGGGATATCCGAGGTCAGTGTGGGACGTATTTGACGACCGGCCTCGGTTAAAAAACGGGTTATTTCCAGTGCATGATCCTGAATGGCCTGATCGGCCTTGGCCCGTTGCTGTTGTATTTCGCTGGATACGATAGGCCGTTCCTGATATTTCGTACTGGCGAAAATTCCTGCCAGACCATAGTAATCACTCATGGAAATCGGATCAAACTTATGATCATGACACCGTGCACAGGAAACAGTCAGGCCCAGGACACCCCTTGTCAAAGTGTCAATCCGATCATCCCATTCATCGGCAACTGCCTTAGCTTTTTCAACATTTTCGGCATAGTACACCGGCCCCAGCGAGAAGAAACCCAGGGCGGCTATCCGCTGATGCAAGTCCGGTTCATCGATCAGATCAGCAGCGATCTGATTTTCAATAAAACGATTGTACGGCATGTCGTCATTGATCGCCTGAACAACCCAATCCCGATAATAATATCCACGCGGATATTTGCGTGCTTTAAACGTATGGGCCTGATCTTCACCATACCTTGCTACATCCAACCAGTGCCGACCCCAACGCTCGCCGTAATGTTCGGAATTCAAAAGAGATTCGATCACCTTGGAAAAAGCATCCTCGGACTTGTCGTTCAAAAATGCAGCTTGCTGTTCCGGTGTGGGCGGTAATCCAATCAGATCATAATAAGCACGACGAAGGAGAATACGCTTGCCGGCTTGCTCGTTAGGCTGCAGTTTATTATCCGCCAGTTTTTTGGCAATAAACCGATCAACCGGGTTTTCAGACCAGGCTTGGTTTTTGACTCGGGGGAGTGCCGCCTTTTCCGGTTTTTGGAAAGCCCAGAACCTGGCAGCCTGCTCATAGTCAATCGTCGTTTTGCTAACCAACTGGCCGCCTGTACGAGGATCTTCAGCCCCCTGCTCAATCCATGTCTGAAAGTCCTGTAATACAACATCCGATAACTTACCCTTCGGGGGCATTTCAAAACTCTCGTAACGGATTGCTGATAACAACACACTTTCGTCCGGTTTTCCGGGAACCACACCCGCCCCTGAATCACCTCCAGCACGAATTGCGTTACGACTGTCCAGCAACAACCCACCTTTCACGGAATCCGAGTCCACACTGTGACATGCGTAACAATGCTTCACTAAAACCGGGCGAATCTTCGTCTCAAAGAAATCAATTTTGTCCGCATCAGGTTCTTCCTCACCCTTGATCGGGCCAGCAAGTAATAGCAAAACTACGGTAATCCAAGCTAGGTAGCGAATGGCCATCGTTTCTTCACATTTGAGATGAATAGTAGGCGGGAACACACAAACGGCAGGCATCTTCTTATTTTTGCACATCTCAACGGTAGAATGAACCCTGAATGACGTATTTCCACTGCCCTGAATTGTAATGGAACACTTTTTCCCAGAAGCCCGTCTACAAATCGGTCATTAATTTGAGGTTTTTACTGTCACGATATGCAATAAACGAACTTTCGCATCGTATAACTAAACCATCACCAAACACTTCGATGCCACGTTCGTGATTCATCACCCTGATACCTATGTTTAAATTTACCTCCACAATATCGCTGTTACTGTTCTTCTTATCGCTGCAAACAGCGACGGCTCAAATTGTGATTGCACCCCGCTTACAAAAGCCGGGGACCTATAAAATCCAACATGCGTTTGATCTGAACCAACTCATTGTATTTAACGATTTGGATTTCAAAACCACACAAAAACAAACTAAAGTCACCGTCTATAAAACAAGTCAACCTCATCCAAATGGTGGTGTCACCTGCACCGAAACCATCGAAAGCCTACAAAACGAAACGATGCTACCCGGGAATATCCGATTTTCTTTTGACTCCACAAAGAGTGCGGGAGTTGTACCATTATTTGATGTCCTAAAAAACTCAACCATCCAAACTATTTTTGATCCATCCGGCAATATTTCTAACATCACCGTGAACTCGCAGCTGGATACCCTGCCAAGCGAAACACAAGAACTGGTCATCACGGACCTCAAACCGGAAATCCTAAAAAAACGCCGTCAACGTGAATTATCCGAATACCACTTGGATCCAGTAAAAATAGGAGATTCATGGCAACAACAACTCTCTGTGCCTCTGGGGCAGGACTCTCAATTCCTGTTTAAAACCACCCACCTCTATGCGGACACCACCGAACAACCCGATACAGGGATTACTTTTCACAAAGTCATCGTCACCTTTGATGAAGGGGTATTCACTCAGGGAGAGCAGCTGTATTCTATGGGAAGTCCTGTCACCATCATAAAAGCTTCCAAGTCGTATCTGTTTGACCAGGAACGGGGACGTATCTCAAAATCAAATTTGAGTCTTTCGATACGCGGGACCATTAACTCCAAATCCAAAAAAGAAGTTGAAACAGCCGACTTTACCATCACGATGAACCGTAATTGGTTCATCCCGTAATTTGTGTTGGGCTGGGACTGACAGGGATTTTTATAGGCACTCTAATTCACCACGAAATACCATACAAACTAACCCCTTTTCTCAGGATTTCCTTCCCATGTTAAAACAAATTCTTCTACCGACGATTGCCCTTGCGTTTTTCATTACACCGTTTGTCGGAGCACAAGTTGTCATTAAACCCCGACCTCAGGCCCCCGGTACTTTTGAAACTCAGGTGACCCTGAATTTAACGCAAAAGCTAACCATCATGGGACAGGAACTTGACACGGGACAATCTCGCAAGGCCACGACAAAAACCGTCGTTAGCCAGCCGGATTCCGACGGCAATATAACGTATTCCGTCACGAATTCTACATTTGAAAACACAATGACCCTGCCAGGTGGAATTGAACTGAAATACGACTCCAAAGGTGAAAACAAACCTCAGGGCACTCAGGTAGATTTTCTGATCCCTGTATTTGATGCTCTTGCCAAGGCAACGACGACCATCGTTTATGATAAAGAGGGTGGGGTTAAGAGTATAAAAATCAAATCCGAGGAATTGGACAAGCTGGACGAACAGGCCAAAGCGCTGGTCGGTTCCGATCTGGACAGTGATACGATCGAGGCCAATGCCCGAAATGAATTGGACGAATTCCGTAGTGAGGCAGTAAAGCCCGGCGACCGTTGGGAAGACACAACCACCATGAATCTAGGCGGGGGTGCGGTGTTTGAACTCGACGTGACGAAAAAATACGTCGGTGTTGTTACCCAAGACGGCAAAAAGCTGCATAAGGTTGAAGCCACCTATACCGACGTGGATTTCGAACAACCAGCGCCATCTCCAGGAGCGCCTGCCGTTACCGACAGTGATCTGGAGATAACGACCGGAACGGCCATTTTATTATTTGATGCTGAAAAGGGTCAGGTCGTCAGCAATAAGATGACGCTCAATGTCAAAGGCGCCATCACACTGACCGTTGCCAATATGGATTTACCCGCTGAATTGAAATTGGACATGTCCATAAGCAACGATATTAAATAACGGATCCCGTCGTCGATTCCAGTAAACCAACGCGGCCGTGCGATAGGAAATCCCTTATCCCACGGCCGCTTTAATGTTATAAGAGAACCATGAAAATCCGTCCTTCTCTCCGGTTTATGCTCTTGGGAATTGGTTTCCTAATCACTGCAGGTTGTGATTCTCAATCCGCTCCTGACACGGATATCGTTAAACCGGAACAACCCGTATCGCTGGAACTCTTTACCGACACCACCGAACAGGTCGGACTTGATTTTCAACACTATAACGGCATGACCGGAGAACTTTATCTTCCTGAATTGATGGGATCCGGCACCGTCCTGTTTGACTTTGACAACGACGGCGATTTAGACGTATACCTGGCACAGGGGTCGTTGCTGGGTGTCGATACGACATTGAAGGATTCCACTTTTCCTCCGGTGTCCGAACCTCGCGACCAACTCTATCGAAATGACCTCACCACCGACCCTGACGGTCACACCGTCATTAAGCTGGTCAATATTACGGAGTCATCCGGTATCAATGCGCAGGGCTACGGTATGGGAATTGCCGTCGGAGACTACAATCATGACGGTTATCAGGACTTGTACATTACCAACTGGGGAAACAACCAGTTATTCCGCAACAATCAGGACGGCACATTCACGGACGTTACGGTTGCCGCCAACGTACAATCACCGGAATGGGGAACCAGTGCTGCTTTCGTCGATGTCAACAATGACGGTTATGTAGACCTCTATATCTGTAATTACGTCACTTTTGGCTATGACACGCACCAACCATGCTACAGCCACACGGGAGCTCAGGGATACTGTGGCCCGCTGAGTGAAACACCGGTATCGGATCGTTTGTTCATAAACAATCAGGACGGAACCTTTCAGGATGTTTCGGCTAAATCCGGGATTGCGCTGATTTCTCACCCGGGGCTTGGCGTCCTCTGCAGAGACTTCAATGAAGATGGGTGGATGGATATTTATGTTGCCAATGACGCCACTGCCAACCAGCTCTGGATCAATCAACAGGACGGATCCTTTGCAGACCAGGCCCTGATCCGGGGATGTGCCTGCAATGTGGATGGCTTACCCGAGGGGAGCATGGGGGTCGATGCCGCTGACATTGATGGGGACGGGGATGACGATTTGATCATGGGACACTGGGCAGAAGAAACCAACACCATTTTCATTAACCTTGGAAAAGGGAACTTTGAAGATCGAACGATGACACTGGGGTTAGGAATTCCAAGCAAGGGCTATACGGCATTTGGAACTGCCTGGTTTGACTATGACAACGACGGTTGGCTCGATTTATTCATGGCAAATGGCGCTACAAATTTCGTGGAAACCCGTCAGCGACTGGGAGAAACATACCCCTTACAAGAACGCAATCAGTTGTTTCACAACCAGCAGGGCACTCGTTTTACAGATATGACCGCCATCGCCGGTGAATTATGTAAACCACTTGAAGTTAGTCGCGGAGCGTCCTTTGGCGATTTGGATAACGATGGGGACATCGATATTCTGGTGAGCAACAATTCCGGACCGGCTCGATTGTATTTAAATAATGTTGGAACTCGGAATAACTGGCTGGGGATTCAGCTGCTTTCGCAGGATCAGGATTCACCGGTGGTCCAGTGTCAAATACGCATTGATCAGGCCGGACAGCCCACTCGTTGGAGAACACCTCGAACCGATGGCAGCTATTTATCCGCCAACGATCCACGGATCATCGTTGGACTGGCAGATTGCCACGAACCGACCACCGTGACGGTGTACTGGCATAATGGCCAAATTGAACGTTGGGCAGATCAGGCTCCCAATCAATATATAACGCTGCGGCAAGCGACCGGGGAGCCTCTTTCGAATGAATAAGAAATTACCTTATCTGCAACCGTGGCTCCTGTTGCTGCTGGTGGTGTTAGGCCATCTGACGCAAACCGGTTGTGTCGACCCCCGACCCACGTTGCCCGCTGAAGTGCAATTGATTGACCAACCTTCGCTGGATAATCTGGACTCCGACTCACAATTTGAGATCGCCGTAATGACCGATGAACTGATCGACGCCCAACAATTCAAAGCCGAGATCATTTCTTTTCCGGAATTAGCCGTCATGTTTGCCAATGCTGGGGATGTCTATCAGGCATACGGGATCACCGACCATGCCATTACCTGTTACCAAAATGCCGTGATACTCAGTACCACTGAAAATGCGGTCTGGCACTATCAATTAGCAAGAACCTTGCAGGGAACGGACCGATTGGCTGAGGCCGCGAGACAGTTTGAGATTGCCTGTCGACTCCTTCCAAAACAAAATGCTCCGGATGCACAGGTGCTCGCAGCATTCTATCGCCTCGGGGAATGTCAGCTAGCGCTGACTCAGGTCACCGAAGCCCGTCAGAGCTTTCAATCCGCACTGAAAATTGATAATCAGGCCGTTTTCCATCTGGCAATCGGCCACACCTATCTGGAATCTGAACCGGGAGAAGCAATTCACCATTTTCTACGAGCTTTGGAATCCGCTCCACGAGCGTCCAATATTCACTACCATCTGATGATGGCCTATCGCAAGGTAAATAACCTTCGACAGGCAAAACATCATCAGCAGCAGTTTCAACAGGGACAAGCTCGGGTTGCATTAATCGATCCATTCGATAGAGCACTGGAGAAGATAAAAGATTCCGCTCGCGCCTTTCATACCCGTGGTGATGATGCATTGTTTAAATACGGTGACTTTCCCGCCGCGGTCAAATATTATCAGGATGCATTGAAACAAAGTCCTCATAATCCAACGATTCATTTGAATCTTGGTGTTGCATTGCTAAGGCTGGGAAGACTGGATGAAGCGAAACAGCATTTTTCTGAATCGCTTGATTTGGAACCTCAAAATCCACTGGCAATGACCAATCTGGGCATCATCGCCAAAACACGGGGCAAGGCACAAGAGGCCCTTCAATGGTTCCGACAAGCCGTCAAACTGGGACCCAGTAATCATGAAATCCGATTACAGCTGGCCGATTCACTTGCGATGGCCGGACGGACAGCTGAAGCACTGGAGCAGTATCAGGAGATTGTCCAGCGAGAACCGGCAGATCAGGTTGGATTAACTGCCATGGCAAAATGTTATCTACAGCTGCAAAAATACCCTGAGGCTCAGGTGCATTTAGCCACCGCATTATCTGTATACAAGGATGATGTGACCCTGCGAATAATGAATATCCTGGCCTGGACGGCCTCAGACAATCCATCACTACGCGATCCCGCCACAGCCCAAAACTCTCTGGAGTTGCTGAACTCGACAGCTCATCCGGTACAACACGCTGCCGGCACGGCGATGTTGCATGCCGCCAACGGACATTTCGAACAAGCAATCACTGCTCAAAAACGGGCCATTGAGCTTGCAACAACTCAAGAGCTAACTCAACTGCTTGATAGCCTGCAGCACAATCTCAATCGTTACGAACAACAACAATTACCTATGATATTCGTCCCCACGCAGGATGAACTCTGATACCCAAAAGACCCGGAAAGCCGTCATGAAGCTATTTTTCCTCCCTGTCTGTATGTTTATGATCCTCAGTTTCCCTGCTGCGGCAAACGAACCGCCTGAAGTTTCGGAAAACTTTCATCTGTTTCTGCTTGTGGGTCAGTCCAACATGGCCGGAAGAGGTCAGATCACCGAAGAAGATCGTAAGCCGCTCCCACGAATTCTGATGCTGACGAAATCCGGCGAGTGGAAACCAGCCATCGCTCCACTGCATTTCGATAAGAAATCTGCCGGGGTTGGAGTCGGCCGAGAGTTCGCCAGACAGATTGCTGCAACCGATCCGACGATCACGATCGGACTGATACCGTGTGCCGCGGGAGGATCGCCAATCTCCGCCTGGAAACCTGGTGGTTATCACGAGCAGACAAAAAGCCATCCATACGATGAGTCGATCCGAAGGGCGGCGGAGGCCATGAAAACCGGAGTACTCAAGGGTATCCTCTGGCATCAGGGAGAGTCCGACTCCCAACCGGAACTGGCGGATGTTTACGAAAAGAAATTACATGAACTCATTGTCAGACTACGCACCGAACTGCATACAGAACAGGTTCCCTTTGTTGTCGGCCAGATGGGGCAGTTCCGGGAGCGACCCTGGAGTGACGACAAAAAGAAAGTGGATCAGGCACATCGAAGCCTGCCACAGAAAGTTGAGCGGACAGGCTTTGTGAATTCAGACGGTCTGTCGCATAAAGGTGATCAGGTTCACTTCAACGCCCAATCATACAAAACGCTGGGGCGGCGTTACGCCGAGGTGTTTCTCCGGCTAACCCGTGTGAACAAGTGATCCTCACTTTTTATTGGCAAGATATTCCGCGACAACCTCTGCCGCATTTTCGTTGAAATAATCCCGACATCCTGAGCAGCACACATAATACGTCTTGCCGTCATATGTAACGGGTGTTGTACCTTTACCACCGGAGACAATGCAGACGACCTGCGTCCCGCCGGCACCAAACATGCTGCCTTTGCGAGTTGAACCCAATTCACCCAACCGGCCGTAAAGCGTACCTGTCAGCAATCGTTCATAGGTTGCAACCATACGTTTGCCCTCGGCAACCGTCCGAATCGATATTCTGGCCACCAGCTGTTTCTCCGGCTCAGCAGCAACTAAAACTAACCGCCCGTCTTCGTTGACTTTTCCACTAAACTGCACCTTTTTACCGTCGGGTGTTTCTCCGGTCGCAACAAATTCATCTGTTTTTTTTGCAGCCCGCAATTCCAGCCGAACGAGGAATTTTCCTTTTTTGCTTTCCAGAATAACGGCAGCACCAGCTTCATCAAACTGCCACACCCACTGACTCTCCTCAATCCAGGCGCCTTGAGTGGATCCCCGGCGAATCTGACCCGCACCTTTCCATTGACCAACAAATTCCTGCAGAGCAATCAATGACTCTTTACCTTGTTGTTGGTCCGGCTCATCATCCCATGCCGTTAGCACGCCTGAAAACAAGGTCACCGCCGATAAACATAAAACCGCAATCCGATAACGAAACATAGCTGGTCACTCAAATATTAAAACACTTGCTGTAAAACCATGGACAAAATTCTTTTCGCCTACGGGTCCTATTTCGCCCTGAGCGAAAAATCCGGCTAGCGGAATCTCGCCCAGACACTCCTTTATAACACCGGTATCATGATGAGGTTCTGCAAACATTCGTGTACCACGACCATTGCAGGTAAATAATAATGCTGCTTGTGCTGTCATTGTATCCGTTTGCTTTAGCAATTGCCGCAGTTCATGATCGGCTGACTCTTCGTCCCTCAAATGAAACTGGACCGTCTGACCCACTTTAAAATAATCCGCGACCACGATTCCTTCCTGATCCGTATCCAATCCGACTACATTACGGATGATAAAATCACCCATCGCATATTCATCCTGATATTCACTCACCACCCGGCCAAGATGAAATCCCTGTCGCATCGATTCCTGCTCACTCGTGGGTAAACTCGCAAACACCGCTTCAAGCACATCAATCGCGGGCTTCCCCCCCAATTCAAGAATTACGTTTCGTTCCACTTTGGTAATAACAAAACGCTTGTCAATCGGACGGCAACCCTGTGATACGACGGTTTTCAGCGATACCTCACCCTGAATCAGCAAAACAACCGCGCCATCCACATGGACGGCATCACCCAATAATACGTGATTCTTCTCGGGCTCATGAAATCCGGAAGCCATCCCACCAATCACCGGTACTGCCGGATGATCATTTTCAAGCTGAGCTAATAATAAATCCGGTGGAAAACTAAAAGGCTCACCCAGAACCAACAGAACAGAATCCGCAGGTAAAGGAGAAGGCCAGGAAACAGGCCAACCGGCGATCCGGCCACCGTCCGCGGTCCGCTCAAATTTTAGATGTGCTGATTCCAACATCGTCGTCGGCAGTCGTGCTGCCCATACGGCGATGGCCGGATCGCCTTCGATCTCCTGTCCGTCGCTGGCAATACTATCACCGATACAACCAAGCATATGCCGGGCGCAGATGTGCGTCTGTAAAACCGCTGCTATTTCCTGTAACTCAGGCTGAAAATGCGGTGACACAAATAAAATAACAACGTCCGGTTCGCCACCCAAATCGTCAAGCACACGCTGGCAGCAAACCTCTGCCTCATCACGCCAGTTCGGACTGGTAATCAGGCAGCTGCTATAGGTGTTCGCCATAAATATCCTTCCAAATCAATCGGATCCTGTTTGGCCATGGTTCCATCTTCAAATGACCTCGGCTATCCATCGCTTATCTCTCAACATTAGGGTTCCGGATAATCGTATTCTTCGTTGTCAGGATCAAAGTCAGCGTCCCTCAGCCCAACATTCAGTTTGATATTCGAATAGACGTATTCTTCAGCCAACAATGGAGCCCCGTTTTCTTCTGCGGGCCACAGCCAGGTTGCGATCCGTACAGGAATATTACGTTCGACATCAAGATCCACTTCTGCAATATGAAACATAAAATGGTCCCGTACCTTGGGATGAACGATACGAATTCGTTGACAGGATACACCCGCTGATTGGACATCCGTAATCTGCACCTGGCATTCGTCATAATTCCGGTCATTAAGTCCATATTCAATTAACGTTTCCATCATCCGCTGGATGCCCGTTTCCGCTATCGAGTAGCGACTGCCAAACATAGCCAGAAAACCATCGTAGGGTTGATGAATCCGTCCAACAATCGATTTTAAAATCCCCCCTTCATGGGCCGTAATCTTATTATCATCTTTGCCCTGAACCCAGATCACTTCGCGACCTTTCACATTTGCCGGCTCTTGAAACAATATATAAATGGAAAGCGGTTGCTGCGGACGCACATTCCGAACTTTGACCGCTAATTTCGACGGCGGAAGCAGGACATCTCCGATGCGTTCCTGACGCTGAAGAATCGCCGTGTAATCCTTAATGTCCTCGTTAATATGATGCAAGGATTTGCGCGCCAACAGCAGCACCCGATCCAGTGGATGGACGTTGGCCGTCAAGTCGACCTCATCCATCTTCCCGGATTGATTCAGCCGCTGCCTGCGTTGTTCCCGGTCCGATGTAATTTCTTCCTGCCGATTTTGTTCTAAACGAAGTTCATTGGCAATCCAACCCATTCCCAATCCAACCCCGATCAGGCTGATCCACATGACCATCCGCCGTCTGGAATGACGCCGTGGTTGTATGAACTCCAACGTAGATTCATCGATTTGTGGATCGGTATTCATCTTGCAATTCAACCTGAACGAAGCGCCATTCGTGAAATCGGTCATGGTACTGATTACTTCATGATAGCCTGCTCGGCCACAGGTTCAATCATCCGACCCCTCCAAAACAACCCGCATGTTCAATTGGCGTCACTATTTTGGTATCCTCGAACTACAGAAACCGAAGCCATCTAATATTTTCAACGAGAGTTACCGCCTACCTATGTCCACGACTACAGAAAAAATTCGTTGGGGAGTCATTTCCACTGCAAAAATTGGCCTGGAGAAGGTCATTCCGGCAATGCAAAATGCATCCTTTTGTGATATCCAGGCAATCGCTTCGCGGGATCAACCACGTGCTGATGCGGCCGCCTCTGCACTCAATATTCCAAAAGCCTATGGTTCGTACGAGGCACTACTGGCAGATTCCGAAATTGACGCAATCTATAACCCTTTACCAAACCATTTACACGTTCCAGTTTCAATCCAGGCACTCGAACACGGTAAACATGTCCTCTGTGAAAAACCCATTGCGCTTAGCAGTGAGGAAGGACAACAATTGGTGGATGCCGCTCTAAAACACCCCGAGCTCAAAGTCATGGAAGCCTTCATGTACCGTCACCATCCTCAATGGCAGCGCGCCCGTGAACTGGTTGAAGGCGGCCGGGTGGGTACCCTGAAAACCATACAATCGCTTTTCTCATATCACAACATCGATGCGGGAAACATTCGTAATATGGCGGATATCGGCGGGGGCGGGATGATGGATATCGGCTGTTACCCAATCAGTCTGTCCCGGTTTATCTATAATGCCGAACCTCAGCGGGTTGCCGCAATCGCGGAATTTGATCCGCAATTCAATACAGATATTCTTAGCAGCGTTATTTTGGACTTTGGTAACGGCACCTCGACTTTTACCTGCTCCACTCAAATGGCACCCTATCAGCGAGTCCAGATTTTTGGTGATCGGGGAAGGATTGAAATCGAGATCCCCTTTAACGCGCCCCCAGACCGACCCTGCAAGATGTGGTATCAGTCCGAGTCGGGCGACATCGAAGAAATGGAATTTGACATCTGTGATCAGTATGGCATCCAGGGCGATCTCTTTTCACGTGCGGTATTGGACAATACACCGGTCCCAACACCAATCGAAGATGCGGTGGGCAACATGCAAACGATCGAAGCGATCTTCCGTGCAGCCCAATCAAGCACATGGGAAGCCGTTGGCTAAAGGCAATCCGGACTGCTGTAATCCAATCAGGCCAGCCACGCTGTTTTCACTTCACCATGAACATCGGTAAGTCGATAGTCCCGGCCTGCATATCGATAAGTCAGTCGTTGGTGGTCAAATCCTAACAGGTGCAACATGGTGGCATGCAAATCATGGACATGCACCGGGTCCTTTTCTGCTCTAAATCCAAAATCATCCGTCGCACCAAATACCTGTCCTCCCTTGATACCGCCTCCGGCCAACCACATACTAAATCCCCAATGATTATGGTCACGGCCATTGACACGACCTTGATTCGCACCGGCCTGAGGCAACTCTACGGTAGGCGTTCGCCCAAATTCACCACCCCAAATTACCAGCGTTTCATCAAATAGCCCCAACCGTTTCAAATCCGATAACAGGGCAGCGATGGCCTGATCCTGTTCCCCGGCCAGACGTCGGTGGTTTTTTTCAATATCATCATGGTTATCCCAGGGCTGCCCCTGTCCATGCCACAATTGAACATACCGCACGCCCCGCTGCACCAACCGCCGTGCAATTAACAATTGTCTGGCAGGGTGCCCCGGACCATAACGATAGAGAATTTTTGATGGCTCATCCGAAACATCAAAAACATCGCTGGCCTCCATCTGCATGCGAAAGGCCAACTCATAATTCTGTATCCGCGCATTGAATTCGGTATTTTCCCCGCGCTGTTCCAGATGAATTTCGTTCAATGCCCGCAATGCATCCAATTGACGCCGCTGATCCGTCAATGTCATGGACTTGTTTTTGATATTTTGGATCAGCTTTTCAACACTTTGGTGCTGACTATCAATAAAGGTTCCCTGATAAATGCCGGGTAAAAAGGCTGCCTGCCAGTTTTGGGCACCTTTGATCGGATACCCGCGAGGAGACATCGCGATGAACCCCGGCAGATTCTGATTTTCTGTGCCTAGGCCATAGGTAACCCACGAACCGACACTCGGCCGCGCTAACACAGACTCCCCGCAATTCATCAACAACAGTGAAGGTTCATGATTGGGTACATCCGCGTGCATGCTGCGAACAACACAAATATCATCTATATGAGCAGCTGTTTTTTCAAATAATTCACTAACCTCGATACCACTTTCTCCGTAGCGACGAAACTTAAAGGGTGAGGGTAAGCAGACTCCCGTCTTCCTCTCCGTTCGTAGATTGCTAAACGGCAGTGGTTTACCACCATTTTTTGTCAATTCAGGCTTAGGATCAAACGTATCCACATGCGACGGTCCGCCATTGCAGAAAATGTGGATGACATGTTTCGCCCGACCTGGAAAATGTGGCATTTTGGGAGCCAACGGCATCGATTGCCCTGTGTCCTCTCCCGCCGCACTTAACATCCCCGCATCCCCAAGCAACCCGGCTAATCCAAACATACCCAACCCGGTTCCACCACGGCGCAGCAACTGCCTGCGACTAAGACCGCTCGCCAGTGCCGGGTCACTATGGAAAATCTCACCATTCATCGTTTCAGTTCCAACTTAATCTCGATAATTAAATTCATTCGTCATTAACAACAACTGCACATACTGCTGCCAGTATTTACGAGCCATCGTACCCGATGTCTCCGCGGAGGAAACGAACGTGGTTCCAATACGTAATTCGTCTGGGGTCGGAGACCGCTGAAAAAACTTCTGATACAAGAACTCAATCCGATTTTCCGGAGAAACGGACTGAAAATTGACACCGGCAACAAACCGTTCCACACGCTGTAATACGACGGGCGAATTCATTAAGAACAACGCCTGCTGCGGTACCATCGTATGGGACCTCTGTGCACTGTGCTGATCGGGGTTAGGAAAATCAAATACGCGTAACAGGTTGGGCAGATCCTGTCGATCAATAAAAGAGTAAACCGCACGACGCCGTATCGAAGCCGAATTGGTTAAATCCTGTGATAATCCACCCATTTTCAAATCCAAAACGCCCAGAACCGAAAGCAGGGCATCCCGTTGCGTTTCATATTCGAGTCGTTTCCCATTCATCCGCCAATACAAAGCGTTCTCCACATCCGACTGACTGGCCACATCACGGAATTGGGACGACTGCCGATAGGTAGCGGACAGCACAATCTCACGATGTAATTGTTTCAATGACCAGTCATGGTCTAACAAGAGCGTGGCCAGATAATCCATCACATCCAGTTGTGCCGGCTGGGGACATCGCACTCCAAAATCACTCGGGGTCACCACTAAAGACGAACCAAAATGGTGCATCCAGACCCGATTCACCAAAACCCGCCGGGTAAGTGGATTATCCACCGCGGTAATATCATGTGCAAATTCCAATCGGCCGCTACCATGTTGATACGGTTCACGCTGGGGACCGGCAAGGACATATAAAAACTGTCTCGGCACCGCTGCACCCTTACGACTCGCCTGTCCGCGAATAAACACTCGTGGATCATAGGGGTTGGAATTCTCCTGAAGAACCATCGCCCGCGGAGGGTTCCCCGGAGAGAATGCCCGATGTCTGTCAATCTTGGCAACCAGCGGAGCTCGCTTGTTGGTATCGTCACGGTTATAGAACTGAGTGACATTCTCAAGCGTTACATCCGTGGGGGTTCCAGCCCCAATAATCAGTTGATAGATCTGCTGCTGAGCCGGTGATAATTCCTTGCCCTGTCCACTCGCCTGTCGATGCAGTTGCTGTAGCAAATCACCATAGAGCCTGGCTAATGCAATCTTGTTGGAAGGTGGATTTGATAAGAACTGTTCCTTAATCAAGGGGTTGATCTGCCCCGTTTCTGTTCCTTCCGGATGTTGTTGGATTTTCTTTTCAATATCTTTTCTCACAGCAACAAACTCTTCATCACTCGCAACGGCTAAGACCTTAAGTATTCCCAGCACCGGATGGTCGGCGGTTGCTTTTCCCGCCAACCAAACCCGCCAGGCCTGAATCTGGCCCGGTCGAATATGAATCGGATCAACCGTTAAATAATCCAACGCCTTGATTGCTTCATCATTTGGATTCCCAATCGCCCGCACCCAGTATTCCGTAATCTGATTGCGAAATGTTTTACGAAATTCTGCCACCCGCACTCGATCAAACTGGTCAATTTCATCCTGAATTTTCGCCAGGCCCTGTTGAAACTTCTGAAATCCGATCGTCGCCTGCTCGCTTTGAATCTGTGGTAATTCACTCGGTTTCTTAGAACTGGCAAATACACCGAACAGCGAGTAATAGTCCTCGGTGGCA
>JAYZPA010000114.1:0-6316 GCA_036150515.1 Planctomycetota bacterium
GGGGGGCGCACCCTTTTACTCCCGCTGCAGCCTCTAAAAGTTTTATCTGGAAACACCGGGCAGTGTCATAATATGAAGGTGCTTCGCAGCGAATAGGTAAAGCTTGTCACCCTCACGCCATGGACTGATCAAACCATCCCCGCCACTCCACTCGGCAAATCCCCGTCGATCCGGTTGGATTTTGATAAAGTCACTTGTGTAACCATATCGGACTTGAGGAACATCCGCTCCTTTACGGCTTTCGCTCCAGACAATCAGGTATTGCGGTTTACCTTGGGCATCTGCTCCCAAATAACCAATGAAGCCGGGGCGATAGATACCCAGCGTCTTATCGGGTCCGGATGTTGGACGAATCATCGGGTTTTGGGGAAAGAGCTCCCACTGACGCCCATCTGCGGATCTGGCAAAGCCAACGCTACAAAGACCCGCATTATCCGTTCCCCGGAGGAATGCCATCCATTGGCCATTGGGTAACTGCTGCATGGCATGGTAAGACGATGTACCGTACATCCATGATTCCGTCGTAGTCGCTAAAACGGGCACAATATCATGAATGCTCACATGACCAATCGACTTATCTTCAACAATGGTCCATTGGTGCGATGATAAGTCCGGAGTGGTTGCCAGCGCCGTCATTTGATTGCCGCCACCGGGAAATTTCTGATCTCGTTCCCAGGCGCTATGAAAATGATTGTAGTAGTGAAAATACATAAACCACAGTTGTTCCGCTTCGTTCCAGACAACCGAAGGACTGGAATAATGTGAAGGATCTCCTTCTTTTCCCGGAAAATGGGGGTTCACAAGAACCAGACTGTGGTCCAGTGTCGGATCGATTTGTTTTAACTTGCGGTACGGCCCGTCAATTTTGTCGGCAATCGCACATCCAATTCCACTGGTAGGATCATGATGGGCAAAATATAGGTAATACCGGCCATCGGCATTTTTGCCGCGGTCGTTACGAACCACTGAAGGATAGCCAACCGTATCATCCTTTTTGGCTTCCGGTGTCCATGTGCTGAATTCCCAGGGTTCACTGCGCCTGAGGATTTGTTTCGTTCGATCCACAACCAGAGGCAACTGCCCCCGCATATCCGATAAATCAACACACTTCAGATTATTGGGGACGCCCGGGTTGATGGCATATTGTTGATCCGCAAGACTTAAACTCTTCAGCGGAATCGTCGTCTGACGATTATTGGCATCCAGTAATACAACGTTACCCTGACTAAATGAAGAGTACTTTGCATGAATACTGAACTGCCCGCTGATGTCCTTCCACAGCCGAAACGATTCAGCTTGTTGAGCCGTCACCGAAAGCAGACCACTGAATAAAAACAGAACAACCAGCAATATGATTCTAGCTTTCATGGGGAACCCTCCCGTTTGATTTTCATGGAACTCTCTTAACGATTATAGCAAAGGGCAGGGCCATCCCCTAAAAATGCCGTGGACATCCACTGGATTCCATTTGTGAAAATTCCCTCCATGAAGCGTCCGAATCCTTGTCCACATCCATCCGCGTTCAGCCGTTAGAACTTTCCGTCCGTTACATTAAACTTGGTTGGCTTTCCTAATGTCGGACCTCCTTTCTGAATCCATTCGGTCGTCCAACGTACCATCGTCTCCATACTAAATCGGGGAGTTCGTATTTGGGGATAATTCTGTGCTGCCTGGCTTAATAACGCCGTTTCATTTTCACTCCCTTTGAATTCAACCGATACCTCTGCAAATTCCGCTACTCGTTTCGCGACTTCTTTCACGGAAACCACGGCTGGTCCGGTCAGATTCAGAATATTCGCGGGAACCTGTGTTTGTTCCAAACATCGCAATGCCAGGGCATTGGCATCCCCCTGCCAGATGACATTGACGTAGCCTGTAGATAAATCGATGGGTTCCCCGTCGATCACGCTTTGGGCAATATCCACAAGTACGCCATATCGCAACTCCGTCGCATAATTCAAGCGAACTAAAACCGTGGGGATATTCAGTTGGGTGCAGTAGTATTGGAACATTCGTTCCCGACCCAACGCAGCCATGGCATATTCACCCACCGGTCGAAGCTCATCCGATTCGATACATCCACCGGAGTGAACAGGTACATCGCCATAGACGTTTCCTGTTGAAAAGGCAACGATTTTTGTATCGTCAAAACGTCGACACAACGTATTGGGAATATCACAATTCGTTGCCCATGTCATTTCCGGTTGAGCGGCAGCACCGAATTTAAAACCGGACAAATTGATCAGGTGGGAACAATCCGGCAACTGTGAAACCTGATCCGGCTGCAACAGGTCACAGGCGATGGTCCTTACACCCTGTGTCTCTAATTTGCGTTGGGTATCAGCATTGGTAAAGCGGGAAACGGCCGTTAACTGCATGGTACTACCGGATTGTTCAATAGCCCGCTGGGCCATACGTACCATCGTGGGACCCATTTTGCCGCCCGCACCCACCATCAGCAGGTGGCCTTCCAGTCTCGCAAACATTTCCACAACACTCTCACTCGGAGTACTTAAAACCGTTTCCAGATCCGCTACCGATTCCGGGCAGGGTCCTTCAGCAATCTTTAATTCTTCCGATGCGGTCATCCTCAGTCCCCGTTGCTATCTGGACCGCGTCCAAAACGGAATGGAAAATAACACCAGGATGGAAAACAGCTCCAGGCGTCCAAGCATCATCAACCAGGTAAAAATAAATTTGCTGGCCGGACTAAAGTCGCTGTAATTCGAAGTCGCTCCCACAATGCCCAACCCGGGGCCAATATTGTTTAAGGTCGCAGCGACCGCACTAGCCGAATCCATCAGCTTGTGACTGGCCTGATCAGCCGGCCACGTGCTATCCGGCTCCAGCGCCACGATCGCTAACCAACTGGCCATAAACAAGATCGTAATCAAACCAAAATACACCAGAATGCTGCGTCGCATTTCCTGATCATCATAGGTAACTCCTCCCAGTGTCAACGGGCGGACCACCGACGGGTGATACACATGTTCAACTTCATACCCCAATATTTTTACAAACAACACATGACGAATGACTTTCATCCCTCCTCCCGTACTGCCTGCACATCCGCCGATAAACATCAAACCAAACATCAGGCAACGGCCCCATTCACTCCACGCATTAAAGTCATGAGTTCCATATCCGGTCGTGGTCACAATCGCAACGACCTGAAACAATCCGTAGCGAAGGCTGCGGACAAACTTTGCTCCAATCGAATCGTCGGCAGCTGACAAACCGGTCAATTCCCAGTCACCATGGACCATCCCCGATGCCATGATCGTAAGTGTGGCCAGAAGAATGATTCCCATATAAGCTCTAAATTCGGTATCACCCAAGACCCGAGCAAGCTTACCTTTCACCCACTCCCAAACATCCTGACCTCGCTTGTCCAAAGCCACCAGGGCATAGAAGAGCGCAAAATTTGTGCCCGCTGCAATCATAAACAGTGTAATCACCATATCGATCGTGGCGCTATTAAAATGACCGATGCTGGCATCGTACGTACTGAACCCACCGGTCGCCATCGTCCCAAAAGCATGACACAACGAATCAAACAGATTCATTCCGCAGATTAATAGCAATCCGGTCAGGACGGCATTCAGAACCAGATAGAAAACACCAAACCGCCATGCCGTCCGTTGCATTCGGGGAGTGGAACCATCTTTCGTAGGTCCCGGCATTTCTGCTTTCATGAGCATCTTTCCGGCTGAACTTCCGCCCAGCAGTACCACAAACAACACAATGATTCCCAAACCACCGAGTAAATGGGTGGTACTTCGCCAGAACAAAATACAGTGTGGAACGAGGCCGGGATCTTCGAGTTTATTAATCACCGTTGCACCCGTCGTGCTAAACCCCGATTGCGATTCGAAAATGGATGTGGCCAATTCCATATTCAGCCACTTCAGTCGCACAAGTCCGTTTTCAGAATCAGGGATCACCAGCCATTCGCCGAGTCCGCTAATACGTGACAGTCGTTGCGAGATCTCAAAGCAATTCGATCGGTTGGTCGCCTTTTGTAATTCAGCAACCGTCATACCCACCGACGGTTGGTCCCCCTCGATCAATGCCGACAATACGGCGAATTCATCATCTGCCAACCGTTGATGCAGGGATCGCCATTGCTGCCTTAGAACAAATGAAGAATCAAACACCTCAACGTGATCGGGTGAGTCCAATCGAACCGGAGGCGCATACCGAACCCCGGACAACCAAAAAGGTAATGCCCCCAAAATAGTGGCAATCACCCAGCTCAGGCCCACTACAGCCATTGCTTCTTTACGAAACGGTGCCTCTCGGTTCGAAGCACCATGAGACAACCTCCTCAGCAACGCACCCACGACCAAACTTACAATGACACTGCCAAGCAGCCCCAGAAAGCCATCGGACTCAAACTTTAACTCTTCCCACTGAGCACCGGTTCGATGTCCCAGCCAGGGAACTGCAAACAGGCAACAGGAACCCATCGCCACTGCCAGGAACGTGCAGACGCTGCTCAGATAATAACAAATCAGACGAAAATTCATCCGCTATCGCCCTGTCACACTAAAGATATCAACTACTTCGTCTACAGCAGAATCGTGAATCAACGCAACAATATAATCCCCCGCCTTGAAGTGATCATCCGGGCGCGGCACCCGCGCTTCACCATCACTCGAAACAGCGGCGATCAGACATTTTCCAAGCGGTAATTGCAAATTAGCAAGCACATGTTCCGTCGCCGGTGACTCCGGTTGAATTTCAATCTCATATACACCAATATCTGTATCGTGAATCTGTCCGGATGATAAAACGGCTCCGTCCGTCAAAAACGTTTTAACCTGATTGACCATCGCAACGCGGGGACTAACCACCTGATCGATCCCGAGTCGACTGACGACTTCAGCATAATCCGGCCGATTGATAATACACATTAATTTTTTTTCCGAGCGATCCAGATTTTCTGCAGCATTAATAATGTGGTCGACTTCCACACTGGCCATAATATTGCTTTCATCATCCCCCATACAGGCAATAAAAATAGAGGCCGTATCAACACGTTCTTCCAGCAAGGTCTGACGGTAGGTCGCATCTCCACTGAGCACTTTCACAGAAGGTAACAGGGCTGCTAGTTCCTTCGCTCGTTCCTCATCTTTTTCTATCAATGCAACATGATAAGGGCCGGCCTGTAAAATCCGGGCTAAATACAAACTAACGCTGCCACCACCGGCAATAAGTACTTCTTCGTCCTTACGTTCCTTGAGCAAACGATCCAAAATCACGTCAACATTTTCATCATCACCAATTAAAAGGATCTGATCGCCTACTTCCAGAATATCATCGGCCGTAGCTAACCAGGAATCGTGCTGCTGCCTGTCTACATTGAATCGAGAAATAGATCCAATCCGGACGCCCTCGGGAAGTTCTAATTCGCGCAGCGGCTTACCCAGGAGTTTACTGCGAGCCGTCATAATCACTTCCTGTACTTTAATCGAACCTCGAGCAACATGCTCCACAACCACACTTCCCGGGTTACGAATCTCGCTGGCAAGTTCGATGGCGGTTAATTCCTCCAGGCTAATAAGCCGGTCAATCTGAAATGCCTGCTCACAATCAAACGTGCTCTTGTCAAAAAACACCGGGGACTGCGTTCGCGCAATAACACGGCGCACGCCCATCTGCTTGGACATACTGGCAGCCAAAATATTGACCGATTCGTCACCTGTGACCGCCAGACATAAATCCATATTGAGGATCTGAGCTGTGAACAAAACAGCTGAATCTATAGCAGAGCCAACAAACCCCTGTACATCATATTGATCCGTTAGTCGCTGAATCACCTCGGGATTGTCATCGACAAGCGTAATGTCATGTTTTTCGCACAGCGTCTCAGCGATCCAACCGCCTACGGTTCCGCCGCCAAGAATGATAATTCTCATTTGAGGTGTGAATCAACCTCCAGAAAAGATTTATAGTTAAACCACACATTTTAATGGTCTACGATTCAAAGTGCCAAGACAAGAAATTGCCAGACCAAGGCGAACAGCACCGTTTTCAAATAAAAAAAGCACTAATTAAACTGGCTTATTAACAAAACGACCAAAAACATGCTGATTGTAAAAAATCCAAACCAAACCGCCATTCGTAGCGCTTCACGAAAAATGATCGGCCAATGCTCGTGACGTGTAACCCCATAAACCAAACTGGCTGCCAGAATCAAAGGGACAAACAAGAGCAATTGTTCCAGACCGGACATCGTGCCTCGTTGAGCGAACAGCAATAGTAAACTCCATGGCACCATCTAGGAGGACTCCTTTTCCGCTTCAGCGGCCAG
>JAYZPA010000115.1:0-66523 GCA_036150515.1 Planctomycetota bacterium
GCTCGAGTTTCCCAGGTGCCAAATCCCAACGGTTTGTTAAGGTTCACTTCATTACGCGTTGTAATTTTACGGCCTTCAATATTCTGGTAGACCACCAGTTTGCGATTTAGCCAGCAGTGAATCTGATGGGGTTCGACACGAACCCGCACACGGTACCATTTGTCCTGTGAAAAATTCATATAGCGGGTGGTTTCATTTTCTGAGGCATCCAGGCCATCGATGCTGGAGAGTCCCACGACGGCCCCACCCCACCCTCCCACGATGAAACTGCAATGGGAATCTGCAACAGGAAACGTCATTCCGCAAAAGAAATCCGAGCCATCAAGTTTGACAGCATCGAGGCGAATTTCATAATTGGTCAGTGGCAATGGTGTTCCGTTATAGGTAATCCCGGACATGGAATAACCAAACTCCATTACAATTTTTCCATCGGTGACATTGATCTCGCCTTCACCGCCATAATTTGTTTTTTTCCAACCGTCGAGTGTTTTTCCATCGAACAGATTACGCCAGCGGCCGGGATCCTGTTGGTTCTTACGGATTTGACTTTGGACAATCCCGGGTTGCAGTCCGCAGAGCATCAGGGTCAATAGGATCATCAAGACCAGAGGTCGGGTGGAGTAGTGCATTGTTATCATTTCGTTAACAAAAAAGAGGCAGCCAATAGAACGGATCTACGTAATATTCTACGCAAATTGCCGGCACCGCTGAAGGGTTGAGCCGGGTTTATACTCGTGATTGGAATCGACGACTTGCAATCAATCGTCCGCAGGATACCCGGGACAGCTGGCAGGTTCACCTTGTAAGCGTCAGTCCCGCCTGTACGGTTGCCCCGGGAGTGTCAAAGCCATAGATTTCCTCGTACGACTCATTCGTCACATTTTGCGCGCGGACAAAAATCAGCCATTGATCATTGATTTGGTGATTGGCAAACAGGTTGAACAGCATGAATTGTTTGAGTCCCGTCACAGGAAGTCCCGGGGGATTGTCGAGTCGCGATCCGGTTACACTCAGAGAAAGCCCAAGTTCCGTTTTGTGATCGTCCAGCGAATGGGTGATTGCGAATTGTGTGCGATGCCGCGGTCGCCGCAACAGTTCCTGACCGGTATTGCGATCGACCGAGTCGGTTAGTGTATAGTTGGCGTCCAGACGAGTTTGCTCGCTGAACGTCCAGGCCAGAGACAATTCGACACCGGACGAACGTGCCAGACCCACATTGTCGAGCATCAATGAACCTGGATTCCAAACAATGAGGTTTTCAAAGTCGTTACGAAAATAAGTTGCGTCGATCATTACGGTGTCTTTGACCAACTTGCGGGTATACCCGACTTCCCAACCTTGACTGGTTTCCGGCTGCAGGTCCGGATTTCCAAATGCGAACAGATTTTCTGCCAGTGCGGGTGCTCGAAAGCCGCTGCCCAGAGCGGCATGCAGTTTATCCTGTTGGTTAATATAGTAGACGCTACTGAGTCGATACGTTGCCACCTGTCCGGCCGTGCTATACTCATCCCAACGCACGCCCACGGTGGCATGCCATTGTTCTTTCAGAGTCATTTGATTTTGCAGGAACACGGCGGCATCGGTTTGGCTTTGCAGGGGATTATGTTCACTTTCGGCCTGTTCATGTTCATAGGATGCACCGGCGGTAAACAAGTTGTGATCATTGATGACATAGTTCGCCTGGTAGTCGAGCATGCGGCGTTGCCCTTGATAGAACGCGTCAAAAAACGCATTGGGTACGGCCGTATCGATACGTTCATAATCGGTCAGACTAAAACCAATGCGATGTTCGAGTTGTCCGTCAAGCATGGTTCTGGAAATTTGAATTCGGTTGGAAAAATTCCGGGTAAGGTTCGTTCGTATTAAATTGTCGACCGGATTGGGATCACCAAAGGTCCAGTCATCCACTTCTAAATCAGCGGAGGTATAACGAAACACGTAGTCGATGTTGAGTGTTTCGGTCGGGTTCCAACCGAATCGTCCGGAAAGGGTGCCGACGTCAAAGTCGTCTTTTTCTGAATTTCCAAACCGTTCGGCTGCCTGAGAAACGCTGTGCGTGTCAAGATAAGATCCGCCAACGCTATAGTACGACTTCTCATCCCCACCACTGTAGCGAAGACTTTGAAAGCTGGTCCCCAGGCTGCCGCCGTAGGTTGTCCAGGTCCTGACTGCCGGACCGTCACCGCGTTTTGTAATGATATTGATGACTCCGCCAATGGCATCACTGCCATAGAGTACACTTTGCGGGCCCCGCAGAATTTCTATTCGCTCGATATTATCGGATGTCAGGTTTCCAAAATCAAATGCTCGTGAGGCACTGGACGGATCGTTCAGCGGAATTCCGTCGAGCAGGACTTTGGTATGAGCCGAGTTCGATCCGCGTATGAACAGGGAGGTCAATCCGCCGGTGCCCCCACTGCGTGCTGTTGTGATGCCCAGTTGATTGCGGAGGGCATCCAGAACCGTTGTGTGTCCCTGTTTCTGTAATGCCTCCCCCTGAATCACCGTGATGGAATTCCCCGTGGTTCGTTGACTGCTGGCCAGTCCGCCCGGGGTTAATACGGTATCGGGCCCCAAAATGCTACGGGGAAAGGAGTTTGGCCGCCCGATGACGACCGTTTCATCGATAACCGGTGGCGTATCCCTATCGGGCGAATCAGGTGCCTGAGCCTGGATTTCCAGGTGCGCGGTGCTGACGATCAACGCAGCGACCAACGATAATGGAATGAATGATCGGAAGTGATTCATTAGATTGTTCGCTGTATCCCGCAGCGCCTTGTTCGTGTCAATCGTGTGACCCTTTGTCAGCAGGTATCCTGACTCCCGGGTTTTCCAGTCCCCTGCCCCTTCCCGGAATAAACCAGTGGATCATTGCAGGATATGTCGCCGGTTACAGTCGCGGGAACGGTGGGAGAGTTACACTCCGCTTCCCTGCCAGACAAATGTAAAACAAAACATTTCAATAAACTCTGTATCGGTCTTCCCGTTACGGGAAGATAACTTCAAATCGGCACGGATGTTCTGATGGTCGTTGTGCGTCATTGCTAATCATGCGGTCTCCCTTTATCGTAGGTCTAGAGGGTTCGGATGAGGGACCAACTTAGGTTGTATTACTTGGCTACGCATCCATCGTTAGTTTTGCCAGTGAGGTTTCCTGTGACCAGGGTTGCATATTTAGACAACAACGCAACAACTCCGATTGCACCGATCGTCTATCAGGCGATGATTCCCTTTTTAACAGAGAAGTTTGGCAATCCATCCAGCCGTCATATTAAAGGGACGGAACTGGGCGATGCGATTACCAATGCACGTGGACAGGTTGCTCGTTTACTGGGGGCTTCTGCCAGCGAGATCACTTTTACATCTGGTGGCAGTGAAAGCAACAATCACGTCCTGAAGGGGTTATTTCTGGATCGCCGTCAGTTTCTTGGCGGGCACCTCATCATCTCTGATTTTGAACACCCGGCAATTCAGCAACCGGCTGCGTATCTGGAAGATCTGGGTGTCGCCGTAACGCGAGTTGGATGCAACACTTTGGGTCAAATTGACCCGGAAGCCGTTCGATCCGCGATTCGTCCCGAGACTCGATTAGTGAGTATCATGCACGCCAACAATGAAATAGGATCGATTCAGCCGATTCGGGCGATCGCCGAGATTTGCCACGAATCCAACATTTATTGCCATACCGATGCGGCCCAGAGTCTTGGCAAGGTTGCGGTGGATGTGGAGGCACTGCAGGTCGACTTTCTTACCCTGGCGGGTCATAAATTGTATGCCCCTAAAGGGGTGGGTGCATTGTACATTCGGGAGGGTGTAAAACTGGAGTCCTTAATACATGGAGCAGGTCATGAATTCGGGGTGCGAGCAGGTACAGAGAATACACCGTATTGGGTTGGTCTGGGTGCGGCTTGTGAAATGTTGACGACGGCACCGGAGACGCACTTGCAGGAGATTGCAGCGATGCGTGATGATCTTTTGAATCTACTACGATTGGGAACGGACGGGATGGTTACTGTGAATGGACAGATGGACGATCCGGCCGAGGATCGACAGCACCGTTTGCCCAACACGCTTAGTGTGAACTTTCCCGGTGTGACGGCCACCGAGCTGCTGGCGGGGACTCCCGATCTTTGTGCGTCGACCGGTGCGGCATGCCATAGCGGTCAGACCAACATGTCCGACACACTCAAGGCAATTGGACTTACCGAAGAGGTTGCTCGAGGTACGGTTCGACTGAGCTTGGGCTGGTTTACGACCGCAGCCGAAGTGCTGTCGGCTGCTACGGACTTGATTCGCAGTTGGAAAGATCTCATTGACAAACCAAATTAGGTTTGCATGGACAGGGCTTCGCTGCTCATCGTCCTACGATGTTGCACCCAGTACGATACCGGTGTCATCGATTGAAAAGGGGATGATCTTGTCGCTACAGTGGCTTCCGCGGTGCTTGGCAATGTATAACGCTCGTTGCAGTTGCCCCTCATTTTTCACTTTTCCCATATAAATCAGTGTGTTGGCGTTCGCCAGTGCATCGCCTTCGTCCAGTGGGCGGGTGATCATGTCGTCGAGCATGGTGTCCTGGGCTGTGTAAAGCAGCAGGCAACCAATTTGAGTCTGGTCATAATTCAGGGCGGCAACGCGTTCGGCATTTTCCCGATATTTCTGACGCAGCAGGTCCCGTGCCACCCAGGCAGGGTCTTTCCGCAGCACCTGATGATAGATGTACTCAAACAGATTTAATTGAATTGAGTCATTCGGTCTGCCTACCGGTTCCACGCCGTCGATGACCACTCGCTGGGAACCCTGCAGAAAGTTTCCATATAAGAATCCAATGGCTGAGATTAAGCGTGAATTCAGATGCGCCTGCCAGTCGTGCCACTGATTCCAATCCATATCCTGTCGGGTTACGCGTTTTCCGGCATAGTCAAAGACATGCAGGTAATCACCAGGGGTCGACTGGCAATCCATGATTTGTTCAACGTCCAGATGATCCAGCAGCGGGCTAGGTGTGAGCGACCAGTTCTTCATCCGCTGGGCATAATGGGCATGGTTTTGTGAGTCGCCACGGGAACCCATATCAAAGAAAACACCGGAATGACCTTCAGCGGTAATTCCGGCGTGAGCAAAATGGACACCGAGTTGGGTTTTTCCTATGCCCGTGGCGCCGACAACCACGGTCAGTGTCCCGGGGATTAATCCTCCGCCGAGTTGTTCATCCAGTCCGGGAACTCCGGTGGTTTGCCTTTTCATATCGATTCGTCCATAAGCAGGAAACAATGAACCGTCGGGCGATGCAATCGACTAACCGCCGTGGTTTTGTTGTTCGGCAACCTGACGGCTTTTTTCCATGGCATTCTCTGCTTTGGCGATAAAGCTCTGATCGCCCGTTCCGGCATAGGCCCTTTGATAAGTAACACTCATTGCCGTATAGCTGAAGGGATCGGTTGGGTCTAATTCCACTGCAGTTTCCCCATGCAGTACTGCTTTTTCGTGTTGATTCACACGACCATAAAGTACGGCTAACGTGAAATGAGCGATGGAGTGCTGGGGTTCTTCTTCAAGGATTTCGTGGAGCAGGGCAATGGAATCGTCCAGTTGTCCCTCATCCTTCAGAGCCTCGGCTTGACTGAGTTTGGCGTTAATATCCGACATGGCAATGAACTCCGGTTTAGGGAACGTCATTCCGGCAGGTGCTGCCGGAGGAATTGTTTTTATACCGACTTTTAGTCTAACTGCTGACTTGATAATGGTGTATGAGGATCCGCCGTTTTATCGCGAAAGGGCTGCCTGTGCGGCGGCCAGTCTTGCAATGGGTACTCGAAATGGCGAACAACTGACGTAATTCAATCCCACGGAATCGCAGAATTTGATCGAATCGGGATCACCCCCGTGTTCGCCGCAGATGCCGATCTTCAAATTCCGACGAGTGGCCCGTCCTTTGGTGACACCTGCCTGAACCAGCTGGCCCACGCCTGAGGTATCAATCGACTGGAACGGATCCACCGGCAGGATATCCTGAGAAAGATAATCGGGTAGAAAACCATTGATATCATCCCGGCTGTAACCGAAGGTCATTTGAGTCAGGTCATTGGTCCCGAAGCTGAAAAATTCAGCGTATTGGGCGACTTCATCTGCCGTTAAACAAGCGCGAGGAATCTCCAGCATGGTCCCAATGAGGATATCCAATTGTCCGTTGAATTTACGGCGAGCTTTGGTGGCCGCGATGGTTTTTTCGACCTTACCCCGCAGCAATTTCAATTCTGTTGCCGTTCCCACCAGAGGAATCATGATTTCGGCGATGGCATTGATGCGTTTCTTTTTACACAGGATAGCCGCTTCCACAATGGCCGTTACCTGCATTTCAAGGATTTCCGGATACGTCACACTGAGCCGACAACCACGATGGCCGAGCATGGGATTGGCTTCGTGAAGCTGTGCCACGCGTTCCTTAACTTTGGAAACGCTGACGCCCATTTTTCGGGCAAGTTGTTTTTGGCTTTTTTCATCATGAGGCACGAATTCGTGCAGTGGTGGGTCGAGCAGACGAACGGTGACCGGAAGTCCTTTCATAGCGGTAAAAATTCCGGCAAAATCCCGACGTTGGAAAGGAAGTAGCTTTTTGAGTGCCTGCCGGCGATCTTTTTCGTTTTCAGCAAGGATCATTTCCCGCATCGCCAGAATTCGGTCCCCCTCAAAGAACATATGTTCGGTGCGGCAGAGACCAATCCCCTGAGCACCAAAAGAACGCGCTCGTTGCGCATCGGCAGGTGTGTCCGCATTGGTCCGAATATCCAGTCGACGGTATTTGTCTGCCCATCGCATGATACGTGAGAAATCGCCGGATAACGATGGTGTGGATGTTTCCACACTGCCGGCCATGACTTCCCCGGTGGAACCATCGATGCTGATCGTATCGCGATGAGTGAATTTACGGCCGTTGATCGTGAACTTGCGAGCCTGCTCCTGGATATGAACTTCTCCTGCGCCCGCAACGCAACAACGTCCCCATCCGCGTGCGACGACCGCTGCATGACTGGTCATTCCACCGGTGCTGGTAAGAATGCCAGCGGCACTGTGCATGCCATCAATGTCTTCCGGGCTGGTTTCTTTGCGAACCAAAATGACTTTTTCACCATCCGCAGTACGTTTCACCGCTTCATCGGCGGTAAAGGCGGGTTTGCCAACGGAGGCTCCCGGGGATGCCGGCAGGCCACACGTCAGAATTTCCGCCTGAGCTTTGCCTCCCGCACTGAAGCTGGGCAGCAGTAGTTGAGTCAGGTCGTTAGCCGGTATTCGTAAAAGCGCCTCTTTTTCACCGATCAGTTTTTCACGAACCATGTCGCATGCCATTTTGACCGCAGCAGCGCCGGTGCGCTTACCCGTACGCGTTTGCAACATGTATAATTCACCCTGTTCGATCGTGAATTCAATATCCTGCATGTCACGGTAATGGTCTTCCAGCAGGTCTTTGATACTCAGTAACTGCTTGTAGACGCGGTTGTTCCACTTACGCATTTCAACCACGGGTTGAGGCGTTCGTATTCCGGCAACCACATCTTCACCTTGTGCATTGATCAGGAATTCACCATAGAATTCGTTCTTGCCGGTCGAAGGGTTACGCGTGAATGCAACTCCCGTTCCGGAATCATTACCCATGTTGCCGTAAACCATGGCCTGAACATTGACCGCGGTTCCCAGTAATCCTCGAATATTCTCGACTTCCCGGTAGCGAATGGCACGCGTCGTATTCCAACTTGAAAAGACCGCCTCGACGGCCAGTTTGAGTTGCTCCAGAGGATCCTGGGGAAAATCGGTGCGTGTGTGTTTCTTGTAGACTTTTTTATATGCGGTAACCAGTTCAACAAGCCCCTGCTCCGGCACATCCGTATCATCGGAAACTTTGTATTTCTTTTTGATGACGTCGAACGCTTTCTCGAAATGTTTGTGATCAACGCCCATGACCACGTCACCATACATATTAATCAGACGCCGGTAGGCGTCATAAGCAAATCGGCGGTTGCCGGTGGCTGAGGCGAGACCCTCGACTGCGACGTCGGTGAGGCCCAGATTGAGAATCGTGTTCATCATCCCGGGCATCGAAACTGCGGCACCCGATCGTACCGATACGAGTAAGGGACTCCGGGAATCACCGAATTTCTTGTTTAATTCACGTTCCAATATTCCGATGTTTGTGCGAATACTCTGCATCAAACCTCGTGGTAAATTCTTGTTCTGCTTGTAGTAACGATCACATACTTCCGTCGTAATCGTGAATCCTGGAGGTACGGGCAGACCAATTTGTGTCATCCCGGCAAGATTCGATCCCTTGCCACCGAGAATATTCTTACTTACTTTCTGACCTTCGGTTTTCGTTTTACCAAAGTAGTAGATCATCTTTTTAGTGCGTTTCGATGTTTTTCGTTTCGCGATCGCCATTTTACCTTAATATCCTATATTGTCGTTGTGTGATAACCGTGGAATTCCGGTATATTAGAATGCCGCGGGGGTGGGTGCTTGCAGAATGTGAGCGTGATCCGGTATGACCGATTATGGTTGCACAATGCGTGGGCCATTGGTTAAAAACGACTTAACGTTATGCAGTTTATTCTTCCCTGAGCTCCTAAAAACCCGTTCCCCAACAGATTTGCCAGGGTTGTTCTCTACCTGCTAAATAGTGCAAGAATGAGTCGTCCACTTTACCAGCGATTTAAGGGAACTGTCAATTGAACATACCCCCCCATTTAACTAAAAATTTATTGGGATAATCCAGTCTCTGCCCGCCTGATATGCCCTATGCCCTAGGAAGGATCGATGCTCATGGATGGATGCAATCATCCCGATGATTTAGATCCGGTTGAATTGGAATCGTCAGTTCAAAGCAGAGAGTCCGGTCTGCATACGGATGCAGAAATCGTAATGGATTCAGCAACCGTCCCCACATGGAAATCGTTGTTGTTGAAGTTTGTGGTTGCCGAGTTTGCGATGGTTCCGGCCGCATTATTCCTGATATGGGCATTTAACCTACCCAACGCCTCGTCGATTGGGCGACAATTATTTGGCACGCGTCACGGGATTTGGGGTTTATTGATCGGCTTGATTGCCACCGTTCCATTGATATTATCCATCGTGATGACGGAGCGGATTCGCTGGAAGCCATTTCAGGAATTACATGAACTGGTGATGACCAAGTTGGCACCCTTATTTCGAGGCATGCCATGGTGGGGCTTGTTACTGATTGCGACGGGAGCAGGATTTGGCGAGGAGTGGTTATTTCGCGGGTTTGGTATCAGTATGGTTTCTGACCTTTTGCCGTCTGCCTGGAGTCCGGATCTTGTACAGTGGACGGCTATTGGATTGACCGCTTTGATATTTGGAGCACTTCATGCGATGACGCGGATGTATTTCATACTGACCTTGGGCATGGGAGTTTATTTGGGTCTTATGGTCGTGGTGACCGAATCACTCATACCCGCGGTGGTTTGTCACGGACTCTACGACTTTTTAGCCTTGCTCTATATTATGCGATTAGACCGACTCCGACAGTGTTGCTTGGTCTCGTCTGAAGCGGATGACGATATCACGAAAAATACTCCAACGGACACCGTGTCTGTTGGAGTACTGGATCATTAGTCGATGGTCAATCGGTCGCGATTTGCCAGCGACAGCACCTGTTGCAAAACAGCCTAGCGGCAGCAGTCCAGCAGGAATCGTGTTCGCAGCAGGCCGCAGGGATTAGGTATGCAGACCGTTACCGGTATTTGTTCACAAACCACACGGGGCACTCGTCTCATGACCGTGTAGGGTACCTGCGTGGGTACGGTCTTACAGGTCTGAACAACTTTGGTATATTTCACCGGCTTGCGAACATTGTAGGGAACCTGTTTCGTTTTGGTTTCCGTTACATATCGGCAGGATTGATAAGGTACTTGTTTCGTCTTGGTTTCCTTAACCAGACGACAGACACGATATGTTTGTTCACGCGTGATTGTTTCCGGGACAATCTTTAGTACTTTGTAACTACAGTGTCGTACTTTTTGTTCTCGCACCATGCGGCACACATTATAATTTACGGTGTGCTGTTTCGTTTCTTTCACGATTTTGCAGACAGTATAGGGTATTTGTTTGGTTTTGGTTTCCGTTACCATTCGGCACACCTGATATTCACAGGTCTTGCTTTTGGTTTCCGGAACCATTTTACAAACACGATAAGAGCAAGTGCGTTGTTTCGCTTCATTAACCCAGCGACAGACCGTATAGGGTACTTCGGAGGTAACCGTTTCCCGAACGTATTTCACGCAGGGTACTTCTTTCGTGATCACTTCCGGAACCCAGATTCGTTTACAGATCTGTCGTGGAGGACATTGTGTTTCGACAACATGGCATTCGCCTGGTATGAAGATTCGTCGGCATGCACAGGGATCCCAGGTCCAACAGCCGGGGGTTCGTACCACCCGCCGCCGAATGGGTCCGGGACATTCGATAATCTGCGTATCCCAGTGTCCGGTGTTGATGGTAACGGTCTTGGTATAATGTACGGGTTTGCGGATGACCTTAGAAACCGTTCTGGTTTTTGTTTCGTAAACAGGTTTTCGTACCGTGTAGTTAATGACCCGAGTCTTGGTTTCCCAAACGGGCTTGTGGATGGTGTAATTGATCGTTTTGGTTTTGGTTTCCCAAACCGGTCGCGTCACATTATAGTTTAGCGTTCGTATCTTTGATTCATAAACAGGCTTGTGAACCGTATAATTGACCGTCCGTGATTTGGTCTCCCAGATCGGCTTAAAGACGTTGTAGGTGAAACTCTTCGTCCGTGTTTCCCAAACGGGTTTGCGGATGGTGTGATTCGTGGTTCGCGTCTTGGTTTCCCACACCGGTTTGGTGGTTGTGTAGTCTACCGTTCGGTACTTCGTTTCATACACAGGGCGCCGAACCGTATAGTTTACATCGCGCAGTTTGGTTTCATTGATGTATTTGACGCATTCGATTTCCTTACTTTCAACAACCTTGTTGTACACCGTCTTGTAACAGGTATACGGTTGTTGCTCAAATACAACGCGCCGTCTGGTTCGCATGATGGTATGCGTTTGAATTTGGGCATCCACAAAGGTCTCGGGTTCCGCAATCCCGCAATTGCGATAACTCGATAGTCCAAGATACGATGCGGTTGCTGAATCTGTCAGCAACAAACACAGAATGACGGCAACCGTGACTGCACTCCATCGGGTTCTCATAGTAAGGGGTACTCCTTCGATTGTTCGAAGTTCACTAAATGGATTTCGATATAACAGGGTTCTCATTCCGCTCCATGCGGATGATACGGTCGACTTTGATCCATCAAGTGAACCAGACGACCGAACCATTTTTCGGTATTCGTCTGGTGGCTTATTCCTGACTGCCCCAGTAAACATGTCTCGTAACATGCGTCTCGCCGCTAATCTGTTTATCGGAAAACAAAAATAGCTGCCTTGAGTGTAGATTGGTGTATCTACCAATGGTCACATTAAGAATTCCCGATAAAAGATAGGTAGTCTGAGTAAAACGGGAGAGATCTCAAAAAGGTTTGCTACCCGTGCGGGGTCATAGCGGTTATATGGGTCTTACCAACGGTTTGGCTCGTAAACCTGCAATTTTTGGCCAGTTTGATTCAATTCTTCCAGTGAAATTGGGCAGCTGTAAGCAATATTCACTGACGGCGGGTTCCCAACAGCAGGGGCGAGTTCAGATATACTGAAGCCCTGTTAGTGTTCTATTTTTATTGCGTGTTCGGCGATGATGTTTGTGCGATGGAATTGAGTAAATGAGTGACAACCAATCCCAGCTCTTCAATGCCGATGGTGAATTTGCAGTCCCGCGTGCAGTCATCGGTCGCCTGAGTCTGTATTTGCGCGAGTCGCAACATCTGTTGCGTGATGGTCATGAAACGACCAATAGCACTGAATTGGGCAAGTTATTGGGTTTGACGGGTGCACAGGTAAGGAAGGATCTAGCGCATTTTGGCCAGTTTGGTCATCCTGGAATTGGTTACCGGTGTCAGGAGTTAGTTTTCGCGATCAAGAAGATTATGGGGACCGATTCCACCTGGAATGTTGCCTTGATGGGGATTGGAAATCTAGGCCGAGCCTTATTGCGTTACAAGGGGTTCAATCAGCAGGGTTTCCGCATTGTTGCAGCGTTCGATGTCGATCCAAATACGATCGGTACTCAGATTGAAGGCATTCATGTATACGAAATACAGCAATTGGGCGCTGTTGTTGATGAACATGGAATCCGTTTGGCGGCGATTGCGGCTCCGTCACAAGTGGCTCAAGTGGTTGCAGATCAGGTGGTCGAAGCGGGAGTTGATGGAATTTTGAATTTTGCACCGGTCACGATTAACGTCCCCGAGCATGTTCGTGTAATTGGGGTGGATTTGGCGATGGAGCTGGAACAACTTGCGTTTACGGTTGTGAATCGTCCGGGTTAAGATCCTATGGAGCGATGGGGCCGATGTGTCAGGAAAATCGTTTATTTCTGCTCTTTGGGGGCGATACTCTGCTGGTCGCCCAACGCTTTTTTCGTTATATATACGAGCAATCGGCAACTGGGGTATTACCTGGTTTTCGAATTGGATACCCCGTAGTGTAATGGTAACACCTGGGTTTTTGGTTCCCATATTCGAGGTTCAAGTCCTCGCGGGGTAGTACTGAGCCGTCATAGTATGTATGTACTATGGCGGCTTTTTCTGTGAATTTTCGTGCCAGTTTTCATAGTATATATGGGCTAGTATCCAACGCATCCCTTTAAATTGAATGGAACATCCAGTGGCATGTCCGAATTCATCCACCAGCGTCATAAACCCGTATCGTTGCTAGATCAGCCTCGGGAGTTGATTGTAGCTTGCCCGGAGATGCGCAGTCACATCAATGTCGCTCGGATGGTAAGGGCGGCTGCCTGCTGTGGTGTGAAGAGATTTATTGCCTGTGGCAATGTCAAAATTGATTCTAAGATTTCACGTGGCGGCGAACAGCAGATGACGTTTGAAGTCCGCAGATCGTTGCGACCGATTCTGGAGAAACTTAGAAAGGAAGGGTATCCGCTGGTTGGTTTGGAACAAACCACCAACTCGGAAGATATCCATCATTTTTCGTTTCCCAGAAAATGTGTATTGGTCGTAGGTCATGAACGACAGGGAATCAGTAAGGATGTTTTAGAGATACTGGATCATACGGTGGAGATTCCAGTGTGGGGGATGCCGTACTCCTATAATGCCGCCACCGCCGCCTCGATGGCGCTCTATGAATATTGCCGGCAGTTTCCTGCATAACCATGACTTTGTTTTGGATTCTATTCTTTGCCGATGGCGTTCTCGATTAGGCATGCTTAGATCGTATCGCGTTTGCGAGAACGTGTTACCTTTTACGGCCGTAATAATAAATAATGGACGGAATCCTGCGAATACCGACATCAAACAGCTTGTTTCACAATGCTAAGATGGGACAGAATACAGCAGGTTCGGTAAGCGATTGCGAAACGAAGCGACCGTAGATATTGAGTCATGAGCAATGGGTATCCAGCAGAGTCTCAAACTGGAAATGGCAAGTTTAGGAGTACGTTGAAATTGGTACGCATGACACGTAGACTGTTCCCTGTTCTGATGTTGCTGATCGTCATGATTTCGGTCATTTGGGCAATCAAGTTGGGTACATTATCCCGCGCTGATTTTGTGTTCAACAATGGGACCGAGATCAAGACGATGGACCCGGCTGCGGCGACGGGTGTGCCTGAAGGTCGCGTCATCAACGCCTTATTTGAGGGATTATTGCGTTCCTTGCCAGACGGACCTGCAGACGAGATGGGTCGCGTGCCGATGAAGCCGGTTGCTCGGGGGATGGCCGATCATTTCCAGGTGAGTGAGGATGGCAGGGTGTACACATTTCACATTCGTGAATCGGCACGATGGACCAATGGTGATCCGGTTACGGCGGAGGATTTTGTATGGTCCTGGATGCGTTTCTTACATCCTGAGACGGCGTCGGAATACAACTATCAGTTATTCTATGTTGCCGGTGCGGAGAAATTTGGTGCAGTTCAGTTGGAGGTTGGAGATGCGGTCGAAGTTGAATTAGCGGACAGGCCAACGGCAGAATTGTTTCCACGGGGCACGATTCGCCGGGGAATTTTACGTGATTTGATTGTGCCTTCGGTTTCTAGTGAATCCTCTTCCTCAGAAAGTGAGACACTGCCGGAGGAAATTTCCGGCACGGCTATATTTGTCGTTGAATTTCCAGCGGATTCCGCTGATGGAGCACCTCAGGTGGTTGCGTACAGTCCCTCAGCAGAGGATGCCGAGGCCGAAATTGCCGAATTAACCGCGGGTTATCAGGGTGCTTATTCCCTGCAGAGTATTCAACCGTGCGAGCACGTTCTCTTTGATTTTGACAAGGTGGGGATTCGCGCCAATTCTCCCCATGAATTGGAAGTGACGTTGAATAGTGCGACGGCATATTTTCCTGAACTCGTCGCCTTTTACCCGTTACATCCGGTGCATCGCGGTTGTGTTGAGCAGCATGGTGCTCGGCAATTTACCAAGGCGGAGAATCTGATTAGCAACGGTCCGTTTTGTTTACAGGAGCGTCGCATTCGGGATCGCATCCGACTTGTCAAGAACGAGCAGTATTGGAATGCGGACGAGGTGGAATTAGAGATCATCGATGTGATGGCAATTCAATCGGAAACGACCAGTCTGAACATGTATTTAACGGGTCAATTGGATTGGGACACGACACCACCGAACACGATGATCCGCGATTTACGCGAGCGGGACGATTTCTATTCGACGCCTTTCTTAGCATCCTATTTTTATCGGGTGAACACCGCAAAGCCGCCACTGGACAATCCACTGGTCCGCCAGGCACTGAACATGGCGATTGACAAGACCTCGATCGTCGAAAACGTCACCAAAGGTGGACAGACGGCAGCTCGTAGTTTTGTACCACCCGGGATGAATGGTTATCACAGTTCTGAGGGAGGGGAGTTTAACCCGGAGCGGGCACGTGAACTTCTGGCAGAAGCAGGTTTTCCTAACGGTCAAGGGCTGGCCAAGATAGAGATTCTTTACAATACCGCAGATAGTCATCGTGACATTGCTGAGGTGATCATGCAGGATTGGAAGCAACACCTTGGTATCAATGTCGTCCTTCGTAATCTGGAGTGGGGGTCGTTTCTGGATGCACTGCGGACAGGCGATTACATGGTTTCACGGTCGGGTTGGATTGGAGACTACCCCGATCCGAACACTTTCCTGGACATGTTTGTTACGGGAGGTCCGAACAATCAAACCAATTGGGGTAGTGCAGAATACGATCAGATTATCGAGGCGAACAAGAGTGAGAAAGATCCGGGGAAGCGGATGGAATTATTTTCACAGGCGGAGCGCATACTTGTCCAGGAGCAGGCGATCATTCCAATCTACTTCTATGTATCGAAGAACATGGTTCAGCCTTATGTGGAAGGGTTTCAAACGAACCTACAGGACGTTCATCCATTGCACATGATCAAGATGCGGCGCGAAAGGCGATAGACAGGGTTAACACAATGCAGCTTTTCCGATTCCTATTAAACCGTTTTGGCTGGATGCTGATCACCATTTGGGTGGTGTTCACCCTTTCTTTTTTCCTGATGCGATCCATTCCGGGAGGTCCCTTAAACGGTGAGCGAGTATTGTCGGAATCGGTTCGAGCCCGACTTGAAGCGCGTTACAATCTGGACGATCCTTTGCTTGTCCAGTACTCCACACATTTATGGAATACGATTTGTTTTGATTTTGGCCCGAGTTACAAATTGCAGGATTTTACGGTCAATGAGGTTTTGGCTCAGGGATTTCCGGTATCAGCTGCCTTAGGCATATTGGGTATGAGTTTTGCCTTGCTGTTAGGTATGACGTCAGGTGTGGTGTCGGCTGTCCGTCGCACCAGCATTTATGATTTCTCATTCATGTTGCTTGCCACGTTAGGGATCGCGATCCCCAGTTTTGTATTAGCTTCGATGGCTGTCGTTGTGTTTGTCTTTTATTTTCAGATTTTTCCTGCTGCGGGATGGGGAGATTTGAAACAGATTGTGCTTCCGGCGCTTTGTCTGGGCGCTCCGTTTGCCGGTTACATTGCCCGACTGACACGCACCGGCATGTTAGAGATACTGAGTAACGATTACATTCGTACAGCCTATGCAAAGGGATTAACAACCCGCACAGTAATCCTGCGTCATGCCCTGCGAGGATCGATGCTGCCTGTGGTTTCGTATCTGGGACCTGCATCGGCTGGCATATTAACCGGTAGCCTGGTGTTGGAAAAGATCTTTGCCATCCCCGGTATGGGAAGCCATTTTATTGAAGCGGCTTTGCAGCGAGATTTTACGTTAGGTATGGGAGCGCTTTTGACGTACACCGTACTGCTCTATGTCATGAACACTTTAGTAGATTTGTCCTATTCAATCATTGATCCCCGTGTGGTGTTGGAGTAGCCATGGCAGTACCTGTCAATCAGTTCGTTACCGCACTTTCCTGGGATCCGTTATTTACCTTATGAATCAAGACCTACCCACCACGACTGATAAGCCAAGCAAAGCTGCGTCCGAGTTACAGCGACTGGCGGATGTATTGGCCGCTGGTAAGTTGGTTAAAGGGACTTCGCTATGGGCCGATGGCTGGAAACGGCTGAAGCGAAATCGTGTTTCCATGGTTTCCCTGTGGATTTTGATTGCGATCGGTAGTGTGGCAATTTTCACTCCGGCGTTACCATTACAATCCCCGATTTTGCAGGATGTGAAACATCGCGAGTTGTTACCGCCGCAATGGACGCCCTATTCCCTGAATCTGGTGCAACCTGACGAGAAAATCAAACTTAAACAGAGCCAATTGAATGCTCTGGACTCCGGAGATCCGAGTCGAAAAGCGTTGGTTGGTGAGTTGGAGAGCCTGAAATCCCGGCAACAAAAAAACTGCTGGAATGACCCGGGGTTCATCTCACGGGTTTTGATCAAACTGCGTATTTCTGTGTTTGGAGATTATTGTATTCCTTCTGTTTTTGGAACGGATAAACTGGGACGCGATATTCTCTCACGGGTTTGTTGGGGTTCCCGGGTATCCCTGGCATGCGGGCTTGTTGCCACGATGGTCTCGTTAGTGATCGGAGTCAGTTATGGTGCGATTGCGGGATACTTTGGTGGCAGGATCGACAATCTGATGATGAGGATTATCGATGTAGGCTATTCGGTCCCTTTTATTTTCATCGTGATCTTTATCATGTCTTTCCTATCCGCCCCTCAGGTACGGGATCAGTTGTTGGAATGGGGGATTAGTCAAATTACATTATTTTTTGTAATGATCGGTGCTATCTATTGGTTGACGATGGCACGCGTTGTCCGAGGTCAGGTCCTGTCGTTAAAAAATGAGCAGTTTGTAGAAGCGGCCAGAACGATTGGGACGAGTCGTTTTGGGATCATCTTCCGCCACTTGATTCCTAACGTGATGGGAATTGTCATTGTCTATCTGACGTTGACCATTCCGGCTGTCATACGCTTTGAGGCATTTTTGTCATTCTTAGGTATGGGCGTTCAGGCTCCGGATATTTCATGGGGTATGTTGGTCAACGAAGGTATTCAGGTGATTACACCTATTCGTATTTATTGGTGGATGATCGTCTTTTCAGGGTTTGCCCTGGCTCTGACGTTGTTTGCCCTGAACTTTTTAGGAGATGGAGTGAGGGATGCATTAGATCCTAAACTCAAAAACCGTTAATTCACTGGACCCACTGGTCGTAGTTCGGAGATCCTTCATTTCGATGACGCAACCCATATTACAAGTGAAAAATCTGGAGGTCGAATTTATTACCGACGATGGTATCGTCCGTGCGGTGAACGACATCAGTTTTGATTTATATCCCGGCGAAACCCTGGGTATTGTGGGTGAATCGGGATCTGGAAAATCGGTCACGAATCTCACGATTATGGGATTAATCCCTCAACCTCCGGGGCACGTTGTTGCGGGAGAAGTCCTTTTTGAAGGGCAGGATTTATTAGGTTTAACCAATCATCAGTTTCAGACGATTCGTGGCAAACGGATTGCCATGATCTTTCAGGATCCCATGACGGCGCTCAATCCCTTTCTGACAATCCAGGAGCAACTGACGGAAGTGAGCATGCTGCATCTTGGGCATGGCCACTCGCAGGCAGTTGAGCATGCCATTCACCTGTTGGATCTGGTTGGTATTGCTGCGCCGGAAAAGCGAATTACGGAATACCCTCATCAATTCAGTGGAGGGATGCGGCAGCGGGTGATGATTGCCATGGCACTATCCTGTGAGCCTGATATTCTCATTGCCGACGAACCGACCACGGCTCTGGATGTCACGATACAGGCACAGATACTGGATTTGCTTGCCGAATTGCAGCAGAAAAAGGGAATGTCGATCATTTTCATCACGCATGATTTAGGCGTTGTCGCCAGTATTTGTGATCGCGTGATTGTGATGTATGGGGGGCGTATGGTGGAACAGGCTGACACCCGGACATTGTTTCAATCGCCTCGGCATCCCTATACGATAGGCCTGCTTCACTCGGCTCCGCGCTGGGATCAGCCTCAACAAACGCGATTGATTGCGATTGAAGGTCAGCCGCCGGACATGTTGAATCTTCCTCCCGGGTGTGCCTTTGCGCCTCGGTGTGCCTGGCAAACGGAAACCTGTCAGTCAGCGGTGCCGGATCTGATCACGATGGACAAGCAGCAAGAGCATCAGCACGCCTGCATCCATGATATTCCGGATATTGCAGATATCGAGTTTGTCGACAAGGAGCCGTCCCGTGCCTGAAACCATTTTGAAAGTACAGGATCTCAAAGTCCACTTTCCCGGAAAAAGGAAATGGGGCCAGCCGCGCCGCTGGATCCGAGCGGTTGATGGTATTAGCTTGGATGTCCGCAAGGGGGAAACTTTAGGCTTGGTGGGTGAGTCGGGCTGTGGCAAATCGACCACCGCTCGTGCCATTCTTAAATTGATACGTCGAGCTAAAATGGAAGGAACCGTCGAACTCAACGGCACTCGGATTGATCATCTTTCGGATCGTGAGATGATACCGCACCGTCTGACGGCCCAGATGGTTTTTCAGGATCCGTTTGCATCACTTAACCCCCGAATGACGGTCGGAAACATCATTCGCGAGCCGATGGAGAATTACAATCTATTCAGTGGAAAGTCAAACCGCCGACTGGAAGTCATCCGTTTAATGGAGCTGGTGGGGATTAACCCACAGTACATGAACCGATACCCACACGAATTTTCCGGTGGTCAACGTCAGCGTATCGGTATTGCCAGGGCGCTCGCGGTGCAGCCAAAGTTGATTGTTTGTGATGAAGCGGTTTCAGCATTGGATGTTTCGATTCAGGCTCAGGTCATTAATCTACTGATGGATCTTCAACAAAAACTGGGGGTATCCTATTTGTTCATCGCTCATGATCTTGCGGTCGTACGGCATATTGCACACCGAGTGGGAGTCATGTATCTGGGAAAAATAGTGGAATTAGCTACCTCTCAGGATCTGTATGATCAACCTCAACATCCTTATACGTCGGCCTTACTTTCTGCCGCCCCGGTCCCTGACCCAACGGTGGATGTGCGATCAAAACGAATTAGTTTATCAGGTGAAGTCCCCTCGCCCGATATCGAATACGCGGGATGCTCATTTGCTCAACGTTGTCCGCAGGTGATGGATCATTGTTCGGCTATCCGACCTCAGCTTATCGGCGAACAACACCGCGTGTCGTGTCTGTTATATGAGCAGGACGATACTGACAGTGGTCGTCAGGAAGCGGGGCTTCATTGATGTCGCATCGTTTTTCCGGTAAAAGTGTTTGGGTTATCGCTCTGTGGGTCGGCGTCTATTTATTCTTGATGGTCACCATCATCACGCAAATGACTGGTGCTCGGCAGCGACATGAAGATGCAGTACAAACGTCTGTGAAAGCCTCCTCAACTACAGTGTTGTCGGAACGGGAAACGGGTATGCTGAGTCCTGAACGCATCCTGCAGGATCATTTCGTCCTGTATTTGACTGCTTTGATCTTGTTTACGACGTTGGTTTATGGAGTCATGATGTATTTGTTTTGTGGGGTCACACTAGCAACCACCTCCGGTCCGGTTACATTGGAGCAGGAGTTGCAGAATGATCAGGCCCGGGAGTCAGAAGACTTGGCGGGCGAAGTGGTAAGTCAACAGGGTTAAACCATGGAAAAAGACACGGATCACGACGTGGAACAGGCGGCGCAACAGGGTGATACCCAGACGTTTATCCAGCCTATTTCCGAGCGGGGTTCATCCATTGATTCCACTTCGGCTTTAGCCCATCGTCCGGAATTCAGCATTCGTTGTTGGCCTCTGCAATCACAATGGAAACGCACCACGGCGATTCTGGTATCGTATTTAGCCGGTGGTATCTTGGTACACCAGTTTTCAGCAGAAGTTTTGGTTTCGATTTTGATCACGCTGACGCTGATGCTGGTTTCATGGAGGTTATGGGTACCTATTTGGTATCGGGTAGGTCCGTCAGGCATTATCCATTCGGTTTGGGGCTATCAGCGTCAACTGGGTTGGGCTCACATCCGTCGCATCCGTCAGGATGAACGGGGTGTGTTGGTATTTTATGATCGTGAGCCATCGCTGCACAGTATTTTGCAGTCATTCTATATTTTGGCCGATGGCGAGAATCTGGAATCCCTGCTGACGGCCATGGATTACTATCTGGCGGGTCGAGTCAAAAAGAATTCGTAGTTGCGTTGGCTGTCATGGCGAACAGGAAAATCTAAGATGCCGGAACAAGTGTTGGTGTTAGGTACTCACAATCAGAAAAAGAGACGGGAACTTGAGTTGCTTCTTTCGCCTCTTGGGCTCACCCTGATCACACTTGATGATCTGGACAATGCGATCGAAGTGGAAGAGACGGGAACGACCTTTGCCGAAAATGCAGCATTGAAAGCGTCACAGCAAGCACAGCATTTAGGGCACTGGGTATTAGGGGAGGACAGTGGTTTGTCGGTGATTCCCCTAAACAATGAACCGGGAGTGTATTCTGCCCGTTACAGCGGTGATTCGGCAACGGATCAATCGAACAATCAAAAGTTGCTGGCGGAGCTGGGGGATCTTCCACTCGATCAGCGACAGGCGTTCTATACCTGCCATATGGCCATCTCCGATCCTACCGGCGAGATCCGTATTCAATGTGAAGAGGTTTGCCGGGGTCGGATTCGTAAGGTGGCCGCGGGGGAGAATGGATTTGGATACGATCCGTTATTTGAAATCCCGGAATATCATAAGACGTTTGGTGAATTGGGTACGGCGGTTAAATCGGTTTTAAGCCACCGGGCACGTGCGATTCGCCGTATTGTGCCGGAAATTAAGGCATTGGTCGCCACCGGGGATCTGTAAATCGGTCTTCCCCTGAGTCACGTGGGTTTGTTAATCTGGCCACCCGCATGTCCACTGTTTTATTACTCAGGTGTACGCATGAAGACGAAATCGATCCTGTTACTTTTCGTGGTCAGTCTGTTGGTGGGTTCTTTGGGGGAATCTGTGGTACGGGCTGAATCGCCGTTTGACTATCTGATTTTTCCATTTAAGAAAGTGGATGCGGATCCCCAGGCAGATTATCGGGTCACGGAGAAGCAGGGACCCTGGATGGTCTTGGCAACGTCTTTTCACGGGTATGGTGCAGAGCAACTGGCGCAGTCATTAGTTCTGGAATTGCGACGGGATTTCAAGCTCGAAGCATTCAGCCATCGCCGTAGTTATGATTTTACAAATCGAGTTCAGGGTCGCGGAGTAGACAAGTTTGGAAAGCCGAAGACGATGGTTTATTCCAAAGGTCACAAATTTGACGAAATAGCGGTCATGATCGGCAACTTTGAGTCGGTGCAATCTGAGGATGCACAGGAATTGCTTGAGAAGGTCAAGACCATGCAACCGAAGTGCTTGAATCGCACAGAAGAGGAAGGGACCTCTCAGGTGTATGCTGGTTTACGCATGTTGCAAAACAAAATAAATCTCAATCCGGAACGGCATCACCGAGGACCGATGGGTCGGGCCTTCATCACGCGCAATCCCCTCATTCCGGATGAGTACTTTACTCAGAACGCGCTGGATCCGTTTGTTGAACGACTGAATGACGGAGTGGAATACAGTTTGCTTGATAATCCCGGTAAATACACAGTTCAGGTGGCGACGTTTCGGGGTAAGGTGGTTTATGACATTGAGAAAAGTTATGACAAGAATGCAAAAGTCACGGATGCATTGGTTCAGGCAGGAGAGGATGCACATCAACTGGTGGTCGCGTTAAGGAAGCAGAATATTGAAGCTTACGAATATCATGACCGAAATGAAAGTGTGGTCACGGTGGGTAGTTTTGATCAGATCGGGGTCCGTCAGCTCGACGGCAAGATTAATCTTAATCCGCGGGTATATGCGGTCATGAATATCTATAAAGCTCAACGGGTCAAGCTTAATCAAAGTGACCAATTCGGTTTACGGCCACGAACCCTGAACGGAATACCATTTGATATCCAGCCTCGACCGGCATTTGTTCCCAAACGTAGTATTGGCTCGAGCTTTCTCAGCAGGTTTTAGAGTCAGTACGGTTCACCAGCGAACCGATCACCCTGTCTGCCAGAACCTCGGTTGCGAGCACCGGCATGAGCTGACCGATGGCAAGATCCTGATTGGTGGGTCCCTGAAATTCAACGGGTGCGTAACGGCATGATGTTCCCACCACTGCGGAGCTCTGTTCGCGGCCTGCGGATTCAACCAGAACTTCCAGTTGTTTGCCGATCAGACTCTGGTAATACTCCTGCTGTAACTCGTTGGCGAGTGCCTTGATTTCTGCGCCGCGCTGCTTCTTTATCGCTTTGGGTATTTGTTCTTTCATATCAGCAGCGGGAGTGCCACGGCGAGCCGAGAAGGGGAATACATGTATTTTGGAGAAGGCAGCCGTGCGGATGGTTGCCAGCGTTTCCTGAAATTCCTGAACGGTTTCCCCCGGAAAACCGACAATGACATCCGTTGTCAGTGCCGGGTTATCCAGCGTTTCACGAACCAGGCGGCAGCGTTGTAAGAAGGTTTGTGTACTCCAGCGTCGTCGCATTCTTCGTAGAACAGCATCGGATCCGCTTTGCAAGCAAAGATGCATATGAGGTACGATTTTCCGTGGAAATTCGGCCATGACCGCGATCAATTCACGAGTCACTTCGGTTGCTTCAATACTGGAAATACGAATTCGGAATTCACCGGGAAGTTGGGCGATTTGGCGAGTCAGGTCGGCAAGTCGAATCCATTGGTTCCGGGGCTTATGAATGTTCCAGTCAACCCCGTAATGACCGATATGGACCCCTGTCAGGACCAGTTCACGGTAACCGTTATCGATCAATCGACGGGCTTCTTCCAGAATAGGTTCCACAGGTCGGCTTGTTAGTTCTGGACGAACATGAGGAATAATACAATAGCTGCATCGCAATAAACAGCCATCCTGAATTTTGATATAGGCACGATGGCGATTTCCAAAATTCGAGATGCCGCTGGGAATATCGATTACACCGAATCGCCCCAGAATATCAGGTAGCTCGCGTTTATCCGTAACGACTTCAGCGACATTGGGCAGGGCTTTCACTTCCTCCGGTGCCCGTGTAGCATAACAACCCATTACCAGAATACGTGAATCCGGATTTTCTCGCGCCAGCTGCCGAATGGCTTTACGGCTTTTGGAATCTCCTTCATTGGTCACGGTACATGTATTGACGATACATAATTCCGCGGGTTCTTCACGGGGAACTTCTTCGTAGCCCACCAACTCAAGTCCTTCGCGCAAATACTGCGTTTCATATTGATTCAGTTTACAGCCGAGCGTAATGGATTTGAGTTTTCCGGTCATAGGATGGATCAAGTTCGTTTATTGAACTGCCTCAATGGTGGCGGACATGGAACCTTGGCATTGATCCACAAGGTGATCGCTTCCGAAGCTATGGATTTGGTCGCGTTTCAATTCAGCATGTTCCAAAGTGGTTGTCAGACAGACGGCCTTGCCATCTTCGTCCACTTTGGTGGCAAGGGTATAGCCCTTTTCGACGGGAAACCCAAACAGTATTTTCAGCATCTCGATGACATATTCGTAGGTGTGGTCGTCGTCATTCCATAGCACAACGTTGAAGCGTGGCTGACGCTTGGTCTGTCTCTGTTTTTGCCTGACCGGAGTGGGAATGGCAAGTGGGGGTGCTGAATCCGACATAACCGGGTTGGCTTTCAAAAGGTAATTGAGATGGACTCCAATAGCCGAGGGGCCGTGAAGTGATTATATTGTACGTCTTGGCGGTCGGAAAGGCTCCCTGTACTTGCCATCGTTTGGTAAAAGGAGGATGGGGAGCGGCAGGACACCAGGGCTCTGAATGAAATCGAATGGGTGCTTTAATCGGTGATGGGGATCAGCATGATAGAAATTGAAAAGTATCTGGATGATCATCGCGCGCGTAATGAGAGTGAGTTGTTTGACCTTTTGCGTATTGCCAGTGTCAGCACGGACAGTCAATATTCATCGGAAGTGGCGAAGGCGGGGCACTGGGTGGCTTCTCAGTTTGAGGCACTGGGTTTTGAAACCGAGGTGGTTCGGACTCAGGGGCATCCGATTGTGTACGCCGAGACGCCAGCGGTGGCTGGAGCGCCCGTCGTGCTGGTCTATGGTCATTATGATGTTCAGCCACCGGATCCGCTCGATCAGTGGCAAACTCCGCCCTTTGAGCCGACGGTTCGTGACGGAAATGTTTATGCACGAGGTGCGACGGATGATAAGGGTCAGATGTTAACTCATATCAAAAGTGCTCAGGCCTGGATAGAAACGAAGGGTCAGCTTCCGATCCAGATTAAGTACATTATTGAAGGTGAAGAGGAGTGTGGCAGTTCCAATCTGGAACCATTCCTGCTGGATTTCCGTGAGCGATTAACCTGTGATATTGCTGTGATCAGTGATACCAGTCAGTTTGCGCAGGATCAGCCGGCAATTACCTACGGATTAAAAGGGATTGTTTATTTCGAAGTTTTCCTTACCGGACCGGAACAGGATTTACATTCGGGTACATTCGGCGGCGCCGTTTACAATCCGGTCAACGCGTTGACACAAATGCTGGGAAAACTAGTGAATGATGAGGGTCGCATTCAGATTCCCGGTTTTTATGATGAGGTGATTGAATTAGATCAGCAGGAAAGGGAGCAGTTTGCTGCATTGCCGTTTTCCGAAGACCAGTTTAAACAGCAGTTGGGAATTGAAGAGGTACACGGCGAAGTAGGGTTTACAACTCTGGAACGGCGATGGGCCCGACCCACGTGTGACCTCAACGGTATCTGGGGGGGGTATCAGGGTGAGGGAGCCAAGACGGTACTTCCGGGATGTGCCGGAGCCAAATTCAGCTTTCGCTTAGTCCCGGCACAGGATCCGGAGAAAATCCAGGCGGCAGTAAAACAGTTCCTTGAAGATGCCCTGCCGGCGGGCATTAAGATGGAGTTCATTCATCATCACGGTGCGCCGGGAGTCGTGGTGGATCTTCATAGCCCATATATGAGCGCGGCTGCCACTGCAATTGAACAGGGTTTTGGGAAACCACCGGTTTTTATACGTGAAGGAGGCTCCATACCGGTCGTCAGTGCCTTTCGGGAATTACTTGAAGTCGATACGTTACTATTAGGGTGGGGTTTGGACGATGATAATACCCACGGCCCCAACGAGAAGTTTTCGTTACTGGATTTTTACCGTGGTACGAAAGCGAGTGCGAATTTGTGGCAGGAAATCAGTAAAATTACGACGGCAATCCAATAGATACTGTATGGGAATGATGCTTGATGCTTGATCGAAAATACATCGTTGAAAATGCGGAGGCGGTTGCCAGAAATTGTGAACTGCGGGGCGCTCATGCCGAAGTGACTCAGCTTGTGGAGCTGGAAGGCCAGCGTCGCCAGTTGCTACAGGATGTTGAAGCGTTGAATCGGGCTGCGAACGAAGTCTCTAAGACCATCGGTCAGGCCGATTCGGATGAAGAACGTGAAAGTCGAAAGACGGAGGGTCGCCGATTACGCTCGGAAAAAGATGCGTGCCAGGCTCAACATGATGCCCTGGAAGATCAAATTGTCGAATTACAGGCAGCCATTCCTAATCTGACGCACCCCGATGCTCCGGTCGGTGCAGATGACAAATCGAATCTGGAGATTCGACAGGGTAGTCATACTCCGCGGGAATTTGAATTCCCGGTTCTGGATCATGTGGAGCTGGGCGAAAAACATGATTTGCTCGATTTTGAAGCCGGGGCGCGGATTGCCGGTCACGGGTTCTACTTTCTGAAAAATGATGCGGTTCTTCTGGAACTTGCATTGCAGCAGTATGCAGTAAGTCACCTCGCTGAAAACGGGTTTACTCCCGTGATCACACCGGATCTGGCCTATACCGAGATTCTCCAGGGCACCGGCTACATTCCTCGAGGGCCAGAGACCCAGATTTATAGTATAGAAAATTCAAATCTGAATCTGATTGCCACCGCTGAGATCCCCCTGGGCGGGATGCTGGCGGGCGAGACCGTCGACAGCGACGAGTTACCACTGAAAATGTGCGGAATCAGCCATTGTTTTCGGACGGAAGCGGGAGCGGCCGGCCGGGCCACCCGCGGGCTCTACCGGGTACATCAGTTCACAAAGATTGAAATGTTCGCTTTCACTTTACCCGAACAGAGTACCGATATGCTGGAAGAGTTTTGTCAAATCGAATGTGACCTCTTCGATCAACTGGGGATTCCCTATCGCGTGGTGGATACGGCCACAGGAGACCTTGGAGGGCCCGCTTATCGCAAATATGATCTGGAAGCCTGGATGCCTGGTCGAGGTGAGGGTGGGGAATGGGGAGAAGTGACCAGTACGTCCAATTGCACGGATTATCAGGCGCGGCGGCTTAATGCCCGGTACAAAGTTAAAGGGGAAAAGGGGACGCAGTATCTCCATACGCTCAACGGAACCGCCATTGCCATTAGTCGGGCATTGATTGCTGTGCTGGAAAATAATCAACAGGCAGACGGTTCCATTGTCGTACCAGACGTGCTTCGCGGCATTCTGGGAAAAGAGGTTATCGGTTAATCCAGTGCGTTGAGCGCCTGCTCACACATCTGGACCGCTTGCGGCAGGGTCGGAGCTTCTGCAATTGCCCGAACCAGAGGTTCCGTATTGCTGGGTCGTAATATTAACCAGCGACCGTCTTTCCATCTTAGCTTCAAACCATCGGTCCAGTCCGGCTCAGCGTCTGGAAATTGTTCGGGCAAGGATTGCAGGCCCGCTGCCAGGTCAAAATCACCAACCTCTCGTGTGGCCTTGTGGATGGAACAGGTCGGTAACGTACGGACGATCTCGCTGAGAGACTGGTCACGTCGCGCCATTAAATCCAGGACTCTCACGATTCCTACAAAACTATCGCGTATGAGCCCCACCAGAGGGTCAATTGGTCCTCCATTGCCTTCACCTCCGAAAACGGCACCGGTAGCGATCATCTTCTCCACAACGTTGGCCTCTCCCACAGCGGATTCATAACAGCTGCATTGATGGGCTTCGGCAATTTGGTGATTCATGCCACTGCTGGCACAATTGATCACCACATTACCCGGACTTTCGGTAAGACGTTGTTCAATACACAAAGCCAGTGTGTATTCTTCACCAATATAACGACCCTGCTCATCGATCAGAGCCAATCGATCTGCATCGGGATCCTGACAAAACCCGATATCACAGGATTCCGTCAGGACGTGTTGGGCTACGGATTGAAGATTCTGAGCCGTCGGTTCCGGTGGATGAGAAAACTGGCCATCCGGTGTTTCCCCGAGTAGGGTGAGTTGGCAGTTTAGATGCTGTAGCAAACGTATTCCCAGTGGGGACCCGGCACCATGATTGCTGTCCAGCAGGACGTGAAATGCCGATTGCTGAATCGCCGTGACATCGATCGTTTCCAACAGGGCTTTCAAATGAGGGTCATGAGGCTTACTCAGCTGTGTCGCCTGCGATCCGGATTCAGTCGCAGACGATGTTGGATCTAATCGATTCTGATAGTTCTGTAAGACCTGATCTGCCTGGGCCTGATTGAGGATCTGACCCTGAGGGCTGTAGAGCTTCATTCCGTTGTAGGGAAGTGGATTGTGGCTGGCCGTAATTTGGATTCCTCCGGCAGCTTGCTGTTGCCGGATTTGGATGCCAAGGCTGGGAGTAGCCAGAATTCCACCATAGAAGACATCTCTTCCGTGGGAGGTGATGATTGTCTGGATTTGTTCGGCAATGTCCGAGCCACTGTCGCGTCCGTCACGACCGACGATAAGCGGACCCGGAATATCAGCGTCATCGAGGAATCTCAAATACGCCGCAGTAAAACGTTGTATCAGCTGGGGTGTGAGTGAAGTGCCTACGATTCCTCGTAGTCCACTGACGCTCATGATCGGTTTGGGTGTCATTTTGAGATGGCTGGATAAATTGAATATTAAGATAGGTCACGTGAATTCGTTTTGAAATGATAGTCAGAGACGGGTACCTGATGAAACACTGATCTGGTGACTGCAGCACTCGTTAGCTTTCGGTTTGAAGGTTCCTGAGGATAGCTTTTTGTGGGATGTTATCTGTGCTACGATTTTGCTATAGATTTGATAAACCATGAGGTGTCCATCGTACGGTTTACCGGGATCGGCGCTGGCATAGGATGTCCGTGGAATTCTTGTTGGATAGGACGTTATGAATGCAATCAAGTGGATGGGTGCTCGGTTACTATTTGTGCCAACGCTAATTTGGAATGTACTGCTGGGTAAGGTCTTACGACTGCGACATTGGTGGGATTTTGTAGATGATCAGGTCATGGTGGGTGCATTTCCATTTTGGTTTGATGTTCCGGCATTGTCGAAACAGGGTGTCGAGGCGGTGGTGAACACCTGCAACGAGTACGCAGGTCCCGTCAAACAGTATCAACAGTACGGAATTGAGCAGCTGCGGGTTCCCACAATCGATTTTACGGCACCTTCCCTGGAGAGTGTGACCAAGGGGGTCGCGTTTATTACTGAGCATGTGGAGCAGGGTCATAATGTTTATATCCACTGTAAAGCAGGACGTGGACGGAGTGCGACGGTCGCTCTGTGTTGGTTAATGTCCTATCGGGGTCTGAAGCCATGGCAGGCTCAACAACAACTACTGGACAAACGCCCTCATGTGCATCGAACCTTGCCGGAGCGTCAGGTCGTCCAGCAATTCTGGGATCAATTACAGCAGCAGGCAACACAGCAAGTGAAGGATTAGCTGAACAGCTGAATGGATTTTTGTAACGCCTGTACCAGAACATCGACATCGTCGCTGGTGTTGTAGAGATAAAAGCTAGCGCGGACGCTGGCTGGGATACCAAATCGTTGATGTAACGGCATGGCACAGTGATGTCCGGCGCGGATGGCCACACCCTGATTATCCAAAGCATGAGTTAAATCATGTGGATGTACGTCGTCCACAGTAAAACTGATGATGCCCACTTTTTCTCCGGGCGGTGGGCCCAGAATGTGAAGCTGTGGGATTTCAGCAAGCTGTGTATGAGCATATTCCACAAGCGAATGGATGTGTTGTCTAATCGATTCAAATCCAATGGCCTGCAAATAGTCCAGTGCGGCAGGGAATGCCAATGCGGGCGAAATAGGTGGTGTGCCGGCCTCGAATTTTGCCGGCAAGGCGGCCAGTGTAAATCCGTCCTTCGTGACCGTATCGATCATACTGCCTCCGCCCATTAGCGGTGGCATCGCTTCCAACAGTCTCTCCCTGCCCCATAATACACCCAGACCCGAGGGGCCTGTCATTTTGTGAGCACTGAAGGCAACAAAGTCAGCCTCCAGACCGGCGACATCCAGAGTTTGATGCGGAGCAGCCTGGGCTCCGTCCAGAACGGCGATTGCATCGACTTGATGAGCCAGTTCGATGATTTCCGCGGCGGGGGTAACGGTACCTAAAACATTAGAACACATCGTGAATGCCACAACGCTTGTATTGTCACACAATAGACTTTTGTAATGCTCTAGATCAACGTGGCCATCATCAGTAACCCCAACCCAGCGAATCACAGCCCCGTTGCGTTGAGCCGCCTGCTGCCAGGGTACGATATTGGAATGGTGTTCCATTTCGGTAAGGATGATTTCACTACCTTCGGTGAGATTGGTATCCGACCAGCTACGGGCAACCAGATTGATTGCGGAAGTCGTCCCCGAGGTAAAGATTACTTCATTGGGATTCGTGGCACCGATAAACCGTGCCACCTGATCCCGGGCTCCTTCATAGAGCGCCGTGCTTTCATCACTTAACCAATGAGCTCCGCGATGCACATTGGCGTAGACGGTCGTGTCAATGTTACTCAACGCGTCTATGACGACCTGGGGTTTTTGTGCCGAGGCGGCACTGTCCAGATAGACCAGAGGCTTGTCGCCATGAACGGTCTGTTGCAAGACAGGAAAATCAGATTTAATTTGGGTTGCGTCCAGCATAAGTACCATTACATTGATCGTGGTCGTACTGAATGAAAGTAGAATTCCCTTTCAGTTTAAACTCAATATAGGGTTCCTGTAATCCCTAACGATTGCGCCAGAGGAGGTTGTCGTCGATGTGGAGTTGTTGCTGCTGTTCCGCAATTTCAAGCTTAAAACGTCGTGCATCCTGAGGATAACCGGCCGTTGGTTTTAGACCTTCAATCGATTGTAGCCAGAATTGATTGAAGGCGTGCATTGTTAATTCGCGGGTATATTTAGCATACATGGATGCCAGTGCCGTGGGTAAGAAACTCTCCCCTTTGGCAACAAATCGAAATTGAGTACGTCGATGTTCCGGCCCGCAATAGTAACGGCTGATCGCGCGGCTTTCCTCATGGATCTCGACTAGATAGTCCGGAAAAATTTGTTGCAACAGGTGGCTGTAATGGTTGCGACCTCCATGTTTATCACAGTGGACTAACATGGACTGTGCAGGATGGTTTGCCGTGATTAAACGAACCAATTCAAGGGAACAATGGGATAGTAATTCTCCTTTGCTGGCGAAGGACTGTAGCAGGTGGTTAAACCGGGCAGCGGGAATGCACATCACCTTTGCATCAACAAAGCGAATGTTGGTTTGGCTTAGGGTTTGTTGCAATTCACGTTGCAGACGCTCTAACGTTGTTGTGTCGGCATCCACCGGTAGTTGACGACGATAGCCATGAAACCAGGGGGATTGTGCCGACCACGCCGACCATTCCACGGCGCGGTGTTGCATCCAATCGGAAAAATCAGAGCTTTTATGAAGCAGTCCGGCAAAGGTATGGACCGCGCGTTCGAGGTTTTGTAGTCCCGATTTCGGTTTGTATGCTTTCTTGGAATCCCCGATCATGATCCGCGATTTGTCAGCCAATGATGTGGAAATGGACTGAGCGAGTTGTTCATAGAGATCAAAATCGTTACTGAACTGCTCGTCCGGGATTTGCCAAAGCGTCGCGGCGATGCACAAGGGTCCCAGAAATGGCCCGTAGCCTGCTTCATCAATTCCAACAAGATATGCCATTAGCAATCCATTCCAATGCGTAGGGAAAACCATGCTTTTGTAGACTGCCGTCGGAGTGGACGCCGTTGTCGGCCTACTGCCATGAGAGATTAGTATACAAAACAAGCCCGTTTTGATACGAACGATTTTGTAGCCTCCGTGCTACTGAACGCCTTCCTTGGTATCTTGCTTCCCAACAATAATACTCAGATAGTGCGGTTACTAAATTCGTTATACTCGTATCAAAAACGGGCTGTTTGTTTTGGATGTACTCGTTTGGGTAAAGATGATGGATCTTGGGTTAATTGCTTAATTCGTTGAATAGGTCCCGGAATTCCGGCATTTGTTCATTTAAGTACTGGATCCACTTCTCGGGATGCCAAAGTTCCACGCAGACGGAAGCTCCGATGACGAACAGAGGTTGCCCTGCGTCCACCCCCAGAAATTCCCGAAATCCCTCTGGAATGACTAATCGGCCACGTCCGGCCATTTGCGTTGTAATGTGACGGGTGGAAAGTAAGCGTCCCAGTTGTAACAATCGATTGGTCTGTTGCTGTAGTTTTCCCGCTTTGAGCTTGTCTTCGACCCAGTGGATGCCACGTTGCAGATTCTCCTGCCAGGGATCCGCATTCCATAGGCTCAGACACCCCGGACGTTCTTTGGCAAGGACTAACTCCCGACCTTTCTGATGTAGTAGGTCGGATAGTTCTGAGGGGATGGAGAGGCGATACCGTTGGTCTAGTGTTCGACGGTATTCTCCGATCAGCAGCGTTTCCTGTGCAGGCATATCGTTGGGTTGGGTGCTTAAGTGACGGGTGACGTTTCAACGTGGTCACGTGCCTCCATGCTTGTGCCGACTCGGTGTCTAATTTGTTAATGGGTTGAAAACCCACAAATGATGGTCATTCCTATCCAAAGATGGGTATAAAACCCACAATTAAGAGTTTAGTCATTTGGTGTGGCAATGCAAGGGTTTTTGTAAAAAAACTCTGAAACCAATCCAACAGTTTGTTTCACTGTGGTGCAGCAAGGTTATTGCCGATGGGCACAGAACCCACAGACGGGTGCATTCATGGAGAGAGTCCATCCAGCAGCACGACGGGAAGGGGTGAGTCGATGGGAGCAGGTTTAGTCGTCGAGGACTTTTTTGGATCGCAGAATATGGTGATAGTGCTGAGCGAAGCGATGAGCTTCATCGCGGATATATTGCAGCAGTTTCAAAGCTTGCGAGTTGCGGCTGAGTCGCAATGGTTCCGTGTCACCAGGTCGATAGATAAGTTCTTCTTTTTTAGCGAGTGCGAGCAGGGTGGGGGGTTGCACCTGGATATCACGAAATGCGGCCAGCGCCGCACTCAGCTGTCCTTTTCCACCGTCGATCAACAGAATATCGGGAAACAGCTCATGTTGTTTTGACAACCTCTGAAACCGACGTCCGACAACTTCATGGATGCTGCGAAAGTCATCGACTCCTTTGACTTCATTTATTTTAAAGCGACGATATCCGGGTTTAAATGGGAGTCCGTCGATGAATTGAACCAGGCTGGCCACGGTTTGAGAGCCGCCTAAATGGGCAATATCAACGCCTTCGATCGTACGGGGTTCGAACTCAAGCTGCAGTACTTTCCTAAGTCCGCGGAGTCCTTTTTTCGGGTCTGTAACAAAGACCTCGGGTTGCCCGTGTTTCTCGATAGTCCCACGTTGATCGAGAGATTCGAGCATCGCAATTTCATCTCTCAGCTTCGCCGCTTTTTCAAAATCCAGATCCTTGGCAGCCTGTTGCATCTCCCGATCGGTCTTTTTTAGCAAACGGGACTTTTTACCGTCGAGAACCATCCTTAAGGCGCGAATATCACGTGCATATTGTTCGGGACTGATTTGTAGATTACAAGGTGCCGAGCATTGGTCGATGGATGCCAACAAACAAGGTCGGTACCATTTCCATTTTTCATCGGAGGCGTCGATATCTAAGCTACAGTTTCGAAATTTAAAGATGCGCTGCAAAATCGAGAGGGCACCGTGCAATTTCCCAGGGTTGGTAAATGGTCCATAAAGCCGGGCATCTTTTCCTGCAGGGTCGCGAGTGACTTCCACACGAGGGAAATCTTCACGTCGTGAAATCATGATATAAGGAAAGGACTTTCCGTCCTTCAGGTCTTTGTTGTGAGGCGGTTGAATATCTTTGATCAGTCGTGCTTCGGTGAGCAGAGCATCCACTTCACTTTCACAGGCCAGAAAATCGACATCGTGTATTTCATGCACCCAGTGTTTTGTTCGTGCATCTTGTCTGGCAGCTTTAAGAAAGTAGCTGCCGGCACGGGATCGCAGGTTATTCGCTTTCCCCACATAAATTACCCGTCCGGCACCATCTTTCATCAGATAGACGCCGGGTGTTTGCGGGAATTGACGCACTTTGACTGCTGCCTGCCGGTACCCGTCGTAGGCCGGATCCTTGATGAACTCACTTTCAGTGGAATCCGCTGCAGCGGTATCTCCCTCGGCATGGAGCTCCGACTTGTCTTCGAAATGTTCATCCGTATCAGACATGGGAGGAAATGCGTGGGTTGGCTATGATTGGAAATTAGGCATTCATGAAAGCCATTCGCAGCTGGTGCAGTATGGCGCTGAGTGTTTCCGATTCCTTCTCGTCAAGATTCCCCTTTGTTTTCTCTTCAATCAGGCCAAGCATATCGATATGGAATTTGGCTGCAGATTTATTGTTGGAGGTTTCGCCACTGACAGGGTCAGGCACTAATCCCAAAGCCATAATGGCTTGGGTATGATGGGTCATGAAGAGCATTTCCAGTGAGGCCGGTGGAAAGTCTGGCGCAGCGGCTGGCTCATCCGTCGCGGTGGAGGTATCATCCGTTTCTGCACAACCACATGCATCACCGCAGGATTCTGCTTCATCGGTATTTGCTGTGGCATCCGCCGTCTCTTCCGTTTCAGGTGAACCTGCTTCGTCTTCGGCGGCCTCATCTGTATCATCAGTCACGCCTTCAGCTGCGGCTGGATCGGTTTCTGGGAGAGAGTCCGTTTCGGATTCCGGAATATCGGTGGGTTCATTATCGATTGTCATCGTGACCTCAAAAGGGTGAAGTAGTTTTAGGGACGGAGGATATTATACAACCCCTGCTGAGGGCATGGATACAACGCAGGAAAAGAAACCGGGAGTTCGCAAGTCGCTTTTCGGAGCAAGACAACGGCTTTGCAAACCGTTAGGCCTCGAAAGATTCAGGCTCTTTGTATGCTTCAAACAATCGTTTTCGGGATTCAACGGCAGCTTCGCCTCCGGCTAATCGTCTCTCGATGGCTGCACCGACAAACCCGCTGAACAGGGGATGAGCGGCGGTTGGTTTAGACCTGAATTCCGGGTGGAATTGAACGGCCAGAAACCAGGGGTGGTCTGGGATTTCAACAATTTCTGTCAGCAGGCCATCGGGGCTGCTGCCGGAGATGATCATCCCATGCGCCGAAAACTGACTTTTGTATGCCTGATTAAACTCATATCGATGGCGGTGACGCTCGGCCACTTCGGTCTGTTCATAACATTTCAAAGCGATGCTATCTTGCTGGAGTACACAGGGTTGGGTACCGAGTCGCATGGTCCCCCCTTTTTCAGTAATATTTTTTTGTTCATCCAGAAGACAGATGACCGGGTGGGCGGTGTTCTTGTCAAATTCTGTCGAATGAGCGTCTTCGAGTTTGACGACATTTCTGCCAAATTCAATACAGGCTGTCTGCATTCCCAGACAGATGCCAAAGAACGGAATACCACGTTCACGGGCGAACCGAATGGACTCAACTTTTCCATGAATGCCACGCTCGCCAAAGCCTCCGGGAACGAGCACGCCGTCAAATCCGGAAAGCAGTCGTTCCGGTCCTTCCCGTTCTACCAATTCGCTGTGAATCGGGATGACCCGAATTTGAGTTTTGTGGTGGATTCCGGCATGGTCGATCGATTCATAAATCGATTTGTAAGCATCTTTATGTTCGGCATACTTACCGACTACGGCAATATTGATCTCGTGTTTGGGATTCCGCAGATCATGCAGCATGGCCTGCCAGTTCCCCAGGTTGGCTTCGGGAGCGGACAGTCCCAGTTGAGTGGTAATCAGGTCATCCAGTCGGTGATCTTTAAGAGCCAGCGGCACTTCATATATGGAAAAGTCCATATCGAGTTCCTGAATGACTGCTTCCAACGGCACATTGCAGAACAGCGAGATTTTCTCGCGATCGTCACGGCTGATTTCCTGTTCCGTTCGACAGATCAGAATATCGGGTTGGATCCCTATTTCACGGAGTTGTCCGACACTGTGTTGCGTCGGTTTGGTTTTTAATTCCCCAGCGGCTTTTAGATAGGGGACAAGCGTTAGATGGATATACAGGCAGTTTTCCTTACCCACGTCCTGTGAAAACTGGCGAATGGCCTCCAGAAAGGGCTGACTTTCGATATCACCAACCGTACCTCCCAATTCGGTAATGACGACATCCGTTTCTTCGTCTGCCAGACAGCGGATAACGCTTTTTATTTCGTTGGTGATATGAGGAATGACCTGGACGGTTTTCCCCAGAAATTCACCGCGGCGTTCTTTTTCGATGACCGACATATAGATTTGGCCGGTCGTATAATTCGAATCACGAGTTAAGGGGCTATGGGTAAACCGCTCGTAATGTCCCAAGTCCAGATCGGTTTCGCTGCCATCATCCAGCACATAGACTTCGCCGTGCTGGTAGGGACTCATCGTCCCCGGATCCACATTAATATAGGGATCCAGTTTTTGCATCTTGACACGTAAACCACGTTGCTCAAGAAGCAGGCCAATCGAAGCGCTGGTAAGGCCTTTACCGAGAGAACTGACAACACCACCGGTTACAAAGATATGCTTAGTCATAAAACACTCAACAGATTCCGTTCAATACCCAAATGTCGATTCCAGTATTCGACACCTTTCATTGTGGGTCATGCCAGTCAACGATCGTCGATCCACTTTTCATAAAATATAGTCAACCGACGTAGATGAGCAATCACCCCAATGCGACCATAACAAGCTCAAAAACTTGTTCCATCAAGTTGCCAATTCTAACGATTATTCATTCTTCTGACAAATGCCTGATAGTCATCTTTTGTATCAATTCCGGCAGTTGGTTCATCGACGACACCCACCAGGATGGTAAATCCATGATCCAACACGCGCAATTGTTCAAGACTTTCTGTCATTTCGAGTTGTGATTGGGGAAGTTCAGACAGTTGCAGGAGGAATTCCCGGCGATAGGCATAGAGTCCAATATGTTGATAAAACAGAGCGGGCTCTGCTTCGAGTTGTGCGTCCTCCCAATTCCGTGGATGAGGAATGACGCTGCGGCTAAAATACATTGCGTGTTGGTTTTGATCAAAAACTACTTTTACACAAGCGGGATCTTCCAGTTGTGCCCGGTTCCGAATGGGTGTTCCTAGCGTTGCCATCACAGCCTCGGGGTTCTCTTCGAGGAGTTGCACGACCAGATCGATCGACTTCCCTGCAATTTCCGGTTCATCTCCCTGAACGTTTACGACAATTTCAACATCGTGGAGTTGTTCCGCCACTTCCGCCACGCGGTCCGTTCCACTCGGTGCTTCAGGATCCGTCATCATCACGGATCCCTGAAAGGCCTGGACAGCCTGAAAGATTTTGTCATGGTCGGTTGCAACGATGATCCCTGCGGGGCGCGTGGCCTGGAGGGCGGATTCATAGGTATGTTGAATCAGGGATTTCCCTGTTTCATTCAGTAATAATTTTTCCGGCAACCGCGTCGAACGGAGCCTTGCAGGGATAATGATATGACTTTTCATCGTCTGCTTCTTTTTTAAGCGGTTTCAAAAACGGGATTAGAATCCGAATACAAGTTTGCCCAGAGTGTATGTAACGAGAGGAATCAAAATGATGGAAACAGCATTGAGTACGATACCTGCTCGAGCCATTTGACGAATGGTAACCTGACCTGATGCAAACACGATCGCATTGGGTGGAGTGGCGACGGGCAGCATAAATGCACAGGAGGCTGCTAAACCGGCAGGAATCAACAACAGTCGGGCGTCTGCTCCAAGGCTGTCGGATAACTGAATCAGTAATGGGAAAATGAGTGCAGCGGTTGCTGTATTGCTCGTAACTTCGGTCAATAAAACGATCGTGGAAGTGACGATCAGTAAAATCAAAATGGTCGCCGTCGCTCCGGTTGGGGTAATGGCATTGCAAATGATCTCACCTAGTCCACTGGATTTCATGGCGGAGGCCAGTGCCAGCCCACCACCAAATAACAGCAGCACGCCCCAGGGAAGTTTCGCAGCGGTTTTCCAGTCCAGTAATGCCCGATCCCGATGACCCAACGCCGGAAAGACAAACAACAGTAAGGCTCCGGTCATTCCAATAACGGTATCATCGAGATAGATGATGTTGGGCAACCAACTCTGTAAAAAAGCGGACTCGGTAATAAATTGTCGCGAGATCCACAACAGGGCCGTACAACCGAATATGACAGCGACCGATATCTCAGGTTTACTCATCGGTCCTAATCGTGTTAATTCGCTACGGATTAGCTGGCGACCACCTTCCACGGCAGGCAGGGAAATACGAAAGATCAACTTGGTCATCAGCAACCAAATAAGAAACAGGAAAAGCATGGTGAGCGGTAATCCAAAGACCATCCATTCCCCGAAACTGATGAAGATGCCATGATCCTCAAGCTCATTTCTCAGCAGTAAATTGGTAGGTGTCCCCATGAAGGTGGCTAAGCCGCCAACGGAGGCGGCATAGGCGATCGAGAGCATCATGCAGGCGGCGAACGGGCCCAGTTGAGCATGATGTTCCGGGGATGTCTTGGCCTTGACCAACGTTACCAGACTTAATGCTATAGGTAACATGACAACCGTCGTTGCGGTGTTACTAATCCACATGCTCAGCATGGCTGTGGTGATCATGAATCCGGCGATTAATCGGGTCGGCTGAGTTCCTAACATCAGGATGGTGTACAAAGCGATCCGTTTATGTAGATTCCATTTTTCAATCGCCAGTCCCAGCAGGAATCCTCCCATCAACAGAAAAACATAACGGCTGGCATAATTTCTAGCCGTGACTTCGAATAGATTTGCCGGGCGCGATGCGGTTAAATATTGATTGCCAATATGGAACACTTCGATTTCTGTATGGGTTGGCGTGGCGGTTTCGACGGCGACGGATCCGGATTGCTGATCCCTCCGGGTGAGGATTCCTCTGCCGGACTGCGGATGACTGAAAACCTGAGGATGATACAGATCCCCGGGGATGTTCCACGTTACACTCTGGTTTAATTTGGGTTGAATGGCTTCGTTCAGTCCGATGCCAAACAAAGGAAACATTGCCAGAGGAAGCATGGCTGTGGCTGCCAGAGGGATCGCTTCGGTAATCCACCAGATTGCCATCAACAGCACAATCGCGGCCGTGGCGATGGCCGGTCCGGATAACTCGGTTTGGCTGTTTAACAGCAATGCCAGTCCTGCCGATCCCAGCAGACCCAGTCGTAGACCCCAGCGGTTTGCCGCACTACGTTGGTTTTGACGATCTGATGTTAGTAAGGGAGGGTCGGACATATTTTTGATAATTTGTCGTGGAAGTCAGCAGTGGGAATGCTTTCTGTTTGTACAACAGGATGGGGTTGCATTGAAACAGAATGCACCGATGCTGGAAAAATGAAGCAATAATATGGTAACATGGCACGAAGCGAAGATAACAAATCATTATGTGTAGGTGTTTATACACCGTGTAGTGATTTTAACGGAACCCTGAAAAAAGGTAGTAAAGCGAGCCCAGTTCATGAACAGACAACGATTCATCTTGAGTTTATTGATTTCAGTTACATTCGGACTGCATGCTGTGTCCGCGGCAGACTGGCCCACGTGGCGAGGTGCCGATCGCGACGATTTGTCAAGCGAAACCGGATTACTCCAGTCCTGGCCGGAGGGTGGGCCCCAACAATTATGGACCTTTAACAAGGCCGGCAATGGCTATTCTGGATTTGCCATTTCCAATGGGACGCTATATACCCTGGGGACGCGTAACGGTAAAGAAATTCTCCTGGCGTTGGATGCCAATACCGGTAAAGAAAAAGGTGCTGTTGCGATGGCACCCATTCTCAGTAATAACTGGGGAAATGGTCCTCGTGGAACACCGACGGTCGCCGATGGAATGGTCTTTGCGATGAGTGGTAACGGAGTGCTCGTGGCCGCTGATGCCAAGACTGCCGCCACCAAATGGACAGTAAATATGTCTGATTTCGGAGGACGCAGACCCGGTTGGGGGTATTGTGAAAGTGTAACGGTTGATGGAAATCAGGTTATTTGTTCACCTGGTGGAGCACAGGGAACGTTGCTTGCATTACGAGTCGCTGACGGATCGAAAGTCTGGCAAAGTGCTGAAATGACCGACGGTGCGCAGTATGCAAGTATTGTCACGATCGAACATGAAGGAGTGCGTCAATACGTACAATTAACGCAGCGGCATATCTTTGGAGTGAACGCACAGTCAGGAAAAGTTCTTTGGCAAAGTCCATGGGAAGGCCGCACGGCGGTGGTTTCGACTCCCATTCATAAAAATGGCTATGTCTATGTCAGTTCCGGATATGGAGTCGGCTGCAAATTGGTCAAGTTAGGAAGCGGAACGGCCTCGGAAGTCTACCGTAATCAGGTGATGAAAAATCACCATGGAGGCGTTTTACTATATGGTGACCATTTGTATGGATATTCTGATGGCCCGGGTTGGATTTGTCAGAACTTCCTGACCGGTGAAATGGTATGGAACAGCAAGAGTCTGGGCAAAGGCTCGGTGACTTATGCCGATGGAAGGTTGTATGCGGTTAGTGAATCGGATGCGAGCGTTGTCCTGCTGGCAGCATCTCCGGACGGCTATCAGGAACATGGTCGGTTTAAGTTGAGCCCCTTGTCCACCATCCGTAGTGATCGTGGGAAGGTGTGGACCCATCCGGTTATATCGAACGGCAAGTTGTATTTGCGTGATCAGGATATGATCTACTGCTATGACATCAAGCAAAAGTAGATCACGGCTTATCGGTGGTGATGTTATCAACGTGGCGCAATGGGTGAGCTGAGGATTTATTGGTTTCTGTGTGGGTAGACAAAACAACCAAAATGGTTGAGATTGGTAAAATGCAATTGCGGCTGGGTTGCACCTGCAGGAGAGCGTTTTCAATTCAGGTGGATTTTCATTTGCTTGCAGGGATGGATTCAGATAGAGGATAGGGAAGATCCACATTCATCAATGCAATCCGGTTTACAAATCATTTTCGGGGGGCCCGTAGCTCAGTTGGTTAGAGCAGGGGACTCATAATCCCTTTGTCGGCGGTTCGAGTCCGTCCGGGCCTACTTCTCTTTTTCTCCTCATCTCTTTCCGATAACTCTGATACCGCTTTATGGAAAACAGCTCAGAAATATCGTCTGATCGGACGATCACAGGTCGCACGATTGAACCACTGGATTCACAGATACACTGCATTCAGCCAGGGGGTGGTGTTTGTATGCGTCTGGAATGGATCTGGGGATCGGTCCGTCGTTGTTACCTGAAGGTTTTTCGTCGGGGTTATCTAAAACGGATAAGGACGACTCGTCAGGGTGAGGTCAATCAATGTCCATGGGAGGTTCTGGATCCGCGTGATTTGAAGTTTCATGTGAATCAACAAGGGTATTACTGGGAACCCCGGGACGATCCGTTTCAGTGGCGTGAACGTCTGCCATTTGTCCGCGCAGGTCTGGCTGAATTGCTTATTTTCTCAATGGTTCTGATTCCTGTTGCCGGAGCTTTGATTCGTTTGGCAGTCCTGCAACACAGTGGCTGGTGGGTTGCAGCTGCGATTCCAATACTGTTGGAAGCGGAGGTTGTGTGGTTTTTTCGTAACCCGCGGCGGCAGATTCCCCAAGATGCTGGACTGGTTGTTAGCCCGGCGGACGGGAAAGTCGATTTGATTGAAGAACTGGATCATGATGACGTTATCCAGGGCCCGGCCGTCAAGATTGCGATATTCCTATCGGTTTTCAATGTTCACATTAATCGCAGTCCGATAACAGCCACGATCTTTGGATCGGGATATCGTCAGGGAAAATTTCTGAGTGCTTTGAAACCGGAATCCGCATGGGAAAATGAGCGTTTGGAGTTATGGCTTGAAGGAACAGAAGCGCCTCATCGTGTGATGCGATTACGTCAGATTACCGGACAGCTTGCCCGACGGATTGTCTGCCGTGCTAAACCAGGGGATGTATTTGAGCGTGGGGAACCCTATGGCATGATCAAATTAGGATCACGGACAGAATTGATTTTACCGCGGGAAGATAGTTTACAGCTGAAAGTGTCGGTGGGTGATAAGGTGAAGGCGGGTTGTTCGATCATGGCCCTATACGATGAATAAGGTTCCGTTTTCGATAGCCTGATCATGGATTGACCATACTGTTTTTGAATCCAATCGGATATTGATACTGTCATTTACCAATCATCGTTTTATAATCAGTGCTATGAATGCAACTCCAGAGGATGAAGTCGTCGAGGAAGTTGAAGAATCCCGCTTCCCGATCTATCCGACCCTGATGACATTAGGAAACGCGATTTGCGGCCTGGCAGCTATTGGTTTGGCCACCAAGTCGGTTGTAAGTTCGGATGCCGTGGCCGAGGGAACCACACTAATGATGGGTGTGGCAGAGGCTCAGTCGTTGCAATATGCCGGGGTGTTAATTTTTCTGGGGATCTTATTTGACACGCTTGACGGTCAGGTGGCACGCTGGACGAATCAGACGAGTCGATTCGGGATGCACCTGGATAGTCTGTGCGATGTGATCACGTTTGGGGTCGCCCCGGCTTTCATTATGCTTGCTTTTTCGGACACCCTGCATCCTAGATTTATCAGGGGCATTGCAGGAATCTATACGTTATGTGCGATTCTGCGATTGGCCCGCTATAACGTACAGGCGGAAACGGAAAGCGGTGTTGGAAGTTATTTTCGGGGTTTACCCTCGCCGGCAGCGGCCGGAACCATAGCTACATTTGCGATGGCGATGCCGGATATCATCGTATTATTAAATAGCTTGGAAAGTCACGACGAATCGTTGGGGCAGGTTCTTTATGCATTATTTATGGTCGTGGTTCCCCTGCTAACGGTCGTTTTGGCGTGTTTGATGGTTTCGCGTGTGCCCTACCCCCATATAGGAAAGCATCTGGCAAATCGGGAAAAGAGTCGCAAGAACTTCGTCAAGCTAGTGCAGATTTTGTTTGCGGTCATAGTCATCTTGATCTTCAAGGAGTTGGCGTTACCGATGATTTTTGTATATTACGTGACGGCGCCTCCCTGTGTGGTTGCCTGGCGAAATCTGGTAAAGCGTCGACCCGCAGTGGAGAAGGTTGAAGCGGATTTGTCCTGACGGCATTCATCGTATTGATGTGATTACGGGTGACACAATACGGCTGTCGTTACCGAAGAATTCAGTTCAGCAACGGGCATTTGCAGGCAGCGCGTGCCGGACGAATCATAGAAGTAGATTTCGTTTTTCAGAAAATCCCAGACGGCAGTCAATTGCATTTGTCGCGGGCCTTGAACACTAAACAGAATCCCACAGAGCTTTCCGGCTCGAGTCAAATTCCGTTCGCTCAACGGAAACTGAGCAGCGTCGAGCTGTTCAAAATCACATAGCATCGTATGAATGATTTGTCGCAGTCGTTTTGAGGATGGCGGACCGAGGGCATGTGGATTCATCAGTGGTAATCTCAGGCTGAAACGCTTCCCGGAAAACAGAACAGGTGTGGGGTTGGGAAGCGTAAGGGAATCAAGACTAGGGTTGATTGCTGAGTGCGGTATAATGACCTATCGGTATTTACAGAGGTTCCAGTGTAGTTTCAAAAATGAGTTTCTGAAAAATCTTATCATTCCCCCGGAAATTCACGCTGTCAGACCCCCCGAGGACATTCACCAGCGGCCGGAATTACTCTATCCAGCTCTTTTAAAATTTCTAGCGGCATGCGTACATTATTGCGACAAATGATTCCGATCGGATTGGTACTGGCGATTCCGATCGTTCCATTCCTGTTCATGGGGGATTGGGTGGAAGATTGGATTTCGGACGTCGAGCAGTCACCCTGGTATCCGGCGATTGTGATTTTGTTGTTGTCAGGTGACATTTTTTTGCCGATTCCTTCCAGCGTGGTGTCGACTTATACCGGTGGCCAGCTGAATTGGTTTACCGGTACTTTGGTTTCCTGGACCGGTATGACCATCGGAGCTACCTTAGGATTTGCATTGTCGCGTCAATATGGGAGGGTATTTGCATTACGATTCTCTAGTCAGCAGGAGTTGTCCCGTGCAGGAGAATTAGCGGATCGTTTTGGGCCAGGTTTTCTGATTTTGGCTCGGGGTGTGCCGGTCGTCGCTGAGGCAAGCGTCCTGTTGATGGGGATTCATGGCTTGTCCTGGGGTCGGTTTTTAGGGCCTATCGTATTCAGTAATCTGGGAATATCGTTAGGTTATTCAGCGTTTGGGCATATTGCCCGCGAACATGATTGGTTTCCATTGGCTTTGGGCGTCAGCATTGGCGTGCCAATTGTATTAACATTAGTGGTACAGCGACTGTTCCAACACCCCCGGGTTGAAAGCCGTTCGTTAGACGATGGTGACGATTCCCAGCCTGAGAAATTTTGAATGACTGACTCCATAGAACCTCAACAACATTTGACATCGCTTTTGGAAAGTTCCGAACCGGAAGTGATGGCAGTAGAGACGCGTGCCGAGGGCCCGAAAGGCGCTTTGCCACTCACAGCCGAGATGCTTACCAGTTGGTCCAGTGGTGATTTGTTCGGAATGACACAAAATGCTGGAATGGGCTGGACTCCCGAAGAGTTACTGGGCCCCCAGTATCTGGTATTGAGTACGCAGGGAGGGATGCGTTCGGAAGACGGTTCGCCAATTGCACTGGGCTATCACACAGGCCATTGGGAGGTTGGTTTACTGGTTCAGGCTGCTGCCAAAACGTTCCGGGCCGCTGGTGGAATACCATTTGCAGCGTACTGCAGCGACCCCTGTGACGGTCGAACTCAGGGAACGGTCGGCATGTTTGACAGTTTGCCCTATCGCAATGATGCGGCGATTGTGTTGCGACGACTGATACGTTCGCTACCAACTCGTCGCGGTGTATTAGGCGTAGCGACATGTGACAAAGGTTTGCCCGCGATGATGTTGGCACTGGCGGGCACCCATTCCTTACCAGGGATCATTGTGCCCGGTGGGGTGACATTGCCACCGGAGGAGGGTGAGGATGCCGGTAAGGTTCAGTCCATTGGTGCTCGATTTGTGCATGGTGAAATTACATTAGAAGATGCTGCCGTAGCAGGATGCCGGGCGTGTGCGACCAGCGGCGGTGGCTGTCAGTTTCTAGGCACGGCCGCAACCAGTCAGGTCGTTGCCGAAGCAATGGGAATGACGCTGCCCCACGCTGCACTGGCTCCCAGCGGACAGGCTATCTGGTTGGAAGTTGCTTCTCGCAGCGCCACGGCCCTGCAGCAACTTGCCGATCGCAACGTGACCATGACGGATATTTTGACGCCCGCCAGTATTCACAATGCGATGGCAGTCCATGCTGCCTGTGGCGGATCCACCAATCTTTTGCTGCATATACCGGCGATTGCTCATGCTGCAGGTTTGCCACGACCCACGGTTGATGACTGGAATGAAGTGAATCGTCAAGTTCCCCGTTTTGTCGATGTTTTACCCAACGGGCCGTCCTATCACCCCACCGTACAGTTTTTCCTTGCCGGCGGCGTTCCTGAAGTTATGCTGCATTTGCGTAAGCGTGGTTTGCTGGATGTCCAGGCACGCACGGTGAGCGGTTGTACGGTGGATGAAGTCCTTAACTGGTGGGAACAATCCGAACGGCGTCAGGTTTTGAGAAAACGATTACAGGATCATGACGGAGTGGATCCCCGGGACGTCATCATTCCTCCGGACGAGGCTCAGCAGCGCGGCTTGACCAGTACCGTTTGTTTCCCCAAAGGTAATCTTTGTCCGGAAGGTGCGGTCATTAAATCAACCGCCATCGATCCATCGGTTGTGGATGAGGATGGAGTGTACCGTATGGAGGGACCTGCACGGGTTTTTACAAGCGAACGAAGCGCAATTGCAGCGATTAAGGGCCAGACACAACCGGCGATTAAGTCAGGTGACGTTTTAGTCCTGATGGGTCGGGGTCCGTTGGGATCAGGAATGGAAGAGACTTATCAACTCACATCAGCGCTGAAGTTTCTGAGCTGGGGTAAAGAAGTTGCCATTGTTACCGATGCCCGTTTTTCCGGTGTCAGTACAGGCGCCTGTATCGGACATGTAGGCCCCGAGGCACTGGCGGGCGGGCCCATCGGTAAAGTTGTCGACGGCGACAGAATCCGTATTCTGGTGGATCGTAATGTTCTGACCGGGTCGGTGGATTTGGTAGGGGATGCGAATGGGAAACTAACACCCCCGCAGGCTGAGTCGGTATTGGCAGAACGTCCACTTAATTCAGGTTTAGTTTCCACCGAGGATTTGCCCGACGACACACGGCTTTGGGCTGCTCTGCAGAATGTCAGCGGTGGTACCTGGGGAGGCTGTATTTATGATGTCCAGAGGATTAAAGAGGTTCTTGAGGCAGGTGAAAAGGCATTACAGGACAAAGTTTCAACACCGCAAGATGGAACTGAAAATGTATAAAACGATCGATGAAGGGAAACAGGGCGAATGAAAGTTGAAGGCACAGCTATTTCACGCATATTCTGCAGCGCGATTCTGATTTGGATGGCATGGGTAACCCTGCTTCCCGCAGCGGAATCGCTGCATTTGGATCCGGTGGGTGCAACAGGGAAACTGGTGATTGGTGGAGGCGGTAAATTGCCAGCGGAAGTGAGGCGACAGTTCCTGAAATGGGCAGGTGGCAGTACAGCGCAACTGTTGATTATCCCCACGGCATCGGTTCGCGCGGATGATCCTCAGGCAAGTTCCGAAATACTAAAAGGCTGGCAGGACGAGGACATCAAGTCGGCTGCGATATTACACACGCGTTCACGAGAAACCGCCAATGATCCCGAATTTGTTGCCGCGCTGGATCAGGCTACCGGGGTTTGGTTCGTGGGGGGCATCCAACAGAAAATTGCAGAATCCTATGTCGGAACGTTGTTTGAACAGAAACTGATGAACTTGCTGGCACGCGGCGGTGTTGTTGGTGGAAGCAGTGCTGGAGCCGCCATTCAATCCCGCCTGATGATCCAGAGTGGCACCCGTGTGGCGAATTGCAGCACGGGTTTTGATTTATTACCGGGTACGGTCATCGATCAGCATTTTAGTGAGCGGAATCGGCTGAATCGTTTAACAGGCGTCATGGATCAGTTTCCGCGCCTGGTCGGATTGGGAATTGACGAATCAACGGCTTTGTTGGTCGATGGTCGATGGATGCGTGTTGTGGGATCCGGGAAGGTGACGGTTTGTTGGGGGCATGGTACCAAACAGGGCTTGGATGCACTGCAAAAAACATATCAGGGCGGTGAACTGCTGGATTTAACCTCACTGCGACGTATTGCACGTGACCGCTGGCAGCCCGTGTTTCCGCCGCGCAAACCCAAGGCTGCCAACGTCAAACATGGATCATTGATGATTGTGGGTGGAGGCGGCATGTCGTTGTCGTTGGTAAAGGAATTTGTTGAATTAGCCGGAGGCAAAGATGCCTCGCTGGTGGTTCTTCCTACAGCGATGCCGGATCCGATCATCGGGGATCGCAGCAAACAGATGTTTGCAGCCGTGGGCGCAAAAAATGTGACGGTTTTAGTCCAGCGAAAACGTGAGGATGTTGAATCGCCGGAAGTTCTGCAAGTGCTGAAAGAAGCTCAGGGAATCTGGTTTGGAGGTGGGCGACAATGGCGATTTGTTGATGCTTACGAAAATACAAAAGCCTATTCGCTGTTGCATGATGTCTTACGCCGGGGGGGGGTGATCGGAGGCAGCAGTGCCGGAGCATCGATTCAGGGTGATTATCTTGCTCGCGGCAATCCACTGGGAAATCTCGATATTATGGCTGCTGGCTACGAACGTGGATTTGGTTTTCTGGGTGGTGTGGCGATTGATCAGCATTTTGCCCAGCGAAATCGATTTGCGGATATGGCCAGCCTGGTAAAGCGTTATCCTCAAATTCTTGGGATTGGTATTGATGAGGCAACGGCTTTGATCGTAAAAGGGCGGCAGGGCGAGATTCGCGGGCCGGGCCAGGTTCATTTCTATGACTCGGCCGCCCCAGTTCAGCCAAATGCTACAGAATACCTTTCGCTTTCGGCAGGCCAGACCTATGATCTGGTTAAACGTCAAATACTCCAAAAGCGTTAGCGGTTTTTAAGGTTATCCTTATCGCAGGCAATCGAAGGTTTACGTCGGATCGGATTTGCGACAAATCACTTTGAACAAGTTGAATATAGGGAAAAACGGATGCTGACAAGAGCGACGGGCCGTACACGGTTTCCCTGGCTGTTCATCAGTCCCTGGCTGATAGGACTACTTGCTTTATTTGTGTTTCCATTTATCGCCTCGTTAATTCTGTCATTTACCCAGTATGACTTGCTGACCAGTCCGCGCTATACGGGGTGGACTCATTATCGCCGGGTTGTTGCCGAATTCATGTCGGGGCGCGGAGCCGGTAAGGCATTATGGAACACATTCTATTTTGCTGCGGTCAGTGTTCCGCTATCGACGATGCTGGCCATTGGATTAGCCGTAATGCTGAACTGGAAAGTGCGCGGTCAAGCTGTTTTTCGGACGCTGTTCTACTTGCCGACGATGATGCCTCTGGTGGCATCTTCGATTCTGTGGCTATGGCTGCTGGATCCCCGTGACGGGCTGGTAAATGGGTTTTTGGGCCTGTTCATGGAGACGCCCCCGTTGTGGTTCCATGGGATTCAGGAAGGTTGGCTGCCGGGCGAATGGTTTCAATTCGGTTCCAAAGACGGATTAGTTTTTATGGCGGTCTGGAGTGTCGGGAACTTTATGCTGATTTATCTGGCGGCGTTAGGTGACATATCACGTGACCTCTATCGAGCATCTGAGTTGGATGGGGCCGGTCGGTTTCGACAATTCTGGCATATTACTTTACCGATGTTATCGCCCGTTATTTTTTTTAATATTGTCCTTGGGTTCATTCAGTCCATGCAGGCGTTTACGCAGGTATATATTGTGAGTGAAGGTACGGGTCAGCCGGCGGAGTCGACGTTAATGTTGTCGCTACATCTGTTTCTGTCTGCTTTTCGCGATTTGGAGATGGGCTATGCTTCGGCGATGGCCTGGGTTTTGTTTGGAATTTTAGCCCTGGCTACATGGGGCCTGTTTCGTTCCAGCCGTAAATGGGTACATTACCAGGGAGTCCATCGATGATCAGATCCCGTATGAAGATCGTCCTGATGTCGGTACCGCTGCTGGTGCTGGTGGCTTGGAGCAGTTTAACTTCGCTTTCGGAAACCGCACCCCCGGATCGTGAAGAGGTGGTATTCTGGCATTTTTGGTCCGGTCCGGATGCAGATGTGGTTGCGGACGTGGTGACCCGGTTTAACCGCAGTCAGGATCGATATTACGTCAGAGCGATTTCCATGCCGGGCAACAACTTTGATATGAAGTTGTTCTTAGCCATTACGGGAGGAGACCCACCCGACTTGATCAACCAGGATGATCCGATCGTGGCGGATTGGGCAGAGCGTGGTGCCATTATGTCGATGGAGGAGATTGTGCCGCCGGATGAAGTAGCGGAGTTTCGTGATTGGTTATTGCCGGCTGCCGTTCGATTGGGACTTTACCGGAACCGCTGTTATGCGGTTTGCAATGGGCTGGATATCCGGGCATTGTATTACAATACGGATTTGATTGAGAGTGCATTGGGTACCGTGGCACCCACCGAACTGCGCGACGTAGCGCATCTTGATGAGATTGCAGAGCGTTGTAACGTCTATGATTCGACCGGAAATCTGCAGCAGGTTGGTTATTTACCGGATCCGCGTCGTTTGTGGGCGTGGGGGGTTGTCTTTGGCGGCGAGTTTATAGACACTCGCACCTCACGTATTCGTGCCAGCGATCCACAAATTGTGGCAGCATTGCAGTGGATGGTGGGTTATCGCGACCGATTGGGGGCAGGGACGGTGGCCAAGTTCCGTCAAAATGATCAATCGCTGCCGAACAAGATGTTCCCTTTGTTAGCTGGGCGTCACGCGATCATTATGGATGGTCAGTGGCGCGTGCGTGATATTGTCCAGTCGCAGGCGGCGAGTCGTCGGACGGGGCAGATGCCGACTCGTTATGGTGTTTGGCGTTTACCGGCAGATCCTGCTCAGGGCGGTCGGGATGGATGGGTAAACGGGAACGTATTTATGGTGCCGCGTGGTGCACGGCAACCAAGGGGAGCCTGGGAATTCATCAAGTTTTGGTGTGGTTATGGAGGTCAGGTGGAGCAGGCAGCTCAAACCTGTATTGCCGGTGGATGGATTCCGGTTTCGGATGAGGTATGTCAGTCAGCCGATTTTGTACAGTATCTGGAAGCGAATCCGTTATTTGCCCGTTTTGTAGAGCTGTCTCAAACGGATCAGGTACCGACGCCTGTGATTCCCGGAGCGGCACGCTACTATCGTGAAGTCAATAATGCGGTTCAGCAGCTGATGTATTCTGAGAATCCGCCAACGCCGACCGCCGTGTTAGAACGAGTTGAGCTTAGTGTTCAGCAGGCGGTTGATCAAATCCGCGAGTCCCGAAATCCTGAGGAGGCCCCCTGATGTTGTCCGGCCTTCGAAATTCATGGTGGCGAATTGGGTTGTTAAGTTTGGGCAGCCTCTTGTTTATTTTGCCGATGGTATGGATGTTGTTGGCGTCGGTAAAGCCAGCCGAGCAGTTAACCCGTGATCCCTTTAGTTTTTGGCCGGTACACTGGGAATTTGGAAATTATGCCGAGGCGCTGAATTCAATACCCTACATGCGCTATCTGGCGAACTCGATCATATTGTGCACTGGTTCAGTATTGGGCACGCTCGTATCGTGTTCCTTGGTGGCCTATGGATTTGCGCGATTGCAGTGGCGGGGACGATCCACGTTATTTGCCATCCTGATTGCCACCATGCTGTTACCCTGGCATGTAACGATGATCCCGCGTTTTATATTGTTAAGCGAGTTAGGACTGTATAACCATTTGGCAGCATTAATTTTACCGACATTTCTGGGTGATGCATTTTATATTTTTTTACTGAGGCAGTTCTTCATGTCCATCCCGGAGGATCTCAGTGAAGCTGCCCGCCTGGATGGTGCTAGCGAATTCACAATTTATTGGCGAATCATACTACCGTTAAGCAAACCCGCATTGACGGCCGTTGCTTTATTTCAGCTGATTGCAACCTGGAATGATTTTAGTGGTCCGCTGCTGTATTTGAACGATCGGGACCAGTTTCCTCTGGCCTACGGGCTTGAGCAATTTGTCAGTTCCTATTCGGACCAGACTCATTTGTTGATGGCCGCGAGCGTCATGTTTACTTTGCCGATGGTCATTTTATTTTTTATCGCTCAAAAGAATTTCATGCAGGGATTGGTCTTTTCCGGTTCAAAATAATGGTGAATCGTATGCAATACCGTGGCAAAGGGCTGGCGGACGTGGGATATCATTTACGGCATTTGAAGATATGGTTACCGGTTGCGTGGAGTTGGGTTTCTCGCTAGGATTAGTTTCTCTGTAATAAAGAATTTGGAATTTGATGGAAGCACCTGAGGTGCTTCATAAGATAACGAAATGGGAGGGTTTCCTGTGGGAAGCAAGCGAACTGGTAAGGGCCGCCGTAAGATTGGACGAAAAAAACGTCGCATGCGTGCCAAGATCCGTCACCGCAAGAAATAAGTCGGTGAAGAGAAACTTTCAATACAGTAAACGGCGTCTGCCATCGACAGGCGTCGTTTCTTCATGCGCTATCTCGGTGACGGCAGGGAACTCCCTTCAGACAACCGGGGATGGTAAAATCGGTTATGCCGTGACGCTCTGAGCTTCATATGATTTTGAAAAGGAAACCGACATGCTTAACCGGGCAACAAGACAATTCAGGTTCTTTTCCGGCCTCGTTTTCACTTTATTATCCGGGCCACTGCTTGCGCAGAGTCCGTACTCCTATTCCGCAGATTCCCAACGCCAGCAGGGAGTCCCCCAGGGTACCGTAACCAAGTATGTATGGGATCAGAGTCAGGTTTTTCCAGGGACCGTACGTGACTACTGGATTTATGTACCGGCTCAATACAAGGCTTCTCAGCCTGCCTGCATCATGGTGTTCAATGACGGCCACGGATACGTTAGGGAAAACGGTCATTCTCGAGTTCCGATTGTGTTTGATAATCTGATACATAAGAAAGAAATGCCTGTCACGATCGGCTTATTTATTAATCCCGGCGTGGTGCCCGCAACAACCCAAGATGCCATTGACCGCCGAAACCGCAGTTTTGAATATGATAGTTTAGGTGATCAGTACGCCCGCTTCTTAATTGACGAGATGCTCCCGCAGGTAGGCAAACAATATCCGTTAACCGAAGATGCCCGGGGTCGTGCAATTTGTGGAATCAGCAGCGGTGGGATAGGTGCCTTTACAGTTGCCTGGGAACGTCCGGATTATTTCACACGTGTCCTGTCGTATGTCGGCAGCTTTACCAATATCCGGGGTGGGCACGTATACCCTGCTTTGATTCGCAAGACGGAACGGAAACCGATTCGGGTTTTCCTGCAGGAAGGTGAAAAAGATCTGGATAATTTATTTGGGAACTGGCCGCTGGCAAATCAACAGATGGCAGCCGCATTGAAATATGCCGGTTACGAACACAAACTTGTGATGGGAGTCGAAGGACATAGTGGCCGCCATGGCGGCACAATATTACCGGACGCTCTGCGTTGGCTGTGGAGTGATTACCCGATTCGATAATGCGAGTGCGGTGCCCCGGATTCTCGATGGGCTGGATTGAAATACCCAAGGAACGTTTTCAGGAGATGACCCTAACATGATTGACTTACGATGGATGAAAGTCCTCATAACGGTTACCGCTTTCACCCTGGGGGGGCCGTGGGCTCTGGCACAGGATTTACCCTTATCGATGATCATAATCGAAGGTGAAGACTGGGAATTAGTTTCCGAAGGACATCAATTTACCGAGGGCCCCGCCGTGAACGCCGAGGGAGAGGTGTTCTTCACGGATGTACCGACATCGGAGATATTCAAGATTGATTTAGCAGGTAAGGTTACCCGCTGGACCGATCAGTCCGAACGGACTGCCGGAGCGATGTTTGGTCCCAACGGAGTTCTGTATGGTACCAGCATGGGTGCCGGCGCGATTGTCAAGTTTAGTGAATCCGGTAAACCCACCCCCATTGTGAGTGACGTTCAGTGTAACGATTTAGTTGTAACCGGCAGGGGAGCAATTTATTTTACGGATCACATCAATAAGAAGTTGTTTTATATTTCGCCTCAGGGTGATTTGAGGCAGGTGGATCAGGATATTGCCTTGCCGAACGGTTTGATTCTGTGGCCGGATCAGCAGCAACTTGTTGTGTCCAACACCTATGGCAGTGAGTTATGGACCTATCGTATCGAAAAGGACGGCAGTCTTTCGCATAAACAGGCATATAGCACGATGCGTCTGCCTCATGGGAATGCACAGAGTGGTGCGGACGGCATGACGGTTGACAAAGTGGGACGCATTTACGTCTGTACCCATGAAGGCGTACAGGTTTTTGATACGCAGGGACGGCTCAGTGGAATATTGGCAAAGCCACAGCAAAAGTTTTTGTCGAACATCTGTTTTGGAGGTGCTCAACTGGACACCATTTACGTGACCACTACGGACAAGGTATACCGCCGTAAACTGAACACCCAGGGCGTACGATTTTCAAAGTAAGACCGGAACCACCTGGGCGAGCATTACTGCCATTGTACTCCGGACATCGAAGCCAGAGCCAATTGTAAAGCATGGGTTCCATCACGACCGTGACCCTGAGCTCGGAGTCCCTCATAGAGCTGTCTAGCCAGTGCCAGTCCGGGAAGACAGAGTCCCATTTTATTTGCTTCGTCCAGTGCGATTCCCATATCTTTAATGAAGTGTTCGACGAAGAATCCCGGATCAAAATTCTTGTCGATGATGCGTGGACCGAGGTTGGACAGGGACCAGCTCCCTGCGGCTCCCGAACTGACCGATTCCATCACGGTTGGCAGATCCAGACCTGCTTTAAATCCGTATAACAACGCTTCGCAGACTCCGATCATATTGGTGGCAATCAGAGTTTGATTGACCATTTTCGTATGCTGTCCTGCCCCGGCGGGTCCTTGATGGACAATGGTGCTGCCCATGGCATCCCACATGGGTTGGAGTGCATTGACAATCGGTGGATCACCGCCGATCATAATCGAAAGTGTTCCATTACGTGCTCCCACATCACCACCTGAAACCGGAGCATCAACGCTGTGGACTCCTTTTTCTGCAGCGGCTTGATAGATTTCCACGGCCAGTGATGGTTCGCTGGTGGTCATGTCGACCAGGATATTTCCTGCCTGGCTGCCTGCCAGAGCTCCCTGGTCACCGAGGAATACCTCTCGAACATCTGCCGGAAAGCCGACGATGGCGAATGTTACATCACTGTTTTCTGCAACGGCTCGGGGACTTTCCACCCACTGGGCACCCTGTTCAATCAATTCCTGAGCTTTGTCGGGACTGCGGGTATAAATGGTTGCCTGAAACCCCTGCTGCATAAGGTGAGCGCACATGCTGGATCCCATGACGCCGGTTCCGATCCAGCCAATTCTTGTCGTGCCTGTGTCAATGCTGATGTCATTCATGTCGTGGACCCTGAAAATAGATAGAGGAATTTGAATAGGATGGAACGGGTACAAACCTGAAGGGGTCTGGCAATCAATCCCGTTTTGTTATTTCTGATTTTATCCTAGGCGATGCATGCAATGTGACAAAGCGGACTCACGGCATTAATTCAGAAGACGATTACCACCGATGTTCGGGCCGATTGAATATCTCACTGAGAATAAAAGCGTTACGGGGTCCGTGGGGTTGCCGTAGAATTTCAAATGCATCCGGAGCGATGGGTATTTGGTGAGTACGATCCGATTCAAACGATGACTTTCCCTTGAATTCGGAGAGATCGACGGGATCGATAATTTCGTCAGTGGGGTCATGGTGTTGTTTGACATATTCGTCAAACACATTTTCATCGCCAAAATGTTTGATGACCGTATGTTCATTACCGGTGCTGTCAGGGCGTGTTGCCGTTGGCTTGACGGGGCGTGTTGCCGTTGGCTTGACGGAGCGTGTTTTGGATTTGGCAGCCTCGCGCATGGCTTTTTGACGAGCAATCTGCTCGGCCTGCTGTCGTTGGGCTTCTTCAAGAGCCTTAGTAACGCCCTTGACAATTTTATCTAAGAACAGGAGCACTAGGAATTATCTCCATCGTCGTAGGGCTGGTGATCCGTGACCGTGGTGGAAAAGGATGTTCGCATGTTGGTATCTGCCTGAATATTCCGGATACGATAGTAATCCATGATGGAGAGGCGCCCGTTATCCAATGCATCGGAGATGGACTGAGGCACTTCAGCCTCGGCCTTCACAAGTTTAGCTTCGCTTTCGGCAATGGATGCAGTTTGTTCCTGCTCAGCTGCAACGGCCATAGCACGACGTCCCTCGGCTCTTGCTCTGGCGACGCGTGTATCGGCTTCGGCCTGATCCGCTTGCAGTCGCGCACCAATATTTGTGCCAACATCAATATCGGCGATATCGATCGAGACAATTTCAAAGGCAGTTTGTGAATCGAGGTTTTTTGCCAATACGGCACGAGAAATCAAGTCGGGATTTTCAAGCACTTTGGAGTAGGTTTCGGTTGATCCAATGGCACTAACAATTCCTTCTCCAACACGAGCCATGATGGTCTCCTCTGAAGCTCCACCGATTAACTGCTGCAGGTTCGCTCGAACCGTAACCCGTGCTCGTACTCGTAGCTGAATGCCGTCTCGCGCAACGGCATCGAGTGTTTTTTTGCCGGACTCTGATGACGGACAGTCGATCACTTTCGGATAGACACTGGTTCGCACCGCTTCCAGTATATTACGACCGGCACGGTCAATGGCCATGGCTTCCGGGAATGTCAAGGCAATGATCTTTGCTTTGCGAGCAGCAATCAGAGAGCGAATCACCAACGGGACATTGCCGCCGGCGAGATGGTGTGAACACAGTGCTTCAACCGTAACTCCATCAGCTTCTGTCATGTCGGCTTTCACCGCCATGATCTTACTCTGAACGATCATACTGACCGGTATTTTTTTGAACGTCATGCTTAATAGATCGATAAATCCGATTCCGGCACGCGTTAGCTTACATTGAATATATAAGCGGAAGTAAACAACAAATATAAAAAGTGCGACCAAAAAGCAAATTAATGCAAAGATGGTCAGTCCTGTCATGAATTCGGTGCTCTGAGCCAACGGAGTTAAAGGCGGTGTCATGTTCATGTCGTTGACCATTTACAAAAGGAAGAACGGGAATGTGCTATTGAATGGTACCTTCATACAGGCATAACCTGTTTTACCAAACTTCAAGCTTGACGACATCATAAACACAAAAAAAACTAAGACTCGTCCTGCTGGAAACGGTCATCGATGTTGTCTTCGAACATCGAATAGTCAGGATCTTCCACATCCAGTGTGGTTGGTTGCTCGCTGGTTCCGGCTGTATCCGATTCCAACAATTCCACCAGAATGCGGTTTCCTTTGACACTGGTTACTCGCACAATGCTTCCCTCAGGGATCAGTGTGCCCTGGCTAACGGCATCATACCGGGTGCCGTCAATATCGACTTCACCATTAGGCATTAACGTTGATTTGCTAAGCCCTTGAGCACCTTGCAGATGCTGGAGATTCACGGTAATCGCATCCGATACATGGATATCCGGGGGCATCGCTTTCTTCCCGATCGGTGTATGAGGCCACAGCTTGATCATTGCCATCACCATGCCACAGGCAGTTACCAGTGACACGCAGAGGATGATTCCTCCGGTGGTATTGTCCGTCTGAAAGCCCATCACAATCGCACCAATAAACGCAGCGGCAGCCAGAATTCCGATAACACCTCCGGAAGGTACAAACATTTCGAGAACGATTAAAGCCGCACCGATCAGAATTAAAGCGACCGCCCAGACCAATGGAGTCATGTTTATCTTTCAGAAGAATTCAAACTTAGTTGAAATTGACGATGATGTTTGATTATACGTCTACCGAGACCACAATGCGATTCCCTTTGACATCAACTACTTTGATCTGACTGCCCACCTCCACCATTTTTCCATCGCTGATGACATCATAAACCTTATCCTCGATTTTCACTTTTCCAGCAGGTGAAAGAGGTGTAATGGTGGTCCCGCTTAGCCCGGTCAGAAATTCCCAATGAACCAGTGATTCACTCCATTGCGTATCTGCCTGTTCCTGGGCACTCGAACGGGCTGGTGCAAGCATTTTTCCCAGCCAGGTATCGCTTAGCGTTCGCGTCAGGAAAACATACAGCAAAACCACAATCAGGCTGGAGGCAATGATCGTCGTGATGGAACGCAGCATGAGATTGGTCTGGAAATCATTTTGAGGGATCACAAATGTCTGACTCGCCAATACCAGCCCCACAAGAACCAAACCCAGACCGCTGAAACCAAACAATCCAAATCCAGGAATGACAAATAATTCCAACGCGATGCACAATAGGCCAATGATGATCAACACGACTTCCAGTGCATTCACTGTGCCATTGAGTTCTTTTGACCAGAGGAACAAACCAAAACAGACCAATGACAGGATACCGGGTACGCCCAGTCCGGGCGTACCAATTTCAGTAATGAGTCCCCAGATTCCGATGGTCAACATAATATTGGCAAACCAACCGTTTTTGGCGAATTCTTCGATGGCCGCGACCCATGGTCTTTGCGTCTGTGGTTCGATGGTGGTATCCAGACCATAATGCTGGAGAACCTGAGCGATACTATCCATGGTCTGATTGGTCAGTCCAAGTTGACGGAGTTCTGCAGAGTTGAAGCCGTCATGAGTTTCCACGAGCTCTTGTTTTTGCCAGTTTTCGGATTGAGGTTGGTCATTCCACTGTTCGGAGCAAAAAGCGAGTTGTTCGCCGGTTAATCGTTGACGATAGATATGGATGGCTAGTTTTGGGTCAACCGCGGCTGCATAAATTGACCAGGCACGCTGCTTGGATAATGCCAGTTTTTTGATGGGTGGTTGAATATCCAGTAGCTCTTCTGAGGAGAGAGGTTGATTCCCAGCACCTCCGATGGTGGCACGCTGACTGAGAAAGATCTCATCGCAGGCCAGCACGACCAACGCCGTTGATTCCAGTGCCTGATTCTCAACGAATGCGACGGTCTGAATGTTGTGTTCCAGCTCAGCGATCGTGTTTGACAAATGCAGAATTGCCGAATAATCTCCACCACTGGAATCGACCTGAAATCCAAGCCAGTTATATCCATCATCGACCAATTGTTTAACAAGTAATGACGTTTCATTGATTTTGTTAGCCGTCAGATTACCTGAACTGTTGGTTGACCGCAGATCGATCAGCACAGGTCGCTGGTCGCCAATCGTAACAGCATCTTTGATGAACAGATTGGGCGCAATATTTAATTCGGCCCTGAGAGCGGTGTCGGTGTTTGCCAGCAGGTCGATAGGAATGTGATTTTTGCTGAGCATGGTGGATGACAGTTGCAGGAGTTCTCCGGCTTCGGAAATCGTCGTTTCTTTGGTAAAACCACCTGCAGCGGACAGTCGATCGCGTTCGGGCTGAGTGGCATAAGTAATGCCCTCTTGATGGGTCAATTCGTAAACGGTTTGAGTGGAATCCAGCAGTCCATCCACAAGTGCCTGAGGTAACAATTGGTTGGATCGTGCAAGCCGGTGGTAATCTTCCAGCATCGCCTGATGTGCACCAGGCTGATCGGATGTTTCAAATGTCAGCGGTCCAATGGTGGTTTCCGGTGCGACGAAGATCTGTTCGCAGGCCAAAGCCGGCAGCAGGACATGGTCGGTAACCTTTCCCTCTAGCAGGGCGACCGTACGGCATCGCGTACGAATATCGCTGTTTTCCAGACGGCTGGCGAGTACGTTACAGGCTTCATAGGAACTTGCGTGTTGAGGGTTGGACAGGAACCTCAATATCAAGAAAGGCCTTTGATGCTTTCCGGTAGTGGATTGCATTTTTGTAAGTCGTGCTACCGCCTGATCGATGGAGTTGATCAGCTGCTCGCTGGTTTTCAGTTCAATCGGTAACTGCACTTGTAACATGAGTGCGGCAGAGCTGGATTCCTCGGAAGGTTGCCAGCCGAGAATGTTTGCCGTTGTCGCAATTAGCCCTACCAATAGAAAGCCAACGGCAAACGTTTTGTTTTGCATGAATGTCCGCATCAGAACGTTTTACATACCTCAGTGATTCGATCGATAAACGGTCGCTTGTATGGGATCCCAGATTATAGCAATTACAGGTCCGCATATATCAGGGGAATTTGCAATCCAGCAGTAAAACAGGATTTATCGGAGCAAACGGGAGAGGCTTATCGGGGAGTGAAGGGGTTTTGATTTGCCTGTTGCTCAGCGGCTTGAGCGGGGGGGGCCGTATAAACAACTTTTTTCCAACCTGTCGGAAGAACGGGTTCAAAAAAATTGCGAAAGAACGGATTCAGTTTATCCCAGGTGGACGCAAAATTGACTTCACGGTCTTTGAAATTGAAAACGGTTCGCGAATGGTTTTTCCCTTTCACGTAACTGCGGTCGAATATCACCAGTCCGGTTGGCAGGAAATCTTCTGTGCTGATGATAATGTGGATGCGTTGATAATTGCCGGCGTCCTGAATTGATTTAGGATACGCTTCGAGCCAGATTTCGTTTTTCGCATTTGGGGAAGTAATGGCGCGAACCCAAAATCGTTGCTTAATATCGGCAGCATGGGCACCAAACAAAAACGGCAGGGGACCATGGATGATATTTTTCCCCTGAAGCTGCGTGGGCAGGACCTGTTGAATCAGTCGTTGGTTGTTGTAATCGTATTCGAAAATACTCTTGCCGTCACATACCCAGTATTCGCCGTGCGTGCCGGGAATGGATTTGTAAGTCGGTTTGGTCTGGGGATTGACCGGTGCGTGATACGAGAGGATTTCTTCCACTTTGAACATCCCTTTGTCAGGATCAGCAAACTGAATTTTGCCAGTGCTGTACGTCTTGAATGCCTGAGGTGGCCCATACACCGTATCGAATTGCCAGCGTTGGAAATTAGTTCGATAGAGTTCGACTTTTTCTGTTCTCTGTTGCCAATACAGGAGCACGCGGTCTACATACTCGCTGTGTTTCGCCGGCAGCGGAATGAATGCAGGAGGTTGAATCTGACGGGCAGGTTTTGGTTTGTCCGGATTCGCAGTAAGACCGATGGGGTTTCCGACTTCAGGTCGAATTTGAGTTGCTGTGGGTTCTCGTGCAGGTTGCGCTGGCAGGGTGGCTCCTGGCAGGGCAAAAAGGAGGAGCAACGCAAGGTTGCCAAAATGAAATTTGATGAGTGACACCATTTTAGAATCCATTGCGGGGTCAATCCGCTGGGAACGAATCATACTGACGGGCGCGGGGAATTTTAGCAGGAAAGTGAAGGTCATTGCTAGATAGGTTTTCCGCAGCTCAATTTTCCTGGATCAGATGCTGGATGCACTCCCGGGCCTGACGGGTATCGGCAATAATATGGTCAGCCAGAGCGTGCCAGTCGGAGGAACCCGGGGTTCGTTGATGTGCAAACCAGATTGTACAGCAACCAGCGCGGCGGCCAGCCTCAAGATCAAATTGATAATCGCCAACCATGGCGACCTCGGAAGGTGTCAAATCCCATTGTTCGATGATCTCCAGAAGCGCCCAGGGGTCGGGTTTGATAGGTCCTTCTTCCCGGCCGATGACCGGATCAAATAAGAAGGGTATGGTCTGTAGCATTTGCAGGGCGAATTCTCGACGATTTCGAGTCACGATCGCCATCGGCAGTCCCTGTCGGGAAATGAACTGCAGCATTTCTATAATGCCGGGGAAGGGTTGAGATTGAGCCACCCCCAGTCGCTCATGGCGGGCTAAAATTTCCTGACAGCGTTGCCGTTCAGCGCCGTGCATTTGTTGGAGTGTTTCCAGGATCGGTGCGTTATCTCCGATGCCCATATCTCGTCGCATGGCAGTAAAATCAAGCTGGGAATCAACTAAGGTTCCGTCAAGATCGAAAATGACACCCTGAATACTCATGGAAATTACCAGCAGCTTAGGCAAGGGGGATTATCCACATGGATGGACGCAAATTCCCCGTTTGCAGGATTCAAAGATATTGTTTGGGAATGGTTAGTCCCATATCCCGCATTAGAAATTTGATATCCTCCCAGACGTCTCGTTTTTTGGCCGGGTTACGCAGGATATATGCGGGATGATAGGTGCAGAGGACTTTAATCTCATTTTGCATATGGAATGTCCCCCTCAACTCACCAATCGCCGTTGTGACCTGCAGGAAAGACTTAGCAGCCACAGCACCCAGACAGACGATATATTCGGGTTGGATGATCTCCAGTTGGCGCTTCAAAAAACCGCTGCAGTTTTCCTGCTCTTCGGGTGAGGGATTACGGTTCCCCGGTGGTCGGCATTTGATGGTATTGAGGATATAGACATCTTCGCGCTGAATCCCCATGGCCTGAATGATCTCGTTTAGCTTTTTCCCGGCACGGCCGACAAACGGTTCGCCCTGTCGATCTTCATCCGCTCCCGGAGCCTCCCCGTAGAATACTAATCGGGCATTGGGATTGCCGACACCGAAGACCGTCAGATTCCGGGTGTCGGCCAGTTCCTGACAGGCGCTACAGGCAGCGACTTCTTTAGCAATGACATCAAGCTGTATTTGTTGTTGGTTGGGCATAGAGGTATCGGGGGTTGGTTCGGTAGGTGCCGTTGAGTCAGGCTCGGTTACCGGGTTGGTTTGGGTAGTGAGGACTGCTGGGGCAGCGATCGGGTCGGATTCCCCCGGATTTGATCCAGAGGTTGATACAAGAGAGGGAGCAACGCTGGTTATCTCAGGGGTTGAAGGAAGGTGAGTCAATCCTGCTCGTTTAAGACTTTCCAGTCGCTGACGGATGGCCTTGTGCAGACGAGCGTGGTTTACTTCCGGGGTGGATGACGCAGGATGATCAGTCATAGGAGCGAATGAAGAGGGTAAGGAATGCCTGCTTGAAAAGTGGAATTATAACGGTTTCTCAGACTATAGGAACATATATTCTATTCACATCCTGAATTCCACGTCCGGCCGTGCTGGAAGCTGTCGACGTTGCGGTCCGATAGGGATATCATGAAGCGGATATGGCTCTTCCAAAAGTAGTAATCATTGGTCGCCCGAACGTTGGGAAATCTAGCATTTTCAATTGGCTTGCCGGTCGGCGGTTGGCCATTGTTGATGATGTCGCGGGAGTTACGCGCGATCGTATGGTTCACTTATTACGTCACAAAGAGGTGTTTTTTGAGATTGTGGATACCGGCGGCATCGGTATCAACGACGTCGATGATCTGAGTGAGGAGATTGAAGATCAGATTCAGATTGCGATGGATTCAGCAGACGTCATCTTATTTGTCGTCGATACGCGCAGCGGGATGTTGCCACTGGATAAAGAAGTTGCCCGGCGATTACGCTATATCGACAAGCCCGTGATCTGTGTTGCCAATAAAACGGATGAGGCAAAGATGGATCCGGATGCCGATGAGTTCTATCAACTGGGAAAGGGCAAGTTGATTCGCGTCAGTGCTTTGCAGAACCGGAACCGAGAATTATTGCTGGACATGATTACGGAACGAGTTCCGCAATTGAGTGAAGAGGAATTGATGCAGGAGAATATCGAGCCCGGTGAAATGAAAGTGGCTTTGGTAGGGCGCCGTAATGTGGGCAAGAGCACATTCATTAATTCACTTACCAAAGCAGAGCGGATGATTGTCAGCGAAGTTGCCGGTACCACACGCGACAGCGTGGACGTTCGTTTTGATTTGGATGGAAAGTCCTTTATTGCGATCGATACACCTGGATTACGAAAACGGAAAAGCGTGCGCACGGATGTTGAATTCTACAGTACGCATCGTGCTCAGCGGAGCATCCGCCGTGCGGATGTGACGTTGATGTTTTTTGATTGTTCACAACGGATTAGCCAGGTGGACAAACAACTCTGCCAATATATTATCGAGAATTACAAGCCTTGCATGTTCGTCGTCAATAAATGGGATTTGATGGTGCAACACATGCCCACGGAACGGTGGGTTACGTATTTACGGGATACGTTCCAGACGATGTGGCATGTCCCGATCGCATTTATCACAGGGCAGACGGGCAAGAATATGAAAGCCCTTTTGAATCATGCTCAGATGTTATACAAACAATCCCGACAGCGCGTTTCAACCAGTTTTTTGAATCGTCTTATTCAAACCGCGGTGGATCGTCATCCTCCGCCGGTTTATAAAAATCGCCGTCCGAAAATTTACTATTGCAGTCAGGTCAGTACCGAGCCGCCAACGATTGTTGTGAAATGCAATAATCCCAAGGCGTTTGCCCCGGATTACCGTCGATATTTGTTAGGCGTATTAAGGGATCAACTGGAATTTGGTGAGGTTCCAATTAAACTGTATTTGCAGAAGCGCGAGAGTGCTGACAAACGCGATGAAATTGGCACCATTGGTTGACCTGTCGATTGGAAGTGGACGTGTCGGTTTGAAGCTGCTGTAAAATGCCTCCCTCTGTCGTGAATCCAAGGTAAGCCATGATAACTGCATCGGATACAAATGAACCTCGAGGTCAGTCATCGCGTTTGCGTGGTGTGATGGCCTTGATTCGTCCTCACCAATGGACCAAGAACCTATTGGTGATGTTGCCATCGCTGTTAGCTCATACGTTATTCCATACCGGCGTATGGCAGGATGTGGCATTGGCTTTTGTAAGTCTTAGCCTGTGTGCTTCGGCTGTCTATGTTCTCAATGATCGCATGGATTATCGCGCTGATCGTCTCCATGAGCAGAAGCGATCGCGGGCGTTTGCCAGTGGGGCGGTACCCCTGTCCTGGGCACCCTGGCTGATCGGCGTGTTGGTCGTTGCGGGTCTTGCCATTGCATGGAAATGCATCCCGCATGCGTTCGTAGCATGTCTGTTGTTCTACTTAACCATTACGACCTGCTATACGTTTTGGCTGAAGCGACTTGCGATTTTGGATGTGCTGGTATTGGGGGGCTTGTATTCGACTCGCATTATCATGGGTGGACTGGCCACGGAAACCTCTGTCAGTGTCTGGTTACTGGCTTTTTCTATGTTCATTTTTTCCAGTATGGCCTTTGGAAAACGCTACAGCGAGTTATGGCGTTTACAACAAATCGATGCGGAAAATAAGGAACCTTTACGACGCCGGGGATATGATTCCAAGGACCTCTCTCTGGTTCTGAATTTAGGGATCACTACAGGACTCATGGCCGTACTTGTGCTCGCACTTTATATCGACTCAGACTCGGCGAAGGCAAATTATATTTACCCGCAGGCGTTGTGGGGAGTTTGTGTCGTCGTGTTTTACTGGATCTGTAATTTCTGGCTCAACGCGCATCGCGGACGAATGGACGAGGATGTTGTGAAATATGTTTTTCTGAACTGGTCGAGCTGGGGGAGTGCCGTCATTATTGCGGTTTGTTGTGCCATAGCCGTCTGGCCCTCGGGTTAAGTTCAGGGAGATCTTGACCGTGAATGAACCGTCTGATGACACGAATGAATCCCTGAATTTACAGCGGCTTGCTGGATGGGGTAATTTTCGTCCTGATTTAGCGCGTCTGGTAATGGCACCGAACCTCCGTGCACTGCAGGCGACGTTGTCGCACGATACCTCTTCGAATTTTATTGCCCGTGGTTTGGGGCGTAGTTATGGTGATTCGGCGGTGAATTATGTCGGTGCGGTGCTTTGCCAGACTCCCCGCAATCGATTCCTGGATTTCGATTCCCATTCCGGATTACTGACATGTGAAGCCGGCGTGTCGCTGGCGGAGATCATCGAGTGTTTTCTTTATCGTGGCTGGTTTTTGCCTACGACGCCCGGTACGAAACATATTACCGTGGGTGGTGCCATTGCCGCTGACGTTCATGGGAAAAACCACCATGGCGAGGGAAGTTGGGGGAACTTTGTTACTCGTTTCAGGCTGCTGACTGCCGATGGTACGGTGCGTGAATGTTCCCGCAGTGAAAATCAGGAGGTATTCCACGCGACGCTCGGGGGTATGGGACTGACGGGAATTATTCTTGATGCTTCAATCCAGCTAACCCCTGTCTCGACAGCCTTTGTCCATGTTCATCAGCGCAGATCCCGCAATCTCGAGGAAACTCTGGATATGCTGACCGAAACCGAAGCGAGCTACCGTTATAGCGTGGCCTGGATCGACTGTCTGAGTCGCGGTAAACATCTGGGACGTTCCGTCGTCATGCTGGGCAACGATGCTGAGGTTGATCAGCTTCCGAAGAACCGCCGGCAAGATGCCTGCCGATTACCCCGGAGACGAGGATGGGCGGTACCCTGTTACTTTCCACGTTGGGTTCTAAATCCATGGTCGATCAAAGCATTCAATTGCCTGTATTACCATACTCATCGTCAGGCGGATTTGATCGTTGATTTTGATCGCTTTTTTTATCCTTTGGATAGCATTCGATACTGGAATCGTATTTATGGACGACCTGGATTTGTACAGTATCAGGCTCTTTTTCCAAAAGAAACCTCGCAACAGGGTATGCGAAAACTAATGGATGTCATTACTGAATCGGGTCAGGGCTCCTTTCTGGCGGTCCTGAAAAGTAGCGGTGCAGCAAACGAAGGAGCGCTGTCTTACTTGTTTAAGGGGCATACCTTAGCCTTGGACTTTCCCTATCGGGGAATCAGGACAGACAAGCTATGTGCTCGCCTGGACCAGATTCTGCTTGAATATGGAGGCCGCGTTTATCTGGCAAAAGATGCATTGGTATCGCGTGAGGCATTCGAAAAAATGTATCCTCAACTTGATGCATTCAAACAGGTCAAGGCCGCCCTGGATCCGGACCAGCGTTTTCGTTCTGCACAGTCGGATCGGTTAGGGATTACGGGCGACCGCGATCGTCAGCAGGGTATCCGCCGATGACACGACGCTCAACATGGAATGATCGCCGGCAAAGCCATACAACGGACGGTATCAAACCGACACCGTGGGACGGTTCGCCCCGCGCACAGAGAAAAATACGATTCATATTTTCTTTGATTTGCGGACTGCTTATCGTGTCAATTGCCTTGAAATCCTATGAGACGCCCACGACGTTGGATGGAAAAACAGAGCTGGAAAATGTTGCCGCAGCGGGTATTGATGATGCCAATATCTTCTTTACCTATGCTCGTCATTTGGCCCGTGGTGAGGGAGCGGTCTATAACGTCGGAGGAGAACGTGTCGAAGGTTTCTCATCCCCGTTGTTTACCCTGCTGTGTACGGGCATTCTGTATGTCACCCGGCATGTGGAAGTCATGGTGCTGCTGGTGAACACGGCGTTGCTTGTAACGGTCATGGTTCAGGTCCAATATTATTTGCAGGCATCGGTGTGTGATTCGGATCTTCCAGCTGACGGGAACAAAAAAGATTCGCCTCCCGGGCGTCGCAAGTCGAGCTGGGGCTGGTGTTGTAGTGCATGGTTGTGGGTCTGGATCGTGGGAAGCCCGCAATTTGTGATCTGGACGACCATTACCCTGATGGATGTGGGATTGTGGACGTGTGTGTTTGTATTAGGATCGCTGGCGA
>JAYZPA010000116.1:0-22018 GCA_036150515.1 Planctomycetota bacterium
AACCACAGCAGTGCCTTGATTAATTCCCCGGATTCGCTGAAGTTTTTCGCGGATCTCTCACCTTCCCCCAATCTTGGAATCGCATTAGCTCCGTATCATTTACCACAGGATGCTGCGTCAATTGCTGCACTTATCAAACACTGTGGTACGTCGATCGTACATTTTTATGCATGGGAACACGGATTGGGGTGCCATCGACCCATGCCAAAACCTCATGAACTGATGCAATTACCGGGTTTTGGAACGTTGGATTTTGTGCCCATAGTACGTGCCCTGATGGAAATCGATTATCAGGGATTTACAGAAATATTCATGCACCCTACTCCGAGAGGGATTCCCATCATGAAAACAACCGGAGAGGTCAACTCGGTGATCAATCGTTCTGCAAATTACCTGTCGCGTTGTATTGCACAAAGCGCAGCGGGGGCCATGTGATTACCCAACAGCAGATAGATCAGTTTCGACACGAGGGCTATTTTATTCTTGAGTCTGCCATGGATCCAGACACACTTGAGTTGGTCGGCTCGGCGTGTGATCGGTTGATCGATCAGATGCACGGCGAGATGGATCGCTTGGGCACGGATCACATCCACATTAGCCATCGTAATCAGCGATATCACATTGCAAAAAAATACGATACGATTCCTGGTCTTGATAAATACGTGTTCGGAGAACTGATGGCAGACGTTTGCAGAGCTACCCTCGGATCACAGGCCTTTCTGTTTTACGATCAATACGTCGCAAAGGCGCCGGAAGTGGGCCGCCCCTTTTCATGGCACCAGGACAGCGGTTACCTGGGATTTGATCATACGCCATATGTAACTGTTTGGGCGGCCATTGATGATATGACGGACGAAAACGGGACCGTCTCACTATTGCCCTATTCCGAAGCCGGCACGAATTGCCTCGTAGAGCACCAGCTGGATCGAGAGTCGGGAGACCGCGTCGGGTATTTTGGAAATGCACGGGGCGTTCAGGCAATCGTTCCCGCGGGATCTCTGGTCGTGTTTAGTAGTTTGGTCTTTCACTGCAGCAGTTCAAATACGTCAGATTCAATCCGTCGAGCCTATGTAACCCAGTATTCCCCGGAAATTATTCTCGACCCGGTAACCGGCAACCCAAAACACCTGGCAATTCCCTTTTTGATTGATGGAATGATTGTGTAAAGCGCCAGAAGCTGTTGTTTCCAACGCGCGGTGTTACAATAGAATGCGCATATTTAAAATTAAAGCTGGATTGTTCTGCGACTTGATTTGTTAGGAGACACGACGTGTTAAGAAATACAATTTGCCTGGCGATGGGATCTATCGCGTTTTTGCTCACTTCATTCTCCCTGATCGGCGATGATGGTTTCATTCCAATATTCGACGGAAAAACACTTACCGATTGGGACGGAAATCCAGATTTCTGGTCCGTGGAAGATGGGGCGATTACTGGAACCACAACGAAAGAAAATCCCACCAAGGGAAATACGTTTATCATTTGGCGTGGTGGAACTCCGGCTGATTTCGAATTGCGTCTGCAATTTCGGATTTCCGGAGGGAATAGTGGCATCCAGTACCGAAGCCGTGAAGTCAGCAAATGGGTGATTTCGGGGTATCAAGCTGACTTCGATGGGGCGGGAGCGTGGACCGGGACCCTCTATGAGGAAAAAGGCCGGGGCGTTCTTGCTAAACGCGGGAATCGTGTCTCGATTGATCCGTCCGGTAAACGGCTCCGCCAGGGAGCAACCACAGCGGAAGCGGACATCCTCGCAGCGGTTAAAAAAGAACAATGGAACGAATATAGGATTATCGCCAATGGTAATCATCTAATCCAAATCGTCAACGGAAAGGTTACCGTTGATGTTACCGATGGTCAGTCCCAGAAGGCTGCCGTCGACGGTTTGCTCGCGCTGCAGTTGCATGCCGGTCCTCCGATGAAAGTTCAGTTTAAAGACATACAAATAAAAACATTGGCTCCTGTAAAACGGAAAATCGCGTTTATGGCCGGAACCCGAAGTCACGGCTACGGAAGTCATGAACACTTTGCGGGAAGTATGATTTTGGCAAATGCGCTGCGGGAACACATGCCGGGGTTCGAGGTCCAGATCTTCCGTGACGGATGGCCGAAAGAAACGGACGCATTTGAGGATGCGGACTGCCTCGTGATGTATTGCGATGGTGGACAAAGACACCCGGCAAATGCGAATCTGGCCCAAATTGATGCATTGGCAAAAAAAGGCGTTGGTATTGTATGTATCCATTATGGTGTGGAGGTCCCGAAAGGCGAATCGGGCGTGAAATTTACGGAATGGATTGGAGGCTATTTTGAACCCCACTGGTCGGTGAACCCGCATTGGGTGGCTAAATTCGATAAATTTCCACAGCATCCGATTTCCAACGGCGTGAAACCGTTTGAGGTGGATGACGAGTGGTATTACCACATGCGATTCCGGAAGGATTTAGTCGGTGTGACACCCATCTTATCCGCCCATCCCCCTAAGTCCACGCTTACCCGTCCTGACGGGCCTCACAGCGGGAATCCACACGTACGCGCCTCAGTCGCCGCCGGCAATATACAACACGTTGCCTGGGCGGCGGAACGGGCCGATGGGGGGCGCGGATTCGGATTTACCGGTGGTCATAACCACTGGAATTGGGGCGATGCAAATTTTCGAAAGATTGTGCTCAACGCCATCGTGTGGTGCGCCAAAGGCGAGGTGCCGACAGATGGCGTCACGGATAAAGCAGTTACGTATGACTTGTTAGAGAAAAATCAGGATTTTGCGCCGCCTGCCAATTTCAACAAACAAGAAACGATCAAACGATTTAGACTCCAATCATCAACCGGGGCACGGCAACCGATGATTAATCCACTTTTTAGGAGCAAACTGGTTACCACGAAGACGCCCGGATATAGCGTACCTGTTAAGGTGAACCTAGAGGGTGCTAAGCAACTGGTTCTTGTTGTCAATGATGGAGGGAACGGGTATGGCTGTGACTGGGCCACATGGGGCAACCCGGTAATCTCAGGTAAAGGTTGGACGCGCAGTCTGACCGAATTGAAATGGAAGTCTGCGAAATCCGATTGGGGCGCCGTAAATTATAATAAAAATGCGGTTGGCGCCCCGTTGAGAACGAATGGGAAGGTGATTACGGTCGGAATTGGAACGCATTCCAATTCGGTGATCGTATTTGATCTGCCGGAGGGTACCACAGGGTTTGAGGCGACGGGATGCCTGGACGAGGGCGGCACGTCCCAAAACGGCGGAAACAGCACCTCGGTAGAGTTTTTAGTTTACACCTCCGTTCCATCCGCCCCTTCCACGCGTTCCGAATCCAGTCGTGACCCTGAATCCGCGGTCGATGGTTTGCAGGTTACCGGCGGTTTACAAGCAACCCTCGCAGCATCCGAACCCAAGCTTTTTAGTCTGACGAATCTCGATGTGGATCATCGTGGCCGAGTATGGGTGTGCGAGGTAATGAACTATCGTAAAAACAATGGCAAACGCCCTGAGGGCGATCGGATCCTCATCCTAGAAGACACCGATCAGGACGGGGTGATGGATACTCAAAAGGTATTTTATCAGGGCCGGGACGTTGATTCAGCGATGGGAATATGCGTCCTGGGAAACCATGTAATCGTATCCGCAACGCCCAAAGTTCTGGTGTTTACGGATGAGGACGGCGATGATATTCCAGAACAGAAAGAGGTGCTTTTTGATCAAACCGGACAAGTGCAGCATGATCATTCGATCCATTCGTTCGTTTTCGGACCGGATGGAAAATTATATTGGAATTTTGGAAATACGGGCAAGGCGGTCAAAAGTCGCAGCGGTGAAATCATAACGGACATCACGGGACATGCGGTTGTGGATAATGGGAAACCGTATTACGGAGGAATGATTTTCCGATGTGATATGGATGGGTCGAATTTCGAAGTACTCGCACATAATTTTCGCAACAATTATGAGGTCAGCGTGGACTCGTTTGGTCGAATGTGGCAATCCGACAATGACGACGATGGTAACAAAGGCGTACGAATTAATTACATTCTGGAATACGGAAACTATGGATATCGGGACGAGTTAACGGGCGCTGGGTGGAAAGCCGAGCGAACCGGAATGGCTAAGGACATCCCAAACCGTCATTGGCATCAGCGTGATCCCGGTGTGGTTCCTAACCTGCTGTTAACGGGCGCAGGTAGCCCAACGGGGATATTGATTTATGAAGGCGATCTGTTGCCCCCGCGCTTCCATGGTCAAATCATTCATTGCGACCCGGGTCCGAATGTCGTTCGCGCTTATCCTGTCAAAACCGCCGGAGCCGGTTTTACAGCGGAGATTTCGAATGTGGTGGAGGGAATCGACAAATGGTTTCGTCCAGCGGATATTTGCACAGCCCCTGACGGCTCCCTGTACATAACCGACTGGTATGACCCGGGCGTCGGTGGTCATAACATGCAGGATCTGCAGCGAGGGAGGCTCTTCCGAATCGCTCCCGAGGGCTCCAAGTATCTTATTGAGGATGTCAACGTGTCCACAACGGCCGGCGCTATACGCGCCTTGCAAAGTCCCAATATGTCCACACGCTATTTGGCGTGGAATAAACTAAATTCCAGTGGGGCCGCGGCTGAAAAAGCGTTAGTTCAACTTTACTCCGCCAAGGATCCGCGTATGCGTGCGCGTGCACTGTGGCTCTTGGCAAAGATCGATGGGCGCGGAAAACATTATGTAAATTTGGCGATCGGTGACGACCATCCCTTAATACGCGAAACAGGCGTGCGAATTGCCAGGCAACTGGGGCTGGATCCTCTGGAAATCGTCTCTGCCGTGGTCCGAGACACCTCCGCCGGGGTACGCCGAGAGGCATTGGTCAGCTTGCGCCATGTAAAAGGTAGCGAGGCGGACGCGTTGTGGACAGAACTTGCGATCCAGCATGATGGAAAAGATCGCTGGTATCTTGAAGCGCTTGGCATCGCGGCCGCCGGAAACTGGGATTCTCGATTTAAGGCATGGCAGTCAAAGATTGGTGATCAATGGAACACAACCGCCGGCCGGGATATTATTTGGCGCAGCCGCGCTCAGGCTGCAGTCGACATGTTGGCGGATATACTCTTAGATGAATCGACCCCCGCTGACGATCACCCGCGATATTTGCGCGCGTTCGATTACCATCAGGGACCGTCAAAGGAAGCGGCATTGGAAAAAATTCTACTGGGAATGTAGTCATCATGTGTGAAGTGGATTATTCACGGACTCTCGCTGGAGGTCTTGCTCGTCTTCTGTGCGGCGCGGCGGTGCTCCTAACGTTGTTGTCCCCGTTTCTCGTGCTGGGGGCACAGGACAGTCCCGCGAAAGACAAGCTTGTCGTGGAAACGCTCATCCGTTTGAAACGGTTTGATCTATCGACCAATGAAAAATGGAAATCCAGCGTCGTGCGACACCTGCAAACGATAGAGGGCACTCGTAGATTCGTGCAGCAGGTTGAATTATTCAGACTGAAAGAATTTGTGCCCGCGCTGTTGCAGATCAGTATCGAACAACCCAGGGAGAATCTGGGGGTTGATGCGGCCAGGGCGCTTCTGAACATGGGTGAGACCGAGCTTTTCATTAGTACCATTAATGGCAAAAACGTCACAGCCTCGTTGGCGATCCTTGAGGTGCTTAGTCAAACGGGACGTCCCGAGGTCAATTCCATCCTGATGCCTGTTGTCGAGCAGAACAAACACTCACGCCAACTGAGAAACATGGCTGCGATCGGGCTGACGAAGACAATTCAGGGCCAGCATTTGTTATTACAATTGGTCATCGATAATCAGTTGAACCCGGATTTGAATTTCGCGGTCGGCAACGCGCTGTATGCAAGCGGGGACCCGTCGATCCAAAAAAAAGCAAGGGAATTAATAAAACTCCCGGCGGTTCAGGGTAAGGATCCGCTGCCCCCGGTTGCCGAGCTTCTAACGCATCAAGGCAATAGCGAGAAGGGGCGGAGTGTTTTCGAATCCAAAGGAAATTGCGCAAAATGTCACAAAGTGCGGGGGGCGGGCAAGGAGGTCGGCCCAGACTTGTCTGAAATCGGGAGTAAGTTGTCTAGGGAAGCCATTTTTGTCTCGATTCTTGATCCAAGCGCGGGCGTAAGTCACAATTATGAGACCTATTCCATTCTCACGGTGAGCGGCAATGTATTGTCTGGAATAATGGTCAGCGACACGAAGGAATCCATCGTAATTCGTAACGCCGATGGAATTGACCGAACGCTAGCCGTGGAAGAGATAGATGAAATACGGAAAACCGGACTGTCCCTGATGCCGGCCGACCTGCAAAAGACGATGAATGTCCAGGAGTTGGTTCATGTCGTCGAATACCTGACCACGCTCCGAAAGCCTAGGTAGGCGATGAGGTAGATTATGAAACGGAACGCAACTTCATGGCGATCGCGGATCTACGTAATTCTGTCCGGAATCGTGTTGGGATATCTCGCACTTTTCATCCGGGGACTCTTTTCCGAGTGATTGGACACGCGACCGCAACCATTTAAGTTCAGGCGGTCTGGGGTCCCTCGTCAGCGGACCGGTTGTCCTTCTTGTTCTTGTGCACACGAATATTCAGGAACTCAACGGCCAACGAAAATGCCATTGCAAAATAGATATAGCCTTTGTTGAAGTGTGTGCCCAAGGACTCTGCTAATAGCATCACGCCTATAAGGATTAAAAAACTAAGCGCAAGCATTTTTAGCGTTGGATGTGCCTCGATAAAATCCGATATCCGAGTCGCAAAGATTAACATCACAAGCATCGCCACCACCATCGCAATGATCATGACCCAGACGCTGTTTGCCATTCCAACTGCCGTGATGACCGAGTCAAGCGAAAAGACGACATCTAACACGGCAATCTGCAGCAGGACACCGCCGAACGTAACCCCGGCATCCTTTCCTTTTCCTCTTTCCGACGTATCAAATTTCTGATGGATTTCGTGGACACTTTTGAAAATCAGGAAGACCCCGCCAAAAAACAACAAAAGGTCACGTATGGATATTTCCTCCATTTCCGTGATGTCCGTCGCCGTGTGAGCACCCGATTCAGCCAACGATGAATTTTCCGCTGAGGGGGATGGCTCCGCTTTATCAAAACTATCGACAATCGCCTGAACAGGAATTCCCGCGTCGGTCAAATTAAAGACAGGACGATTGAAAACGTCGCCATTGGTAACCCAAAATAGTGTGATCAACAGCACAATCCGCGAAGCCAGGGCGATCATTAGCCCCAGATTCCTACCAAGTGCCTGTTTTGCCTTTGGAAGTCGGGAGGTAAGAATGGCAATAAAAACTATATTGTCGACGCCCAGGACGATTTCCATTACCGTTAAGGCGACTAAGGCGATAAGATGTTCAGACATGAAGGCTTCCTGTGGTTGGGATACCATTCGTCGCGACGTTCTAGTAAGATGCTGGCGCAGGAGAACGCGGACGTTAGGTAATCATAAGTGTACGCGGATATATTGTATCGCCAAAGGATGGTGACTGTAAAATGGTAGTCAGATTTTCTATCACAGGTAAATAAACATGGTATTGTGGGGTCGCAAAAAGCGTCTGGTTGACTATGCGAGTTGCGCGGGCTGAGCTGGCAAATTGCCCCAGGCAAGTATTGCACAGGTTGTGCAGTCATTACCAAAACCCGATAACGCTAAATTGCTGATAGGGGCTGAGGGATTCAGTGACGCGTCGGTTTACGAGCTTGAAAATGGTCTGTTGATGGTTCAGTCCCTGGACTTCTTTCCTCCATTAGTGGATGATCCGTATGTCTACGGTCAAATTGCGGCGGCCAACTCCCTGAGCGACATCTTCGCCATGGGCGCGGATCCGGTTACGGCGCTTAATATAGTGGCATTCCCCGACGACAAACTGGAACTCAGTGTGCTCACGGAAATTCTGCGCGGTGGAGATAGTAAGGTGCGTGAGGCAGGTGCGGTTACGGCCGGAGGCCATACCGTCCGCGATACGGAGATTAAATATGGGTTATCGGTAACCGGCATCTGCAAACGCGATGATTTGCATTCCAACGCGGAGGCAATCGCAGGAGATCTACTCGTTCTCACAAAACCAATCGGTACGGGGTTTATCACCACAGCGCTTAAGGCCGGAAAAGCAAGTCGAGAATCCGAGTCGGCGGCGATTGATGCGATGCGAGCTCTGAACAAAATCGCGTCGCAAGCAGCCAGCGACTTTGACGCGCACGCCGTTACCGATATCACCGGATTTGGCCTTGCAGGTCATTCTAGAGAGGTTGCAATGGCAAGCGGCGTGACGTTAAAAATATTTTTGCGAGATATCCCTCAATTGCCGGGGGCGATGGATTATTATCGGAGGGGTTTGGTCACACGTGCATCAAAATCCAACCGCAGTGCTAATCAGGCGGATGTCGATAGCATGTCACCGGAGAATGAGCTTCATGAGTTGTTGTATGACCCACAAACGTCCGGCGGACTATTGATCTCCGTTGACCCGGAGAAGGCGGAAGGAATGATAAAACAGATGCGCAATGAGGGATGCGAAACTAGTTGCGTGATCGGCGAGGTAATGGAGAAGGGGTCCACGTCACTGGTCATCGAAGCGTGATTTATCCTGTGGTCAGGTTGTTAATTTGCGACATACTTGATGGGATCCGTTATCCCATTTTCGCGAAATCCGCGTAGCCGAAGAAGACAGGCATCGCACTGACCGCAAGCTTCATGGGTATCACGAGGGTCGTAACAGGAGGTGGTAAGCGCGTAATTAACGCCTAAGGATAATCCTTTTTCAATAATTTCCGATTTGGTGAGGTTTAATAATGGCGCGTGGATGTTGGTTTTCTCCTCTTCAACGCCTACTCGGGTGGCTAGGTTTGCGAGATTGGCAAAAGCGTTAATGAAGGCCGGGCGACAATCAGGATATCCGCTGTAGTCCAGTGCGTTGACACCAATAAAAATGTCATAGGCGCCCCTGACTTCAGCGAGACCAAGCGCCAGGGATAAAAAGATCGTATTTCTGGCAGGAACATAGGTAATCGGAATATCGGATCCAATTTGATCGACGTGTTGGTTTTTAGGTACTGCCATGTCGGCAGTCAAGGCGGATCCCCCAAATTGCGCGAGATCAATATCGATGATGCAATGATCGTCCACGTCCATTGCGTTTGCAATTTGACGGGCGTGATCGATCTCATGCGCGTGTTTTTGTCCGTATTGGAAACTCAGTGCGGTAACGGCATATCCTGACTTAATTGCATCGGCCATGACCGTTGCTGAGTCCAGCCCGCCGCTTAGTAAGACAACCGCGCGGGGCGGTGAGGCGTATAGCGATGTATTCATATAACTATTATTCAATTGACATAAATATATTCAATATTGGCCATGTACAAACGAATAGTTTCCAAGGTGAGTTGCGTTGGGGAATTAATGTGGCATATAACTAACTAAACAAATGGGACGATGAATCGCCAATTTTAATTGTTATTTGAGGGAGTGTGAATATGTCGGGTGCACTAATTGGTTTGTTGGTTTGTGGTGGCTTGATTCTTGTTGTGGGATTAATCATCGTCATGATCATTTGGAGCGGCTATAACCGCTTGGTTCGCCTCAGCGAGACAACCGACAACGCGTTTTCTGATATCAATATATTTTGTAAACGTCGATATGACCTTATTCCCAATTTAATTGCTGTTGCAAAACAATACATGTCGCATGAGAGCGGCACGTTGGAGGCGGTCGTCCAGGCTCGAAACCAGGCACAGGGAGCTCTGAAAGGTGCCGCGGCCAAACCCGGAGATGAGGGGGCAATCGGGGCGTTCATGGGGGCGGAGCAGGTGTTAACGGGAACTTTGGGGAAAATGTTCGCATTGGCTGAAGACTACCCGGATCTCAAAGCCAATACGAACATGCTGAAAATTCAGGACGAGTTGTCCAATACGGAAGACGGAATAGCCAGGTCACGTGAAAATTACAACAACCAAGTCACGAACTTCAATATTCACCGGAAATCTGTTCCGACGATTATCTACGCCGGCTGGGTTGGATTTCCCACTGATCGCGATCTATTAGAATTTGATGATCAGGCTGCCATCGAAAACGCTCCCGATGTGGGCGCATTGTTCGACAGTTAATTGCGGTGGATGCACGTTATCCGTTTTCATATACACCGGTCATGTCGTTAAGCAACTGAGCAACAGCTCGACGGCAGGACAGTGGTTCCAGTAGTTCCGCATTGGCGCAAAGTCCAAGCAGACGCGGGATCACTTCCATATCATGATGTGCCGGAACTCGCAACAGCGTAGATCCATCTTCTTGAACGGCTAATTCCTGTTGTAAATGCCATGGTTCTTCTGCGACCCATTTTGCAGCCGTTGCGTTGAGGCGGATCACGTAACGGGTGACACCCTGATTAGCGAAAATACCGATACCGGACTCTAAATAGTCATGATAATCTTCCTCCGACGCAGCGAAATACTCATCGGACATGTCCGCCGAAGAGATTCGATCCAGTTTCCAGTGGCGGGGCATTTCGGGATGGCTGGATTCGTCGGCGATCACATACAAGCTCGAGTGATAAAAGACAATCGCCCTGGGAGCGATGATGCGTGATCTCTTGGATTGCTGTAAGGACTCGTATTCAATGGCGCACCATCGCCGCTGGATAACGCATCGTTCGAGGGTCTTAAGAATTCCCTGGTGACTGTTGTAATTTTTTGCCGGCGTCCCGGTAATGAAAAGGGTTTCCCGACAGCGCTGATAATGTTGCCATACGCTTGGTGGAACCACTTCCTCTACGCGATTCCAAAATGAATGGATACCCTGACCAATAAATGTTCCCGATAAGGGTGCGAGCATTTCCCTTCCCATTGATAACGCAACCAGTTCGGTCGCCGTAGCGGTGATTGCATAGGCCTTATTGGCCTGGGGGCCCAGTTTCCACACTTTACCACGGTCTAATTCTTCGGTGATAATATCGATACCCGCTGCCTGCAGCGCCTCGACATCGCGTCGCAGAGTGCGCGTGTGAAGGGAATTCAAACCCAGATCATCGACCAGGCTGTCCCTTAGCTCATTGAGAGTACTGCCAAATCTCGTCCGTTCCAATACCTGGAGTAATTTATGCTGGCGGATTAATTGTTCGTTTCTGGCCACGGTAAAAATCTCTCCATTGGCAAGTGGGCGTATCAGCCAATCATATCCCAATCCAAAGGGAGATCTTTATCAATGGTCGGCAACGTACAAGCGAGCGTTTCGGAGTATTTTTGGGCTGCACCCGTATTGAAAATTACGACCTGTTCATTGGGATCGATGACCCCGTCCGCGAGGCATTTCTCTACCGCTCCAATACATGCTCCGGTTTCAGGACAGATGCTGATGCCTTCGGACCCCATGCCCAATCGCATCCATTCACCGATCGACTCTTCGTCGACTGCAATGGCGTTGCCACGGCTCTCTCCTATGGCATCCAGAATCATAAAATCACCAATGGCGGCTGGGACTCGAATACCACTAGCGACGGACTGAGCATTCGGGAAAGGCGGCGCGTGGCGGAGATTGTTATGATGTGCATCCACGATAGGTGAGCATCCCGTGCTTTGCACCGCGATCATCCGGGGCATGGTGTCCGATTCCAGCCAGCCTAATTCCCGTAGTTCCTGAAACGCTTTCCACATGCCGATCAGCCCGGTGCCACCTCCGGTAGGATAGAAAATAACATCAGGGAGCTTCCAGTTGAATTGCTCCGCCAATTCCAGCCCCATGGTCTTCTTGCCTTCGATACGATAGGGTTCTTTCAGTGTGGAAAGGTCATACCAGCCCATAACCTCTTTGCCCGCTTCGACGATTTTGCCGCAGTCGGTGATAAGTCCATTCACGCGATATGCATGGGCCCCGGCAGCCATCGCCTCATACTGGTTGATAACGGGTGTATCCTCAGGCATAAACACATAACATTGCATACCCGCGCGTGCTGCATAGGATGCCGCTGCGCCACCGGCGTTACCCGCAGTGGGTAACGCAACTTTGTTTATCCCGAAATGGTTGGCCATCGTAATCGCCAATGCCATGCCTCGGCTCTTAAAACTACCCGTGGGTAATTGCGATTCGTCCTTGATATACAGATTGGTGCACCCTAAATGCGCCCCTAATTGTGGACAGGACAACACCGGAGTCATCCCCTCACCCAGGCTCACAACACGCTCCGGCAAAAAGGACGGCAACAGTTCCCGATAACGCCAAAGATCGGGTTTTCGCCCCAAAAGATCGGTTTTGCTCAAAGAGGTTCGCACCGCATCAAGATCGTACCGGACCCAGATGGGACGACCGGCATGTGTGGTCTGCAATGTCTCCGCCTCAATGGTGTTGCCGTCAATGGCGCCTTCCAGATGAGATACAAAACTTGATTTATTGACGGTCGTCATGTGGAGCTCCTCGGGAAAGAGTCGGTATAGCGATTGTTTCGCAGGGTATTAGGAAAATAATTTAGTGTATGCTGCGAATCCACCGGCCACGAGCAGCCCAAATGCGGAAATCATGAGCATGATGTCCGACAGGGGTCGGGGTCGAACACGATCATCACCAAATTTATATCGAAAATAGATCGCTGCCCCGCCAAGCATGGGCAACATGATGGACTGCATCACGCCACTCATAATTACCGCGACAACCGGTTTGACGCCCAAAATATAAGTAAAACCACATATCGCCGGAAGAATTGCGCACAACCATTTCACGCAACGCAGATAGGATTTGTCTGAATCGGCTATCCAGCCCAGCGTGCGAAATACATCCGATAACATCCGTGCGTTTCCGGCCGAGGCAACAAAAAATGTCGAATACAATACCGCGACCGCACCGAACAGGAATATTGATTCCGCAGTGACTCCAAATACAGGCCGATACATGACGCTGAGTGACCGCACCATATCATCCCCAGCGGGCATTAAATTAATCCGATTAAGAATAGCGGCGCCCAAAAGATAGAAAGCAATTGTGGCGAACGTGTAAACAGCGGCAGAGCACCACGCATCCCACTGAAGCACCTTTATCCATCCTCGTGCACGTGTCCCCCACTCGGATGTTTCGTCACGGGGACCGGTGAATTTTGCATATCCATGTTCCATGCACCAATACGGATAGGCAATGAGTTCGGCAGCACCCACGCCAATGATGCCAAACGTTGCCAACGCAAATCCCAGATTCTCTTTCCAGTCGCCCGGCCCAATACCAAAACTCAGTCCATCCTTCAACTCGGACCATTGGATTTTCCAGGCTACCGCGGCATCCATGGTTTGTAATCCACAAACATTGAGGATGGTCACTAACGTAAACATGGCTACCAGCACTGTTGAGAACGTCTGGATGAACGTATATTTTCCTATCACCAGCAGTGCAATCGTGATTACCGTCAATAGGGCGGCATAAATAATGTGATCCTGTGCGGGTTCTATTGCGGGGCGTTTATACAGTTCGTTGTAATATCCCATGAACGACTCGACATTGGATAATAAGGCGTCTCGGTCATTTATGCCTTCGGATGAAATCGCGTAATCCGACGCCTTGGTGAGCAGGCCGGTTCTGGCTTCCATGATCCGCCAGTCATATTTCTGACGTTCAGACGCCTGGGGAATATCTCCCTGAAGAATGGATTTTACCGTCGCTGCATTTATCTGATTTCCGGATTCATTGTTAAGATCCTGCTTGGTATAAAGACGCCCTTGAATCTCCCACATTGGATCTGTCTTAGATAGGTCGGCGTCGGAAGTGGTTAAATCTAGAGCAGACTGTAATTCAGCTGCAACCCGTAGTCTGGAATCTGGGAGGAGCTGATCCGTGATGAACTGTTCTGCGGGTGACAAATCCGTCTTTAGTAGTGGTCGCAAAAGATTCTCAGCGCCCTGCGACGGCGGGAGAGGAGAACCTTCTGTCGATGGTGTTAGCTGAGAAAATGCCCTTACCGAAGCAATCTCATTTTCAATGATCGTCTGGCTGATTTCGGCACGACTCTCGGGCGTGGAGGCGATTGCATAGTGAGCCCGAGCCACCTCCAGGACGGTCTCGGCTTCACGATATTCATTATGTATCTTGCCATATTCTGTAATGGGCATGCTAATGGAAATTGCCTGCCCAACGCCCCCGACGATACCGCCAAGTTGTCCCATCACAAAGACAAACATGATAAACCAGTACCAAATGAACCAGTTCCCTTTACCAAATCTGGGCCCGGGCAGTTTCGATAACCCCTTGATGGAGGTCGTGCCCGTCGTTACGGTATATCGCCCCAATTCAACCTGAACAAATACTTTGATAATGCACCCAATCAGGATTAGCCAGAGCAGACTAAATCCTGCTTTTGCACCCGTGCTCGTCGTAGCGATGAGCTCACCTGAGCCCACGATCGATCCCGCGATGATCAATCCGGGTCCGAGTTTGGACAGAAGCCCACCCCGCGTCGTGGGTGGATTCTGAATATGCGTATCGGTTCTTGACTCGTCGCCGTCTTGCATGAACGCCCCACCGCCTGGAATAATTTGATTGCATTAATCGTCTACAGACTCTAAGCATACCAGTATCCGCATTCTAATTCATGCCCCGAAAAGAAGATTTGCACGCGGGGGACCATTACGGTATTAGCGGAGAGTGGCGGTCAGGGTCGATCTGAAAAGGAGAAGCATCCAATTCGCTGGACATCGAACCCGAATCTGATAAGTCGGTGGGAAGAATTGGAGGTGGTTTAGGCGCTTCAAAGGCACTGTTCACCCGACCCATTGAGGGATGTTCTCGCTCGACTATACCACCAAAGGTCTCAAATGCATCGTCATCAGGAACAACCGGCAGTGAACAACCTAACAGGGCTATAGCAAGGATAGGCCCAGCGAGTAAAAGCAACGAATATTTGTTTGGGATACCGGGGAATCGCATCATAATGCTCCGTCTTCAAAGCGATAAGAAGCGAATCGTCCGTCCGCGCGCCAAAATTAACTGATTTCCGTCTTTTTTTTGGGATTATTCCAATCCCAGCGCAACTAATATACGAGGATCTCCGAGTGTGTCCGCCGTGAGATCCACCGGACCATAATCCTGTCCAAGTGTGTGTTTTGCCGGGACGGCCACAGTAAACGCACCCGCTGCATGGGCGGCACGACAGCCATTGGCACTATCTTCCAGCACCATCATACGGCTGGGTGGGTGTCCGAGTCGCTTCGCCACCAGCAGGTACGCGTCGGGAGCGGGTTTCCCATGGGGAACGTGTTCGCCCCCTACAATGGTTGTAAAATGATGAATTACTTGAAACCTTGTAAGCAAACTACTAGCGTACGAGCTTGAGCTGGATGTACAAATAGCGCAGGTAACCCCTTCATTCGCCAGACGCGTAATTAGCGACTCGAAACCTGGCATGAAAGCAATAATCTCTTCCAGCACTACGATGAAATGCTCTTCGACGCCGGAAATAATTTGCGTTACCGGCATTTCGAGATTGAGTGTTTCCTTTAAGATTTTGGTGGAGACGCCACTGGGCTGCCCCATCATCTTCGCCCGAAGCTCTCGCGTATAGGTCTTACCAAATGGCGCGAGGAACCGATTGGTGGCTTCGATAAACACGTCCTCCGTATTGAAGACAAGGCCATCAAGGTCAAAAACGACCGATCGCAGCTCAGCCATGGGAGTCTCCATTTGTGTTCATGCACAGACCGTGGTAAGCCATCCTCTATTCCGCTTTTTTGTTTTCAATGTAATGTCGGATGTTTTCCTCGAGGATGGGGATCGGAACCGATCCCTGACGAAGAACCGCATCATGAAACTGGCGAATATCGAAGTCCGTTCCTAGCGCCTCTTCTGCTTCCGTGCGGAGTTGTCTTATTTTCAGTTCGCCCATTTTGTAAGCCAACGCCTGGCCGGGCCATGATATATACCGATCAACCTCCGCCACGATATTGTGCCGGGATAACGCCGTGTTCTGCTGCATGTACTCAATTGCCTGCGTGCGCGTCCAGCCAAAATAATGGATCCCCGTATCAACAACTAACCGACACGCGCGCCACATCTCATAACTCAACCTGCCGAAATCGCTATAAGGGTCCGTGTAAAATCCGACTTCCAAACCGAGCCGCTCGCTATAAAGAGCCCAGCCTTCCACAAAAACTGTAAAACGACGATGTTTTCTAAATTCCGCCAGTCCTTCAAGTTCCTGCTGCAAAGCAATTTGCAGATGGTGCCCCGGCACGGCTTCGTGCAAGCTAAGCGCTTCCAGTTCATAAAGCGGACGACTTTTCAGATTATACGTATTTAAAAAATACTGGCCGGCGAGTTGTCCATTGGCCGGTGGCGGCTGATAATACGCGGTCGTCGTTTTTGGCGCGATATAATCCGGAATCGTCTTTAGTCCGTATGGAGTGCGAGGTAACGTACCGAACAATTTTGGCAATTCGCCATCCATCCGTTTCAGGATATAGGCCGTTTCCCTTAGGTATTCCGTGGCATTGGATGGATAAAATTGCGGATCCGTACGCAGAAACGTTAGAAACTCCGGGAAGCTCCCTTTGAATTGAACTTTCGGTAGAATCGCCTCCATGTCGGATCGTATTCTTGCTACCTCACGAATTCCTAATTCATGAACCTCACTTGGCTCAATATCTAACGTCGTATAGTGCGTCACCCGATAACGGTAGAAGGATCGGCCGCCGGGAAGAGCGGAAGCGCCAATCGTAGACCGTGATGCCGGGATATATTGGTCCACCATGAATTCGAGGAAACGCGAATAGGCGGGGACGACGGTCTGCTGGATGGTTTTAGCTGCCCTTTCCGACAGTGTTTTCCTCACCGTCAGAGGCACATCATCGGGCCATTTTAGGAACGGTGCGAACGTCGGGCTTTTCCTTGGATCGGCAACCACGTGCGGCCGGATCGTATCCTCATACCCCTGCAGTACGACGGAAGGGAGAACCCATTTATCTGCCATGCCCAATTTAAGGACTTCAATATGCTGATCTGTATACTGGCCAAATTGATCCAGTTGAGACAGGTAATTTTCGTAATCCTGAGTTGTGTTAAACGGTAGAGACTTATGTAATTCAGCAAATTCCATGTGAAACCCAGACCGATTGGTAATGGGGATCAAATAGCTCTTAAACCTGTATTCCTGGGTATCATCGACCAAAAGACGTCTGAGGATCTCATGATTCATTCGATTCGCGGGGTTCAGTTGATCTAGCGACAATGCGTCGAGCGCATCTACAAACTCGGACGTCTCTTCGGCGAGTTTATGTAAATGCGAGATCGACGCGTCCGGCAGTCGCCCGGCGCTATTCCGATTGCCCAGCGACGTTGACAATAGGGGATTATTCTTCAGCGTCCATCGCCAATGTTCGTCTAACAGTTTCTCAAAGCGTTCGTCGCTGGAGGGTCCATTCTGGGCGACTGCAGTCCAGCATGGTGCAGCCAGCGCGACAATAAATAACGAAACGTGGAATTTGGTAAACATACGGATTGCCCGAGACGAGGAAGTAGACGGAGAAAAGATTGAAATATGTGTTCGTTTTGTTATAACCAAGCAGATGGTAACTTCGCAAATCGGGTAATGCAAGTATCGCACATTTGTTATTGTCCAGTGCTGGACAATTCGAATGGTCCGCGAGGGAGGTTACAGAACCGGAGTCACACACAATTCATGGAGGAATTCGGATGACGAATCCACGCACGGTTTCGATTCAGACGAAATCAGAAATTCGCAAAACAGCGTTTGCCAATCGACGAAACCAGGAAGACAAAGACCGTCTAAGTCAAAGCATCATGGCTTCGTTTATGACGTTGCCAGAGTACACTGCCGCTAAGACAGTGATGTTTTATGTTGATGTGCGGGCTGAAGTTCGTACACGCCACGATCTCCCGACGGCATTAACGAGCGATAAGCGAATTGTCGTACCGTGGTGCGACGATGCCGGCGAACTGCAATTATTTCATCTTGAATCCATGGACGAGCTGGAAATCGGGATGTATTCCATTTTGGAGCCCGCCACGAAATTACGGCACCTTCCGGAGAAAAGAATTGCGGTCGAGGAACTCGATTTGATCATGGTCCCGGGCGTCGGGTTTGATCGTCGCGGAGGCCGTACCGGCATGGGTAAAGGCTATTACGACAAGTGCCTGGAACATGCCCGTTTGGATTCGTCGATTGTGGCGGTATGTTTTGAATGTCAAATGTTCGCAGAAATTCCGGTGCAATCGCACGATATCTATATGGACATGGTGATTACGGAGAAAGAAATTTATCAGGGAATAGGCCGTAGTCCAACCAACCCCAAATAATGTGGATTTTGTTCCCTATCCTAACCCGTGGAGATGCATGGTTTGCCAGAACAGTACTGTGAAATCGAGGACACATATGCCGAAGGCTTTAAGGGAATCTATGCCGAAGTGTTGATTACTGCGTGTGATCGCACGTGGCTTGATCACGCAATCAATGCGTGTACGGGGCACGCTTCTAGCACGATCCTTTGTGATTGCGAGGCAGGCATCAACACCTATATCGATGCGGATGATACACCAGACGGTCGGCCCGGTGCGAGCGTTCAGTTTCATGTTCCGAAGTTTAAGAAAGATCGAGAACGTCACCTCGAACGGGTAATGCTAGCCAGGCTTAGTCAGAACGTGCTAACCTGTCCCACGGCTCGTGTGTTCAATGCCCTAAACGACACACCGTATTTCAAGCTCGGCAAGAAGATTGCGTTTTTCGGAGATGGTTACCAATTTCGAGACACGAGGTTTGGGGAGCCGGTATGGATTATTCCGATCATGGGTGGCGAGTTTGTACTTTCCAGACGGTTCGGATATCAAGAAGGAATCATGGGAGGTAATCTATGGTTCATGGCACCGTCGCAGCGAATAGCCATTGACGCCGCCGTCGCGGCAGCTCATGCGGCGAATTCGACCGAGGGTGTGGTTACAACCTTTCCGGGGGGCGTGGCGTCAAGTGCCAGCAAGGCGGGAAGTCGTTATTCTTTCATGATTGCCAGCACCTATGAACAATACTGCCCTACTCTTCGTGACCAGCTTGGGGAAGAATCCGAGGTGCCAGCGGGGGTCGAGAGCATTATGGAGATCGTGATTAATGGCAAAAGTCTGGAAGCCGTTGCTGCGGCCACTTATGCCGCAATCGATGCCGCTAAGGGAACCCAGGGGTTGACGAAAATCACTGCCGGGAACTACGGTGGCCGACTCGGTAAGTCGTTTATTCATCTACGCCCGGAATCACTGTGTTCGGCGGCCAAGGGTTAGCGCGCCTCTGGTTAACGGCGGTGAGAGTTTCACGGCGTCATCGCAAATCACAGCAATAGTATATTTGCCTGGCGACTTCCTCAAATCCCTGTTGTGGATATAGATATTGTCCGACCTCGTTTTGTGCAAGTGTTTCAATTCTCGCAATTTCCATTCCTTGGGACTTCATGATTTCCAGTGCTTTATCGATTAATTGTTTGCCCGCACCGCGATTTCGGGAATCCGCTTGTACGGCCAGGTTGGGTATCCGCCCAATTCCGGTGGCCTTATCCAGGCGGAGCGTAATGTATCCTATAACGACACCGGATTCTTCGGCCACCAATATCACGCCCTCAGGATGTTCAAAATCGGATTCTAAGTGGCGGGATTTCCTCGTTACCCAGGTCTTTCCGTTAATAAGTCCATATCGGTCTTCAATATTTTTTTCAAACGAGACCGGACCAAACGATTCCGTAGTGATTGCCATGACGGCGTCAATATCGAGATTCGTAGCCGGGCGAACAGTAAGGCTTGACATGTGGAAACGTTCCCTCGGATAGAAGAGTAACCTATTTAATGAGAATGGGTGTTTAAACTTGGGTCGACTGGGATCGACGGACTTGCGGCGTCGTAATTGGATTATCTGCTTGCCCGATCAATTCAAACAGGAATCGACTAGGATGTTGTGACTGGTCCTTTCCCCACTTTCTACGTGAAAGAGCCATCGACAATGTTAATTCGTCCTGTGCGCGGGTTATTCCGACGTACGCGAGACGTCGCTCCTCGTCAATTGCCGAACCGTCTTCTACAACGGCGCGGTGGTGGGGAAGTAATCCCTCTTCCATTCCTACCATATAGACAACAGGAAATTCCAACCCCTTGGAGGCGTGGAGAGTTAATAAAGCCACAGCGTCACGATCCAGCTGGCTATCCTTGTCATCGTCGATGTCACTGGATGCAAGCGCCAGTTCGTCAAGAAATCCGCCGAGGCAAGCGCGGGACGAGCGGCTTACGTACGAACCCAGTGCGTTGGCCACTTCCTCAACACTATTCCATCGCTGTTCCTGTTCATTTTCATCGTCGCTGTGGCGAACCACTTCTTTTTTATATTCCACCGCCGTCAAGAAACGATGGAAATTGTGAATACTGAAGTCGGATTTAAAGGACTGTTGTTGGTGTTTGACCAATTCCTGAAAATTACGAATCGCCATACGGGCCGGAATCTTAAGCTGAAGCAGTTCTTCAGGATCACTCATAACCTGCCAGAGACTGTCTCCGCGTTGCGTGGCTCTATCGACAAGTGTGGTAACCGTGGAGGCACTGATCCCCCGAGGTGGATTGTTTACGATGCGCCGTAGACTGGCCTCATCCTCCGGATGGTATAGAACCTTTAGGTATGCAATTAAATCCTTGACCTCTTTACGATCAAAGAACGAACGGCTTCCGAGCAGGACGTACGGGATGTCGTGTTTCCGTAGTTCCGTTTCGAACAAACGTGGCTGCTCATTGGTGCGGAATAAAATTGCTATGTCGTTGGCCGACCGACCGTGGCTTTCGAGCTCCCGACGTATGGAGCTAACGACCTGTTGAGCCTCATGTTCTTCATCGGCGTACTGCTCAATTCTTGGTTGTTTTCCGCCGGGCCGCGCTGCTGTCAGACTTTTGTCGTATCGTGAACGGTTAAAACGTATCAACCGGTTAGCAACCTCTAAAATCGCTTCGGTCGACCGATAGTTGGATTCCAGTCGAACCGTAAGTGCGCCCGGCCAATCGTGTTCAAAATTGAGTATGTGGCTTACGTCGCTACCTCGAAAACCATAAATACTCTGGTCATCGTCCCCCACCACACAAAGATTTCCGTGTTTGGCGGCAAGCGACGTCACGATTCGATATTGAATATCGTTCGTATCCTGATATTCATCGATTAAAAGGTGGTCAAACCGATTCGCTTCCGCCGCCAAAACGTCAGGAAACTCGTGGAACAGACGGTCTGTAAGTAACAGCAAATCGTCGAAATCGACGAGCCCACAGCGAAATAGCTCATCCTGATACCGACGGAACGCGACCGCTGCCAGGTGTTCTTTGTCTGCGGTGGCCTCGCGGGTTGCCTCAGCAGGTTTAACTCCTCGGTTCTTCCAATACCCAATCTGGTAGATTAAATCGCGGGGTTTCAGGCTACGGTCCGGAACACGAATTTCCCGTAAGACTTTGCGGCAAATTGCGCTTTGGTCTCCTGTATCAATAATCGTATAATTTCCGGGATAACCTAACGCATGCACCTGCCGCCTGAGGATGCCAACGCATAGTGAATGGAACGTCGATATATGAGGGGATGTATCCTGGGTCCGGTCAATAAGATCAAACACTCGGCTTTGCATTTCATGGGCAGCTTTGTTGGTAAACGTTACGGCGAGGATTCGATGCGCAGCGATTCCATTTTCAATCAGATTCGCTATACGAGCCGTTACCACTCGGGTCTTGCCGCTGCCCGCCCCTGCAAGAACCAATAACGGACCTCTCAGCCTATCTACTGCCATTTGTTGGGGTTCATTTAGCGATGCGTCCATGCGTTTTTCATCAAAAGTTGTGTTTTTAAGCAAATTTACGCGAAAAGGTTTTTGGATTGTCCCGAACCGGTATACTCGGCTCTCAGTTAAGAAGATAACATAATCTCAGGCCGGTAAAACACCGACCGATAAATACTCCCAATATTCATACGAGAATTTGATGCGTTATGACAAACGAGCAGACGGAAGACGATCAGATTAACGAAAG
>JAYZPA010000117.1:0-20944 GCA_036150515.1 Planctomycetota bacterium
TCCTCGATAAGTGTGTCGCCTGCCACGCTGGGTTAGTAAACCGTATTGATCAGAAACCCCATCATTTCGACTCGCAAAATCCATTTCGTGAGATGGGCATTAGTTGTGAACGGTGCCATGGGCCTGCAGAAAAACATGTTCAGGGACATCTTAAGCAATCCATTACGACGGATCAGTTTGTGGTCAATCCAGCCGTCTTACCAAGGCCGGAGAAAGAGAGCATTTGCAATCAATGTCATCTTGCCGGAAAACTCCGTGTGGCACGTTTTGGAAAATCGTTTTTTGATTTTCGACCCGGGATGAAACTCGATGACGCCTGGACCGTGTTTACGAATGCACAGGTTGCCCTCCATGACGGATCTGCTCAGATACTTAGCCACGTAGAGCAAATGCATGCCAGTCAGTGCTACCTTGCATCCAAAGAACAAATGGGCTGTACTAATTGCCATGACCCGCATCGGTCTCCTGCGACACAGGACAAAGTAGGCTTTTATCGCGGCAAATGCCTGCAGTGCCACACGGCTCCCGAGACAATCTGCAGCGAGGCGTTACCAATTCGGCAGCAGACAAACGGAGATTCGTGTTTTGCATGCCATATGCCGAGAATCGCCAATAGCGATATTGCTCATTCCACACAATCCGATCACCGCGTGCTGCGTGATCCGGAGATGCTCGAATACAACAACTCATCTACCGTCATGAAAAAAGACTATGATTCGAAACCCTGGATCCTTTTTCAAAATTCTGAAACAAGAATACCCTCCTGGGAAGCAGATCGTGCGGGAGGTGAAGCATTGCTGGCTCAATTTTCTACCGTCAAGGATATCCAACTGCTAAACATGGCAGAAGAAAAACTACAATCCGCGGCCCGGCACGTAAGCAATGACAGTCAACTGCTGCTTAATCTGGGCCGCGTCTATTCTCTGCAGAACAAACACTCCCGAGCCATTGCCGTACTTCAATCCTCATTGGAATTAAACCCTCATGATGCCTCAGCCATTAGTCTGCTGGCACTCTGCTACGACCAACAAAACAACGACGCAGCCGGAGTCGCACTTTACCCTGCCTGGCAGGCACAGTCTTATCAGCCCCCAATGGAATATGGGCTGTTTGCCAACATGTTCTACAGACAAGGCGATCACCAGAAGGCAATCAAATTACTTCAAGAGAGTCTTACTCTAAATCCCACCCTCACTCTTCATCATCGCAGCCTGAGTATCATTCAATCACGTATTGGTGCCATCCCGGAATCACGGCAAAGCCTTCAAAAAGCAAATCTAATCGAATCACTCATCCAGCCGTACATACCCAAGGGACCCGGGGCAAAGCCATGAGGCTTGGAATGCCGAATCGACTCGGGCGAATATCCAGCACATTAGCAATTGTGTTATAATAGTGGAATTCTGTAGAAACCAATCCAGACCAGTCAATTTGCCCGTTCCCATGCACCTCAACCTGTCCTGTAGTTCCATGGTTGCCAAGAAAACACCCTGTATTATCATTCTTGCATTGAATGTCGTGTTGTACCCTCTGTGTGCCCAACAAGCCGGGCCAGCCAAAATGACAGCACGAGAAACTCATTTCTTTGAACAGCAGATTCGTCCTCTACTGGTCGCAAATTGCATCAGTTGCCATGGGCCCCAAAAACAGGAAAACAACCTCCGACTGGATTCTCAGGCAATGCTGTTGAAAGGCGGGGATTCCGGAACGGTTGTGGAACCTGGCAAACCGGATGAAAGTCTGCTCATAGCGGCGGTACAATACGATGGTCTGGAAATGCCTCCCAAGCAACCTCTCACCCGGCAACAAATTGACCACCTGCGACAGTGGATTAAAGATGGCGCCAAATGGCCACCGGTGAGTGATCGTGCATTGCGTGAAGAAGAACGCCCATTTACGCCTGCAGAACAGGAATTCTGGTCCTTTCAGCCGATTGCCAAACCGCGACCCCCGGGAATTCGACGTACCGATTCCAATCCGATCGATCGATTCATTTTTGTGAAACTTAGGAAACAGGGATTACGCATTGCACCCCCGGCTCAACCTGAACAATTAATCCGTCGGCTGTATCTTGACCTAACAGGACTTTTGCCTCCGATAGAATCCGTAACGTCTTTTGTGGAAGATCCCTCGGACAGCCATTATCAAAAAATTGTGGATGAACTATTACAGAGCCCCCGCCACGGTGAACGGTGGAGCCGGTTCTGGTTGGATTTAGTGCGCTATGCAGAGTCCGACGGCTATAACAGCGACGATTACAGGGAAAATGCCTGGCGTTATCGCGATTATGTCATCGATTCGTTCAACACAGACAAACCTTATGACCAATTTATTCGCGAACAAATCGCGGGAGATGAACTGTATCCTCACGATCAACAGGCACTAATCGCAACCGGCTACCTGCGACATTGGATTTATGAATACAATCAACGCGATGCAAAAAGCCAATGGTCGATTATCCTCAATGACATCACGGATGTCACAGGCGACGCCATTCTCGGTTTGGGTATGAGCTGTGCCCGCTGCCATGATCACAAATTTGACCCGATCCTGCAAAAAGATTACTTTCGGCTGCAGGCATTCTTTGCCCCGCTGTTACCCGTAGACAGTCAACTCGCGGGAACCCCCCAACAACAACGAGAATATCAGATTGCACTGAATCAATGGGAAACGGAATCGACCGTCATCCGTAAACAGATAGAAGCAATGCAGTCCCCCGTCATTGAATCAACGACGACAAACCAAATTGAAAAATTCCCCCTGGATGTACGACCAGCATTGTACAAGCAGCCTCAGCAACGAACTCCCTATGAAAAGCAACTGGCTTATCTCGCATTTCGCCAAGTTGAATTTCAAATCAAACGTATTGACTGGTCCAAACAGTTTAAAGACGAAGAACTTGAAAAATGGGAGCAACTCTCCGCTCAGCTGGCTACCCTCAATGACCACAAACCCAAACCACTGGGCAACATTGCTGCCGTAACCGATATCGATAAACTAGCTCCGCCAACCGTCGTTCCGGATTCCGAACAGACCGTAGAGCCTGGCGGGCTGAGCCTGCTGGACCCGCTGGCAACACCAATTGTCGCTCCACCCGGAAACGCCACGACCGGCCGTCGTTCCGCTCTGGCAAACTGGCTTACAAGCCCGGACAACCCGCTCACCAGTCGGGTTTTTGTCAATCGCATCTGGCAACATCATTTTGGCCAGGGACTTGTTTCCACTCCCAGTGATTTTGGCACACTCGGGACAAGACCATCACACCCACGATTACTGGATTTTCTAGCTGCCACATTCATGCAAAACCAGTGGAGTATCAAACACCTTCATCGGATGATTGTGACCTCGCAAACATATCGCCAATCGGCTTTGCATCCCCAGGCAGAACGGGCACGCCAATTAGATCCCTCAAATCGTTGGCTGTGGCGTGCTAATATCCGTCGGCTCGACTCAGAACAGATTCGTGATAATATGCTGTACGTAAGCGGAGAATTGAACCTTCAATCCGGCGGAAGCGGTCAAGCTGACGATTCCTTGCGCCGGTCCATCTTTCTTAAAGTAATCCGCAATCAACCCAATTCGTTGCTGCTGACATTTGATGGAACGGATCCTATTCTCAGCACGCCCGAACGAAATACCACGACAACCCCCACTCAGGCTCTGCTGATGATGAACAACCCCTGGATCCTCAAACGTGCTAATAAATTAGCCGACCACACTCGCGGACAACACGGTGACCAACTGCACAGCGATATTCAACACATTCATCGACTACTTTATAGCCGCGAACCTACCGAAAGAGAATACAAAATGGCCCGTGACTTTTTGGCTCAATTTGACTCTCATGAAACCGGATGGCGTGATTATTGTCACGTTTTGCTCGCTGCTAACGAATTTTTTTATATTCAATAATCCTACAACAACGCTTCCTATGACATCTCCTTCTGTTACTCAGTTATCACGACGCAAAATGCTCGCTCAGGCCGGTACCGGATTTGGTACGTTGGCGCTGACAGCATTACTACAGGAATCTGACGGGGCACACACCCTCTCACCCGCGCACCATCAAGCTTCCGCCAAACGAGTGATTTTCCTGTTTATGGAAGGAGGCCCCAGCCACATGGATCTGTTCGATCCAAAACCCAAACTACGTGAACTGGCGGGTCAACCTCTACCTGACTCCTATGGACCCATTATTACTCCCATGGGTGAATACAATGCTCCGTTATTAGCAGACCAGCGACGTTGGAAACAACATGGCCAGTGTGGAACATGGGTTTCCGACTGGCTCCCTCATATCGCAACCTGTGTGGATGATATCGCCGTTATCCGATCATGTCACGGTAATGGACTGAACCATTCCAATGGCGTCTGCCAAATGAACACCTGTTCCATTCGGGCCGGGAGGCCGTCACTTGGAAGTTGGGTCAGCTATGGCTTGGGTACAGAAAACAACAATTTACCTACGTTCGTAGTAATGGAAGATATTCCTAATAAAGTATTCAACAAAGCTCGCAACTGGAGCGCCGGATTCATGCCGGCGACCTATCAGGGAACAGCACTGTCCGGTGGCGACCCGCCCATCCGCAACCTGAACCCGGACCCGTCCATTAACCATCAGCGCCAAATCAACAAACATGATTTACTTGCCCGGTTAAACCACTTTCACGCGGCACCGTTGACCGAAGATCAAAGTGAATTAGAAGCACGAATTCGCAGTTTTGAGCTTGCCTACCGCATGCAGCAAACAGCGCCCGAAGCCGTTGATCTTACGGGGGAAACCGCCGCCACCAAGGCGATGTATGGAATGGACGAGAAAACCACCGCTTCGTTTGGAAAAAACTGCCTGATGGCCAGACGATTGGTGGAGCGAGGAGTACGATTCGTCCAGCTTTATCATGGCTGTGGCAGTCAATGGGACGCCCACACCAACATCGAATCCAATCATACCAAGAACTGCGCCGCGAGTGATAAACCGGTGGCCGGTTTAATCAAGGATCTTAAACAACGTGGACTCCTGGAAGATACCCTCGTCATCTGGGGAGGTGAATTCGGACGCACCCCGATGAGCGAAAAAGGAACAGGGCGGGATCACAACCCATACGGATTCACCATGTTTATGGCAGGCGGCGGTGTTCAGGGAGGACAGGTCATCGGCTCAACCGACGAACTTGGACTCCATGCCGTGGATGACCGTATGCATATTAAAGATCTGCATACGACCATCCTTTATCTGCTGGGACTGGACAATATGCAACTGATGTATTCACATCAGGGGCGGCCGGAACGACCCACGCTCAATGAAGGTTCCCCGATGCTGAAATTAATCGGCAAATCGATTTAATACAAACCCATTTCATCGCCTGTATGAGGAACGACCGCCACGTGTCCTCCCTAGATCCCTCGTCCTTTGAAAATTTCTCACAGGTCCAAGTACGACCTGCATCCGCTTGCTATCAAGCAGAAGTGATTCGTTTGATCGACGGCTGCTATGCCGACCATGGAGATCAAGTAATCCTCAGCGGTGATGATCGTGATCTGCTGGATCTCGATACCCATTACCGCCAAGCCGGAGGCGAATTTATCCTGCTGCTGGATAGAAATGATCGCGTCGTGGGTTGCCATGCCGTACTGCCTCTGATCGACAAACCCCATTGCTGCACCTTCAAACGACTTTACCTGCATGCCTCACTTCGGGGCAGTGGATTGGGGTTCGCTTTGATGCAATGGGCAGTCAACTGGGCTAAGAATCAAGGGTATAAACGGATTGAATTCTGGTCGGATACCCGTTTTCAGCGAGCCCATCAGTTTTTTCGGAACCAAGGGTTTGAAACGGAAAAAACCATCCGTCATCTAAATGACGGAATTCAGCCCTATAGCGAGTTTTTTTTCTGGATGGACCTGTGAATGCATCCGGCGGCTGCACCGAATAAAACCTTAAATACCTACGCGAACCATGGGTCAACAGACCGAACGGATAACGTACAATACAGACTTCCCTTTTCAGTTTTGTAATTAATCAACAGGATGATTCCATAATGAAACGTGTCACCCCCGTCTTTGCCCTCCTGCTGTTCGGTTTCCTATTGCCATCGCCCATCGCGAAGCACACCCAAGCAGCTGAAATTGAAGAATTGGTTACGATTGAAGGCATTACACAATATCAACTCGACAATGGTCTGCAGGTGTTGTTGTACGCCGATGATTCAGCACCAACGGTAACCGTGAACCTTACCGTTTTTGTGGGATCACGACACGAAGGATATGGAGAAACCGGCATGGCTCACCTGCTGGAGCACATGTTATTCAAAGGAACCCCAACGCATTCCAATATCCCGGCATTGCTTACCGAAAAAGGCGCCCGCTTTAACGGAACCACCTGGCTGGACCGAACCAATTATTACGAAACGCTACCGGCCGGTAATGCCAATCTCGAGCTGGCGATCCATCTGGAAGCAGATCGCATGATCAATAGCTATATCAAAGGCGAAGATTTGCAATCCGAGTTTACGGTCGTCCGCAACGAGTTTGAACGAGGCGAAAACAGTCCCAGTCGGATCCTCATGCAGCGAATGACGTCTGCCGCGTTTGACTGGCATAACTACGGTAAATCCACCATTGGCAACAAAAGCGATATTGAATTGGTACCCTTGCCAAGTCTGCGTGCCTTTTACCGAAAATACTATCAGCCTGATAATGCCATGTTGATTGTTGCCGGTCAATTTGACAAAGATAAAGCATTGGAATATGTGAGAAAGCATTTTGGGGCCATACCTGCTCCGACACGTAAACTGGAACAAACCTACACCATCGAACCCCCTCAGGATGGTGAACGCAGTGTCAAACTAAAACGCGTGGGCGACGTTGCCATTGCCGGCGTTCTCTATCATGTACCCGCCTCAGCCCACCCTGATTTTGCCGCTGTCGACGTCCTGAGCTACATTCTGTCAACAGAACCTGCAGGCCGGCTCTATAAGGCACTGGTCGAAACCAAAATTGCCAGTAACATTGTCGGCGGAACGTTCGCGCTTCATGATCCCGGCATTATGTTGTTTTATTCACAGGCAACGGACGAGAAAAATGTCGATCAGGTTCAGTCAGTCATGATTGAAGAAATCAATAAAATCGCTAGTGACGGAGTGACGGAAGAAGAAGTCCAACGTGTAATTCAACAGATCAAAAAACAACGTGAACAATCGCTGACCAACACAAGTCAAATCGCCGTTTCACTGAGTGACTGGGCGGCTCAGGGCGACTGGCGACTGTTTTTTCTTTACCGCGATCGCATCGAAACGGTAACGGCCGCCGATGTACAGCGCGTGGCAAATCAGTATCTGGATAGCAACAATCGCACAACCGGACTGTTCATCCCCACCGAGAAACCTCAGCAGGTCAATATTCCCGGTACACCGGACATTGCTGCGATGGTGAAAGACTATAAGGGACGCGAATCCATTGCTCAGGGAGAGAAATTCGAAGCCAGTCTGGATAATATTGAAAAAAGAACAACCCGTGCTGAGTTAAGCTCCGGGATCCAAACCGCCTTATTGCCCAAAAAGAGCCGCGGTGAACAGGTCGTTTTAAATCTTAGTCTTAACTATGGAAATGCGGATAGCCTGAGTAAGTCGGATACTGCAGCCCAATTCCTTGGATCGTTGATGTTGCGTGGCACGACAACCATGACGCATCAACAAATTCAGGATGCGCTGGATCAACTCAGTGCATCACTCAGCTTTAGCGGAAGTGTCGGAGAACTGAATATTTCCATTACGGCAAAACGTAAAACGTTGCCTGCCGTGATGGAAATAATGCAACAAATTCTGCAGCAGCCTTCTTTTCCGGAAGAGGAATTTGAAGTCATGCGACAACAGCGCATTACCGGCCTGGAAGCATCTCGCAGTGAACCCCAATCCGTTGCCATGAATCTTCTGGCACGTACCATGTCACCCTATGACAAAAACGACATCCGGGCATCGCATACGGTCGATCAGCAGATTGAAGAGCTTCAGGAAGTAACACTCGCCGATATTAAAATGCTGCATGCTCAGCACATTGGAAATGCCGCAGGTGAATTGGTGGTTGTAGGTGATTTTGACTCCGCCGAGGTAACTCAGGCAATCGAAGAGTCGCTGAGCGAACTGTCCACAACGATCGAGTACGAGCGTATCGGTACCAAGGCATTTCCGAATGTCGAAGGACGCCATCTAAGCATCCTGACACCCGGAAAGAAAAATGCATTTTACATTGCCGCCCATCAAATTCCCGTTGGGCGGGTAAATCCCGATTATGCCGCACTGATTGTCGGCAATCACATTCTTGGCGGTGGCAGTCTGTCTTCGCGACTGGCGGACCGCGTACGCCAAAAAGATGGGCTTTCCTATGGCGTGGCTTCCATGTATCGAGCGTATGCCTTTGAAGATCTGGGACGAATCATGATCTATGCGATTTCTAATCCGGTCAATTCGCCGAAAGTGGTCAAAGCCATTGAAGAAGAAGTCCAACGACTGCTAACGGACGGGGTAACGGAGCAGGAACTTGCCAAAGCGAAAGAATCCATGCTGCAAAGCAACGCCGTCGCCCGAGCAAGTGATGAAGGAATTCTAAGCCTACTTGGATCTCTGGTTGCCCAGAATCGAGATATTCAATCCACGAAAGATCTGGAAGAACAGATTCAGGCACTGACGGTTGCGCAAGTCAATGCCGCCGTTAAAAAATATATCGATCTTGAAAAACTGATCGTGGTTACCGCGGGTGATTTTGAAAAGGAATAGCTCGACGGCCATCAAAAGTCCATCGATTTTATCCATATTCCAGTTTAGGTTGCGTTACCCGTTGGATCGGCACATCGATCAACATCGGTTCCGCCAGAGACAGCGACTCTTTTAATGCGGCACTTACGTCATCCGCGGTATCCACTCGAACGGCTCGCATGCCAAATGCCGCTGCCATGGCAACCAGATCATATTCCGGATCGATAAGATCAAATCCTTCGTACTTGCCCTGCTGAGCTGCCGCCAAACCCATCGTCTGTGCACAGGTTTTTAAAATATTGTATTGAGCATTATTGGCAATGATCAACGAGGCCGGGATCTGATATTTGACAGCGGACCAAAGACCCTGAATGCCATACATTGCGGCCCCTTCACCTAGAATTCCCAGAACAGGACGGTCGGGCCATGCCAATTGGGCACCCAGGGTACAACCCAATCCCCATCCCAGACCCCAACCGCGATGTCCAAAATAACCTTGCGGATCACGTAACACACCCAGCCTTTCCAGAGTTGTGTTGGTCGTCGTTACAGCCTCCTCCACAACGGCAATCTCCGGTGGTAAGACACGCGCGACCGCCTCCATAAAACAAAGGGGCGTCAAGGGAGTTTGATCACGCTGACTTTCAATTTTGGCATGGATTTCTGATTTCGCAGCAGCATGATTCGCCGCCGCAAGCTTCGCCCGCTGAGATGCCGATTCTCTCTGAGAGGCGGTCATCTGATCTTCCAACGAGTCACACAACGCCTGAAGACCTGTTTTTGTGTCTCCCCAGAGGCCTACTTTAACCGGATAATTTTTCCCTATTTCAGCCGGGTCTTCATCCAGATGAATAAGCTGGATGTGCTCAGGAATCGCTCGTTCCGGCTCGTGATATATGTAAAGCCGCAATAAATCCATGCCCGTCACTAGAATCGTATCGAACGCCTCCAGTCGAGCGTGAACCTCAGGCGCCCAGGGAGACAACCCCTGACCATAGAGTGGGTGGTTTGAATCGAAAACTAGCCGACCATGAGTCGTTCCGGATTCGGTAATGACCACAGCGCCAAGCAGCTCGGCAACCTGCTGTAACTCCTGATTCGCTCCCCTCTCCGTTACCCGACTACCGGCCAAAATGGCCGGGTGCCGTGCCGTTGCCAGTAGTTCCGTCGCACGCTGAATGGCATCCCGTGGTGGTTGAATACGGCAATCCGGCAAAACTGGGGGCGACAGGTCTAAATCCGAGGACAACTCCATTTGCAGATCAACCGGTAGCGACAGAAACACCGGGCCGGTCGGGGGAGTGAGTGCTACCTGTACAGCCCGGCGTACCGCTGAAGGCAGATCAGCCAGATGTTGAACCTCCACCGCAGATTTAGTCCAGGCAGTAACCGTCTCGACCATCTGACCACCAAGAATCGGAGCATCACCTGCCAGTCGCCGATCCTGCTGACCCGCAGTGACTAAGAGCGGAGTTCCCTCGCGAAACGCGTTGTAAAGCATGCCCATCGCATTGCCCAGTCCAGGACAAACGTGCAAATTCACCACGCCTAAACTGCCCGATGCCATGCTGAAACCATCAGCCATGGCCATCACCGGAATCTCCTGAAGCCCCAAAATGTACTGGAAACGATCGTCATCGACGAGCGCATCATTTAACGGCAGCTCGGTTGATCCCGGATTACCAAAGATGTAGTGCACCCCATGGCTGGACAAAATGTCCAAAAAAGCATGGATACCCGAAATCGCCATTAATTTGATCCGTTTCAGAAATAAAAAACGCGTTATTGATCTGCCGCTGGCAGCACGGAAACATCCGTAGAGCGATGGATTTCTAATGCCACCTTACCGCAATCCAGACAACCGTCGCGGCTTCGGATGCGTTGGGGGAGGAGTCGCCTTGCTAAAACACCGTGATGTTCGCCTGAGTGCTTCTCATGAGCCACAGGCATCGGCGGATCATTCACCCACGAATTCCAGAAAAACTCACCACAACCGTTATCCTGTCCCCGTAAAGCAATGTTGCCGGCGATGGCTCCAAATTGCTTCCCCCCGGTTAATCCGGATGCGGAGTCTAATATGGTCGATTCGTGCATGATCTGGACATCCATGGATCTACCTGACAAGCCGGATACACCGGACTTACAGACGCCACAACAGCCAACCATGGATCCTAATAACGACCCCCATAAGATCAAACCAAACAGCCCATAGGCCCGTAGATGACGCATACCTCTTCCCCCCCATTTCCAACATGCTGAACGATTTTCCCAAGCACCATGCCAATCCGGGAAAACTCGCTTCGACTACTGGAAATATCGGGGTTCTTGCCCCGTATAATCGATAAAATCTGTAAAGTTTAACACAGAATTTCGAGGGTAAAGGAGGGGGGATTATCCGAGTTGCCGCAGGACGGCTTCACCCATTTGAGTGGTTGTCAATTCACCACCTAAATCCGCCGTTTTCGCACCCTCAAGCAGTGCTAATTCGACCGCTTGACGTACTCGGTCTGCTGCTGACTTACATTGAAGATGATCAAGCATCATGGCAACGCTCAGAATGGCTGCTACGGGATTGGCGACTCCCTGACCTGCAATATCCGGTGCTGAGCCATGGACCGGTTCAAACATAGAAGGGAACTCTCGCGTCGGATTTACATTTGAACTTGGTGCTAATCCCAAACCACCAGCAAGAATGCCACCCAGATCCGTTAACAGATCTCCAAACAGATTTGAGGCCACCACGACATCAAATTGGTCCGGATGGCGTACAAAGTTCATCACTGCCGCATCACAGTGCATGGTGGAGACAAGCGGTACATCCCCATACTCCGGGCGAATCTCTGCGAGAATGTCATCCCACATAACATAGGAGTATTTCTGGGCATTGGATTTTGTAACCATCGTCAGCCGACCGCGTCGCTGTCGTGCCATCTCAAAGCCATAACGCAAAATACGCTCAACACCGGTGCGGGTATGCACGGCCGTTTGGACAGCAACCTCGTCCAGCGTACCCTTTTTAAAACGACCGCCATTGTCAATATATTCCCCTTCCGAGTTTTCGCGGATCACGACAAAATCGATATCCTCAGGTTCTCGTCCAGCCAATACACTTTCCAGACCCGGACACAATCGTGCCGGACGTACACAGGCATACTGATCGAAAGCCTGTCGGATTTGGACCAGCGGAGCCAGCGTTTCATGATCAGGAAGCGTCTCGGGCCAGCCGACGGCGCCAAGTAAAACAGCATCCATTGGCTGCAACTGTTCCAGGAAATCACTCGGAACCAATCGACCATACTGCCGCCAGTAGGCCATTCCCCATTGCAGGGGTGTACACTCAAAAGTGATGCCCTCCAGTTCGCCCACCCGCAGCATTACCTGTACGGCCGGCTGTAGAACCTCCGGGCCAATTCCGTCACCCGGATATAAAGCGATCCTCAAATCCATGACATATCCTATGTTTATCGTCGAGTAATCATTGCGATGGGAAACACCTTAGCGCAAGCTTTTTAACCACTCCAGCGTAACCCAGCCCACATGCGCCAGCGAAACCGGGGAACACTTATCTGCCGTGTCTTGAGTTGTGTGCCAGTAGGTTTCGCGTCGGCGCGGACTGGGATAGTCAAAATCAATAATATCGATCGTTGGAATACGAGCAATCTCATTCAGGGGCAAATGGTCATCACGCACTTCATGCCGCGCTTGGGAATGAAATTCCTGTACACCCAGTCGCCGTGCGGTGGCCCAAACCTGCTGGACTACCTGAGGTGCATGCTTGCGACTGTTAATCTCCTGATAAATCTGCAAATCGGCATCACCGACCATATCCAGCAGGATTCCCGATACATAACGATGGGGGGGAGCCTGCGCAACATATTCTCGTGCAAAATGAGTTGACCCCAAAAAGAAGGGATCCCGTTGACTGTCATACACAAGTTCTTCACCGTCAAATAACACAAAATCAACACCGTGGGTGCCGCTCAGCTTTTTCATATGCGGTGCTAAACCACATAGCACAGCAACGCCACTGGCTCCATCATTGGCTCCGACAAAAAGCCCCTTTCGTTTGGACCGATCCGGATCATTGTCGGGAAATGGTCGCGTATCATAGTGGGCACAAATCAAGACCCGCTTTTTTCGCTCCGGATGCCATTGTACGATTAAATTGGTCATTTTCACCGTTTCCACCGGTGCACTGGCAATTGGATTTCTGGCTTGAAACGTCTGAGTTAGGATCCGGCCACCATGTGACTGGAAATATTTGGTGAGAATCGTGCGCTGCTTTTCCATCCCGGGCGATCCACTCACACGGCCTCCCAGTGCAACCAATTCCTCTAATTTATCCATGCACAGTTTTCCATCCACCGGGATTTGCTTCAAATAATCCGTATCTAATCCGGAGATCAACGTCTGAAGTGCCTGGTAACTGTCCGCCTTAAAAATCTGCTGACGCACCTCTGCGGTTAATCGACCCTGGCGAGTCAACGTCAAAATGACTTGCTGTCGTAAAGTGGATAGCGAGTTATCGCCCTGAATGGATTCAGCCGATCCCAAACAACCTACAACGACACTCAACAGCAACAGTACAGCCGTCCATCTAAAGTGTCCCCGCATTCGATTCACGATCATCTGAGTACCTAGTTCCTTTTTTAGCCCGCAACTACCCGTTTCTCCATTTTATGGCATTACGGATGTACGCGACAATCACAAGCGACGATTTCACTGTCACAAATCTCCCGAACGATTCCACCGATCCCGGCCCGACGTGGGTTATCATAGGGCAACAGGACGATTCGGAATGTTAGTTTCAACGAAAATCAATAACCACATTTCTCATGAATTTCTGTTAGAATCGGACTCAGAATATGACGGTTCCTTAGTCACTAATCCCTGTTGTTCTTTGTTTTCACTACCGTGTTGCATTTGTTATTCCACAACCGAATCCATGCACTGCTAGGCAGTCTGCTACTGTTATGGACGTCGCTATCTCCAGCAGCTCTGGTGGTGGCTCAGTCTACGCCGATGCCAGATATGGAACAACTGGTCCAGCAACTTTCTGCTCGTAAATTCATCCAACGGGAAACGGCGACTCTGGAGTTGATTGACCGCGGCTTAACGGTCATTCCGGTAATCGAATCGAACCTGGCGAATCAAAACTACGAGGGAATTGCACGTTCCATTCACGTATTGGTACAGCTGTCGCTACAAGACAAGAACCAGCGTTTTGGATCCAGCAATACAGCCCGTCTGGCCCTGGAAAAGCTGGCTCAATCCAGCAACAACCGCCTCGCACGCCGTGCGGATAATGCACTTACGCGAATCAACGAAATCCGCGAAGAAGAGGCGCTGGCTCGATTCCGAAAGCTGGGAGGCTGGGTTGAACGAGTTTATACCAGGATCGGCGCAGATTCCAAATATGTCGTTCGCGTCTACCTCAATACTTCATGGCAGGGCAGTCGTGACGATCTTTATCTGCTCAGTTGGATCGGACGAGCTCAGGAATTAATGATCGAAGGCATCGACCTGTCCGACAACTGGATGCCTGTCATCGGAAAAATGAGAAATCTCGAGTCACTTGTATTGAAACGATGTAAGGTTCAAGACGCCGATTTTGCAGAGGTGATTCACCTCAAACACCTCATTAATCTTGATATCCGATATTGCCCGGTTACCGATACGGGTCTTTCTCACCTGAACAACATGAAACAGCTACTGTATGTGAAACTCTATGGTACCCAGGGTACAAAGGAATCTGCTGAAGCGATTCGTATCGGGGCACAGGCAGATGTGGATTTCCGATTGGGGGCATTCCTCGGCGTGGGTTGCCGACGACCACCAGCTCCCTGTTACATTGAGAGTGTGCAGGAGGGAACGGCGGCTGCCAAAGGAGGGTTGATGGTAGGAGATATCGTCACGGGGTTCGATGACCGTGACGTCACCTCCTTTACCGACCTTCGTACGATTATCAGTGAATTTTCCGCGGGTGACAAATCCGTCGTTCGTATACTGAGAATGGGTAGTCCCCAGACGAAAACCTTCACGAAACAAGAAGACCCGACCGATCTGCAAGTCACACTCAAAGAACATATCGGCGGAGTATTGATTACCGATATCAAAGAAACATCGCCTCTATACGACATCGGACTCCGAAAGAATCACGTCGTCGGGAGTATGAACTTAGCCGAGGTTCAAACTCCCAAACAGTTTTTGGATCAAATTGCACTTGCCGATAAAGGGCCCGTCCGTCTCGTGTATTACACAAAAGTTAAGAACATGAAAGTCGAAGTCGAATTTGGGGAATGGGAATAGAGGATAGGACATCCAAGCGTGTTCATTTCAAGCGCGCCGTCGGAAACGCTTAAATCAATTTTATGGGGAGCTCTCAAAATGGAAACACTCAACCGTCGCGCCTTTAGTCAAACGGCCATACAATCCCTACTCACTTTTTCGCTTTTGGAAACACTTTTTGCCGAAGATCTGTTTTCAAAGGAAATCAGGCCTTTAGCGGCACAGTGGTTAAAGGATTTGCAGGAACTGAGTATGGATCTGAAAGGAAAACAACTCACGCAACCCCAGTGGCAGAAACAGTGTGAACGACTATTCAAGCAAGTGGACCTTACCGACCTGCTGAAATTCATCGACTTTGGTGGCAGGATTTCTCAGACACCGTTTCGCGACAAAGGTGAACGCGCCATTCGCTTTCGATTTCCCGAAGTCGAAGGTCTCCCCACGAATCTGGTTTTTGGCCATCAAATATTTAAGCTCAAGCAGGGACAAAGTGTGGTACCCCATGGTCACAACAATATGGCAACCGCATTTCTTGTCCTGCAGGGTACGTTTCATGGGCGACATTATGATCGAATCGAAGATTCCGATACACACATGATCGTCAAACCGACCATCGATCGTAATTTTCAGGTCGGAGATTACTCAACCGTCTCGGATCAGCGCGACAATGTTCATTGGTTCAAAACCACCGCCGATCAAGGCTATATCTTTAATATCCATGTATTGAACCTGAATTCAGGCAACAGTGGTCGAGTCTATATTGATCCGGCAGGAGAGATGCTCAAGGACGGAACCATTCGTGCACGCAAAATCAGCGGAGCGGAAGCCATTAAGTTATACGGCTAAACCCGCGCGATTCCTGGAACTTAAAGCAATTACTCATAAAACGAACCCCCATGTTCCTAGCCCGAAGATTACTGGAATTATGAAAACTGTTGAATTAAACCATGTTGCAATTCATGTCGCCGATGTTGAGCGAAGTTGCAATTTCTATGGCAACGTAATGCAACTAGAAAAGTTACCCCGCCCGGCTTTTGACTTCGATGGTGCCTGGTTTCGACTCGGAGCCATACAGGAATTACACATCATCGGAAATCGCACGCTTGATGTCGTTGCAGCTCCTCGAGGTAATCACTTTGCCCTGATGGTCGACCATTTGGATGATTGGGAAAGTCATTTGCGGGAAAATGACATTGAAATGTATCCTCGGCGAGTACGCCCCGACGGGGCCCAACAGTTGTTTCTGCATGACCCGGACGGCCATGCCATCGAATTATGTACGCCCCCTGATTGATGCGTGAAGGCATCAGGTGGCCTGTTTCCTATTGAAGATATTCTTCGAGGACAAATCTATGGATCTGAATCTCACCCAAGAGGGCGTTCTGGTGGTGGGCGCGGCCCATGGCATTGGTCATGCGATTGCGGTTGAATTTGCTACCGAGGGTTGCCATGTGGTACTGGCTGACATCGACTCCCGTATTCTAACCGTGGCCGAAACCATGAGTCGTGACTTTCCCGATAGCGTCATTCGTGGTGTTGTACTGGATGCCACCGACTCCAATGCCACGTCCCAATTAGCCACATCGATCGGTGAATACGTCCAAGCGTTGCATCACGTCATTTATGCCGCCGGAGCCGGATCCGGAAAATACGGATTTCCGTTCTGGAACATGGAACCACAGGATTGGAAAAAGGTTCTGGATGTCAACTTGCTGGGTGCGGTCAATGTCGCTCATGCCTTTGCCCCGGTTTTGCGTGCTCATGAGCATGGTTCGCTGCTGTTCATCGCGTCGATTGCAGCCCAGATGGGATCACAGACAGATCCACCCTACAGTGCTGCAAAGGCGGCGCTGATTAATTTTATGCAGGTGGTTGCCAAGGATCTTGCACCATTTCACATTCGGGCCAATGCCATTTCCCCCGGAATGATTCAAACAACCTTAAATCGGGGTGTCTGGCAGGCATGGTATGATCAACAACCAGAGGAAAGTCGGATGGACTACGAGCAATGGGGTGCTGAGAAAATCAAGAAACTGTGCCCTTTGCAGCGTTGGCAATCGCCGCGAGATATTGCTCAGGCAGCTGTTTTCCTCGCGTCGAAGGCTGCCGAGAATATTACCGGACAAACTCTCAATGTTGATGGCGGCATCATCATGCATAGCTAATAGGACTGAACCGCGGTTTACTCTCCTTCGCCAGCTATCGCCGTTAGCCAAATATCCGTCCGACGTTGAATCGATTTTTCCACTGCATATTCAGCAATCACCCGGGACTCTTCCCAGCTGCCAACAATGGTGATAGGCTGTGCCGATGCCCGTAAGGGTCCGCTGAGAATCAAGGTCACCGCCTTCGCTGTCTCCCCGTCGGCCGCCGATTTAACTTCGGCGAACGTAATCCCTTCCGGCAACCCTTCAATTGATATAACCAACTCTTTATCAAATCCTCCCGTCCGGGTAATCGTCACCGGTATTTCCAGTTTTTCTTCCGTTTTAATAAATTCGCCCGCTGCCAATTCCAACGTTACCTTGGGCTGCGATTTTTTTATTTCCAGACGGTAGGCATAACGTGGTCCTCCAAAACGATGCAAATCCCGAATCCGGATCTGGTAGTTACCATCTGCGGGGATCTTATAGGAAAATGCTGGATCACGGGTGGCTCGGTCTTTGTCATCTTGTGTCGACACAAGTTTGCCATCCATGTCAAAGATCTCGACCAACGGGTCCGTGGGAAATCCGAGCATTCGTGCAAATACCTCGACAACCAGAGATTCACCTTTAACTAAATTGGGGATCTCGAATACGTCCTGATCCGCTTCGCTCTCGATCACCCCGCTGATACTAACCGGAAGCATGACTGACATCGGTGATTCCACGCTGGACGAATCGGCGGCGACGACAATGTGGGCATCCACGACGGGCAGAAAGACGGTCCCCGGCACACCTTCAATAGAGAAATACGGATTCTCGGCCGTCGATTGCCACCGCATGACCTCCGATTCAAATCCCGATCCCCAAATTGTCAATTCGGACTCACCGCTGGAAACGGCTAATGGCAGACAAAAATCCAACAACCGCGTCTTCGAAGCGGTCAGGCGATAACTGTAATCGGCACTTGACGAGAATCCAATCGTTGAATTCGTCGCTTCCGGAAACGCAAACAGACGAATTTGAAAATCCCCATCCTGTTTGGCTGCATAGGTTAATTGGGGGTCTAATCCACGTTCGTCATCGTTTTGAGCCAGTACAAAGCCACGATCATCGCAAACCTGGATGACCGCATCCATCGGGACGCCTAGAATGTTATTTGCCACAACAAGCAATGACAAGGTTTCACCCTGTTTCAAGGTAACCCGAAAGATATCCACATCGGCTGACTCTTTCAACTGGCCATTTAATACGGCCGGTAATTCAACAGCCAGTCCCTCACCCGGCCGACCGTTAGGTTCCTTCTCCATAATCTCTTTGACTTCTCCGACAATCAGTGGTATCAGCTTGGTCGCTCCCTGCTGCTCATGCAATCGAAAATAATAAATGCCGGGAGGCACATCGGCAGCCACTTCAACCGCTAACTTACCAGCCTCTTCCGCCAGTTCAATTTTCAATCCGGACGGCAAAGTACCTCCCACCTTAAGAGGCCACTTCTTCCAGCTGCCTTTGATCGTTAATTCCGCTGATGTCCCTCGCTGCAACCCCCAGGGATAAAGATGGGCAACCACAGGCGCTTCGGCCTGCAGCATCGAGGGTACCAGCAGTAGACAGAACACCACGGCATCAGAGAGGAATCGCCTCAGACGATGCCGTTCTGGTACCCTGCCGGATGGTTGATCCAAATTCATAGGTCAATCCTTAATCATGAATTCCGGGGTGTTGATCAGTGCCCAAAGAATGGTTTCAGCTGCTTTGCGACGTGTTATGCTCTCCTGATCAAACACATCCCTGCAAATCTCCTGCTCCTGGTCCGTAGGCCGACGACTATACGTTAACAGGTAGATCTGCGTCACAATTTCATCCACCGTCATTTCTTCCCTGGCTGCAAGAGCAGCAATCCTGCCTTTATCATTGGTAACCCGTGCGTGAATATCAGGGGCATTCATCATGTGTAAAGCCTGCGTCACCGTCGAATCCGTTGTCCGTTCACAGGGTGGGTCCTGATTGGGATCAGGACGACCAAAAGTGTCAAGAAACAGACTCGTAACGCGGTGCGTCCAGATTTGATTCGACCGGGCTCCCGCGGGTAAAGCGCTAAACTCATTCGGAATCTGAGTGATATCCGCTACGGCATCAAGTAAGACCTCCGCCCGCAATCGCTCACGGTAATGCCGGGAGTAATTCTGTCGGTCGGTAATGTTCCGTGGCGTTGCTTCCGAACTTAATGCGTACGTATGCGATTTGGCAATGACAGCGATTAACTGTTTGAGATCGTAATCGTTGGCAACAAAATACTCTCCCAAACTCTTTAGCAACGGTTCATTGGAAGCAGGATTCGTAGCTCGTAAATCGTCCACCGGCTCAAAAAGCCCACGCCCCATCAAATCAGCCCAAACCCTATTGGCCATCACCCCGGAAAAGAACTCGTTGTTATCGGCAATCATCCAGTCCACAAGCTTGTTACGCAATAAATAATCATCCTCTAAATCCGTATCCGACAAATGGTTTTCTCCGAACAGAGGACGTGGCGTTAGTACCTCGTTAGTTCGTGGATGCGACACACTACCGGATTTGGCGCCCAGAATCACTTCTTCACTACCTGAAATTGGGGGCGATAAACCTGTACCCTTTCGACCGACATGAGAGAAATAGGCTGCAAAAGAATAAAAATCCTCCTGACTCCAACGCTCAAACGGGTGGTGATGGCATTTGGCACAATCCAAGCGAATCCCTAAAAACAATTGACTGATCAACGTCGCAATTTCGTCCGGTGAACGCCGGTCACGAAACAGGGTTGCCGCACCATTACGATAGGTACTCCCCTGAGCTGCAACTAATCCACGTACAAATTCATCATACGGTCGGTTTTCCCGAAATGCCTGTCGAATCCAATTGTCATAGTTCAAGACGGCCTTGATACCAACTCGGTAGGGATTGGGGCGTAATAAATCAACCCACTTATTCGCCCAATGATCCGCGTATTCCGGCTGTTGCAATAGCCAGTCAATCAATTTCTCTCTTTTCGTCGGTTCCGCATCATCGATGAACCGAACCGCTTCATCCGGACTCGGCAAACGACCAATAATATCGATAAACGCACGGCGGACAAACCTTGAATCTGAAGCGGATCCCGACACGGTAATGCCCAGCAATTCCAGCTTGTCGTAGACGTGGTCATCCACAAAATTATTACGCGGCTGCGACTCGTAATACGAAGGAGGAACGTCTCCGGCAAGCGGAATTAATACCCGACAAGTCGCAAAAGTTCCCATGAAACGAGCCATAATCGTGGATTCACCAGGGATCGGCCCCGCCGTGATCCGACCGGAATCATTCACTTCCACAATCGTACTTTCGTTGGATTGAAACGCCGTCTGCCCGGTGACATCTATCCGACTGCCGTCAGAATAGGTGGCCATAACGACCAGTTGCTGTGATTCGGCAGGCTTCATACTCCGTGTACGCGGAAAAACCTCCACGGTATCTAATGTTGGCTCCTGCTCTGTCTGCCTTGGTACGCCACTGCGAATCCATCGCAGCAGCGTTGCGTAATCATCACTGTCCGTTGGTAACCGTATCCCGCCACCATGAGGAACCTGACCCGATCCCTTACGTAATACCAGACTTTCATTAGGCGATCCGGGAAAAATACGCCGGCCACGCGCTTCACGCGTTAATGCGCCATAGTCAAATTCAGCATCAAATCCCAACAGCGATAACTGAAAACCGTTCTGTCCGCGCGCTTTCCCGTGACAAGCA
>JAYZPA010000118.1:0-10647 GCA_036150515.1 Planctomycetota bacterium
TGCACTGTTACATGATGTTTTGGTAACGCTGGCCGCCATGGCACTAAGTTTCTACGTGGCAGACGCACTGGGCGTATTGTTGATTGAGGACTTTAAGATAAGCCTTCCGGTGATTGCCGCGTTCCTGACGATCATTGGATACTCTTTAAACGATACGATTGTTGTATTTGACCGGATTCGTGAAGTTCGGGGTAAGAGCCATGATTTAACCGATGTAATGCTTAACAAGAGCATTAACCAGACATTGAATCGAACATTACTCACATCGGTAACCACGTTGATCGTGGTCTTGGTGTTATATGTGTTTGGTGGTTCCGGCATCCACGGATTTGCTTTTGCGTTAGTCGTAGGCGTGATTGCTGGTACCTACAGCTCGATTTTCATCGCTGCCCCCACATTACTCGTATTGCACCGCATCGTGGCTAAGAAGAGAGACGCTTAATTTTGCTTTAGCGACTGGGATTCAGTTGCAGCGGAATGGCCTCATTGACGGGGATCATCGGCGCAGGGGGAACCGGTTTCTTTTCCGGCTGTCGGACAGGTTGTCCCGGGTCTTCCGTAGGCTGCGTCGTCAAAACCTCGAACTGCCCTGCCCCGGGTTTCGCGGGAATATTGATTTGGGTGCCGATGGGCAGTAAGTTCGGGCTGCGAATAAGGTGTTGATTTTGTGTGTAGATCCAGTCAGCGAAGCGGGCCTGCCCAAGATAGTTTTCAGCGATGGAAGCCAGTGTATCACCATTTCGAATTCGATGTTGCGTGATGATCCGAGGTGTTAGTCCCACTCCGGGAAGGTGTGCGAGCTCCGTGGAAGTGTTTGGATTCTGAGTGGGGTGCCGCGGATAGCGTTCGGCGATTTGAGGAATGGGTGCCGGCATCAGAGATACTGTGGGAGGGGTGATGGGTAAACGCTGGCGGGATTTCCCATTTTCAGCTGCAGATGAGTAGATAGCTGCAGCTGGTGACGGTAGCGATCCCTCGGGCAGGGGCAGCGGTAATTCGGTAGTCGGTTCTGTCGCCAAAGCGGCAGGGTCGTGAGGCACGGACAGTTCCTGAGTATTCAAATCACCGTCCGTGGTGTATCGCTGAAAGGGCATGGCTGCCAAACTTCCGGCGATCAGGATGCCCGTACCCACAAACCAATGTTTGTGGATCAGCATCTTCGTACCTTTAATTAAGTTAGGGGGAATCGTTGCTGAATGTTTATCCTTCCCCGGTAAAACCAAGGGTATCCAGCTTTATCAGATTCGACTCGATTCAGGCGTCAAGATGAGTTGCGGACGGAGAATCCCGCGTCGAAGGACATTTTGTGAGTGGGTTACAGCAATCGTACTGATTATTCTGCGTCGGGATCCCGGTTTTGCCAGGTGAAGCCTTCTTGTTTTTCAAGTCGGTAAAGAATGAAGTTTCCAATCAACGCACTGGGATTCGGTTTGAGATTGGGTATGTTCAGCATACTGGATCCCTGACTGGACGTGGGCAGACCATATTCAAATAACTTCTTGTTGTTTCGTTCGTCCATCTCATTTTCAAACTTATCCGGATGGAAGCGGACGAGTTGGTTGTGAATGCGTTTACTATCGGCGTAGTATTTGGTCCCTTTCTGACCGGCGAGGATCAGGATGCTTAATTGCCGTTTAATCACGTTGTTTTCAAGCCCCTGCTGGGCCGACAGTCCCCGGTGTGATTGCATCGGTGTTAATAGAATCAGTGCTTTGACGTCCTGCCCGTTTTTGATGAGGATGTTCGACGGTTGACTCCAATCGTACACAGCCCAGTTGATGGCCACGATGGCTGAAATGTCGGAAGCGATCACGCATAGTTTTTCAATGTTGAGTTCGCCTTTGTTGTTTTTAGTCATGAGGTATTTCTTGCAGGCCTCGATGTCTGCTCCGACCGATGCAAATTCGTCTTTAGTAAATGTGTCACGATCAATGGTCAATCGATCATTGACATCCGCCGGGTTACGTCGTTTCGTGGAGTCGCCATGTCCACGCAGGTCCGGCACGATGACGGCGTGTCCCATGAACTTCTGAATGTCCTGGGCAAGTTTAGAATAAACAGCCCCCTTGGCTGCAGTATTCATCATGCTGTGCAGCATGATGATCGGTACGGCTTCTTTCCCTTTGGTACCTGGAAAGAACTTAGCCGACAAAAAGACGCCATCTTTGGTTTCCAGAGTGAGGTTTTCGACGGCGGGTAGTTTTTTTTCCGGATTATCTTTGTCTGCGTTTTGAGCGATCAGACGATTTGCAAACAGCAATAACAAACCGAACGTGAGTGTCCGAGCCCACTTGATCCGATGAGAAATTATAAACATAGCGTTCACCTTCAATTAGCTGTTTTTCTTGTACGCGTTTCTATTTGTTTGCCACAGAAAGGTTAACCGTTCTGTATGCGGAAAAGTTACTCGTTTCGCAGCATCTCCGCAAGGCATTTTCCATTTCAATAGTAGGATGCCGGGTGAATCAGGTCAAATTTGATGGCGTCGACCCTTTTTGTGTCGGATTCGCTGCCTAAATGTCAAAGATCCCCGTCGGATGTGGCAAAGTAATTCAGTTTATGAGATCCGCAAGAGGATAATGGTAGAAAAAAAGAGTACATTGCTGTGTGTTGAAACGTTTGATAGTTAGTAATATATCAACTTCATTTTTAGTTTGACGACACCATGAAAGTTCGCTTTGGGTTCTGCTTTAGGTTCTATAGACTGGCTTATTCATGTTGAATAGTGGAGTGGTTGTATTGCTTTTTTCTGTATTAGATAAAATAATGGGGCTGGTAGATCAATCGTAGCCGATTTTATTAGTGGCTGCGTTTGAGTACGCGTTTGACTTAACATGGGAGTAGGCAGGTGGCCAAAGAATCCAAGCTATCACGATGGTGGCAGAAACGAACCGGCGAAGAAGAAACGCCTTTTGATTCTGACTCATCGGCATTTTTCACGAGCGTGATTATCCATGTGTTTATCTTGATCGGTTTAGGTTTGTGGCCGTTCGTCAGTGGCAATAAGACTCGCGACATTTTGTTAACGACGACGGCGGTGGAGATTGACGAGATCACCGAACCTGAACCACCGGAGCAGATTCACTTCAGCGAGCAGCAGATGGCGGAGGTGGGTGCTAACAGTGAGCGTGCGGAGGAGATGGCTTTTTCCGAGGCTCCGATTATTTCAGATGTATCAGAGATACCCAATCCGGACGATCCGTCAAATCTGGAAGTTGCCGAGTTGTTATTAAATAATCAGGTGGTCGAGGCAACGGGAATTCATTTTAACGAGAACCTAACGGTTCGTGGTGCCGTGGGTGAAGGAACGACCGGAGCCACCGGTGCGGTGGACCGCATCACCCATGAGATTCTGTTATCACTGGAAGAACGACGTACGCTGGTCATATGGATGTTTGATCAGTCAGGTAGTCTGGCACGTCAGCGTGAGCAGATACACGATCGTTTCGACAAAATCTACGAAGAGTTGGGAATCCTTGAAGCGGCGGAGAATGAGGCATTCTCCGGGCATGCCCAAAAGCCCTTATTGACTCAGGTAATGGCCTTTGGCAAGACGGTCTCTCAGATGATGAAAGAACCATCGGACAATGTGGATGAAATCAAGGCAGCGGTTCGTGCAATTTCGCAGGATGATTCCGGAATCGAACTTACTTTTGAAGCGATTTATAAGACGGTGAATGCTCATAGCAAATATCGAGCGGTGGATGCGGACGGCGAGCCAAAACGAAATGTGATGGTGGTGGTTGTATCGGACGAAGCGGGTGAAGATCAACAACATGTGGATATGGCGGTAAAAATCTGCCAGAAATATGCGGTTCCTGTATACGTGGTCGGTGTTCCTGCACCTTTTGGACGGCAGGAGACTTTAGTCAAATGGGTTGACCCGGATCCAACCTATGACCAGACGGCCCAGTGGGGACGAGTGAATCAGGGGCCAGAGTCGGCGATGCCGGAACGGATTAAACTACATTTTGCGGGAGCGCGGGAAGACAAGGATCCGATTGATTCCGGATTCGGACCCTGGGCACTGACCCGACTTTGTTATGAGTCCGGCGGGATCTATTTCGCAGTGCATCCGAATCGAAATGTTAACCGGGCCATCAGCAGTAAGGAAGTCGCTAATTTTTCATCGCATCTGAAACACTTTTTTGACCCCTCGGTCATGCGGGATTATCGACCGGATTATGTGCCCTATCGGGAATATGAGCGTCGAATTAAGGAAAGTGCAATGCGGACGGCATTGATCCAGGCTGCTCAGCAGTCGTGGAGTACACCGATGCAGAACCCGCGTCTTCGATTTGTGAAACGTGACGAGGCGACTTTTAGTTCTGAACTGTCGGAATCCCAGAAAATGGCCGCACAGCTTGAACCTCAGATTGCCGGGATTTATCAACTGTTGCAGCTAGGTGAAGGGGATCGGGACAAAGAAAAATCGCTGCGTTGGAAAGTGGGCTACGATTTGGCGGTAGGGCGTGTACTGGCAACCAAAGTACGAACGGAGACCTACAATGCCATGCTGGCAGCTGCCAAACGGGGCTTGAAACAGGAAAATGAAAAAAGCAATACATGGACGCTTGTTCCGGCCAATGAAATCACGGTGGGCAGCCAGTATTCCAAAGCGGGTGAGCAGGCACGTCAGTTGCTAGAATCGGTTGTCGAGCAACATCCGGGAACTCCCTGGGCACTGCTGGCAAAACGGGAACTGTCCAATCCAATTGGATGGCGGTGGCAGGAGTCGTATACAGATCTCACTCCCCCACGGCAGGGCAATGGTGGTAATGGCAATAACAACCCGGCGGCAGCCAATGATGCTGCGAATATGATCAAGAAACCACCCCCAAAACGACGCCCGCCGAAACTGTAGAGTAACTTCGCAGCGGGGCGTTCCGACTGCTATTGCTCCGAATGGTCGATTGTGTGTATCTTTTCTGGCGTTGGTGAGCGATGAACCATAGAGGCAATTAGGCCGTGGTGGTGAACATTGGACAAGCTTCCGTGGTATTTTCGCATTTTCCTGGCGCTCACGGCGGTTAGTATGGCTGCCGTGTTAGGTCTTGCAGCGACGTTGCAGCCTGCGGCGGCTGGATTAGGTACTCACCAACAACTCGGTTTAGCTCCATGCTATTTCCCTGAAAAATTTGGATTTCCCTGCCCCGCTTGTGGGATGACAACTTCCTGGTCTTATTTGATGGATGCCAATGTTGTCGATTCTGCTCGGGTGAATTTGGGTGGATTTTTACTTGCCGTAGGTTGTTTGATCGCCGTGCCCTGGTTTTCGGCAACGGCTCTGCGTGGTAAGTGGGTGATAGCCAGACTAAACGAAAACTGGTTATTGGTTATTTTGATTAGCTGGCTTGTACTCACGCTACTTGATTGGGTTGTCCGGCGGCTTTTTTATTTGATGTAGGATATATTTACCATGTCATGGATTCGACATTGTGCCGTTTTGTTGCTTATCGGTTGTACTCTTACCCTGTCGTCGGGATGCCGTACGTTGGCTTCCAATGCACTGTATGTGCTCAAAGGGGATAAAATTGATGCGTTGTATCCGGGGTTAAAAGGTAAACGAGTCGCGGTGATTTGTGCTTCCTCATCGCCGGCAAGTGGTCCGAATTCACCAGCGGGGTTGGTAGGCCGGCAAACGGCGCGTATCCTCCAGCAGCGGATTAGCGATGTTGAGATCGTTCCCATCGAGGAAGTGGCGGATTGGATCGACCGTAACAACTGGAATGAAATCGATTATCATGAGGTTGGAAGAGGTGTGAGTGCCGATTTAGTTGTTCTTTTAGACATCGAATCTTACAGCATTAAAGACGGAGCCACTCTGTACAAAGGTCGGTCGACCGTCACGACAACCGTCTATGATATTGCTGACGAAGGCAAAGTCGTTTACCAGGGCAACACGTATGACTTTACGTTCCCGGAAAATGGTGCACGTCATTCCACGGAAACGAGCGAAGCATCGTTTCAACGAGCTTATACCGACGCGTTAAGTCGCCATCTTGCCAAAGATTTCTTTTCCTACGACAAGGGTGAAGACTTTGCTCAGGATGCTACGTTGATCCGCTAAAGCGGCTGCGGCCGGGATGCGCTGCTAGACGTTCGCTTCTAATTCAGCCTGGGTCAGTACCAGTGGTTCGATTTTGGTCGCTTTGCCATTCTGTACGTTGACTTCCACCACTGTGCCGCTGATGCGGACATCATCCGTTGCCACCTGAAATTGCATCGGTCGAAAGGTTGTGGTTGCTTCGGTAACCGGATCGATTTTTCGACCAAGGATGCTTTCATAGGGTCCCGTCATACCGACATCACATTGAAAAGCGGTGCCGCCCGGGAGAATGCGGGCATCCGCCGTGGGAACGTGAGTATGCGTACCCAGAACGGCGGTAACGCGACCATCCAGATACCGACCCATCAGTTGTTTATCACTGGTTGCTTCCGCGTGGAAGTCAACCAGAATGATGCGTACATTGGCAGGCACCTGCTTCAGCACTTCATCGACTGCCTGAAATGGGCAGTCCACAGGTTTCATAAATACACGTCCCATCAAACTGATGATCGCCATTTGTTGTCCCACATTGTCACCGATGATTGCTAGACGGCGACCTGGTGCGGTTTCGGGAAAATTTGCCGGTTTGACAATATTCATTTCAGAATGGAGTACGGGATAGATTTCACGTCGGCGGTAGATATGGTCCCCTAACGTAATTCCATCAATACCGCTGTGGATTAAACTTTCGTAGATCTTAGGTGTTAACCCGGAGCCATCAGCAGCATTTTCCGCATTGGCAATGACATAGTCCAAATGATATTGTTGTCGAATGGCAGCGGCATGGGCGGTAACAAGTTTGTGACCGGGCTTGCCGACGATGTCGCCTATAAAGAAGAAACGCAAAAAAAGAATCCTTTGTATGATGGTGTGATCCTAACAAACCGGATCGGCATTCGGGCACAGGTTATCGAGCTAGTTCAGTAAAACGACTTTCACGGATCACGGTGATTTTAATCTCGCCGGGATAGGTCAACTGTTCTTCAAAACGTTTGGCAATATCGCGGCAGACTTTGGCAGCGGCTTGGTCATCCGATTTTTCAGCGCCAACAATGACGCGCACTTCACGTCCGGCCTGAATGGCATATGCCTGTTCCACGCCATGGAATTCATGCGCGATGGATTCCAGTTCCTCCATCCGTTTGATGTACCGATCGAGGGATTCCCGACGAGCACCCGGTCGTGAGGCTGAACAGGCATCTCCAGTCGCGGTAAGGACAGTATAAGGCTGTTCAGAGATAATTTCATCATGATGTCCAAATGCCGCATGAACCACTTCCGGACTTTCGCCATGACGTTTCAACAGATCGGCTCCAATTTGAGGGTGGCCCCCCTCAAGTTCATGATCGGCTGCTTTGCCAATATCGTGCAATAGTCCGCAGCGTCGAGCCAGATCTGCATTGAGCCCCATCATGTCGGCGAGCATGCCGGCAAGGAACGAGACTTCAATACTGTGTTGTAACACATTCTGGCTGTAACTGGTTCGAAAGTGCAAACGTCCCAGCATGTAGACTACGCGTTCGTGTAAACCTGTAACATTAACTTCCAGAGCAGCTTCTTCCCCTTTTTTGACGATGAATTTCTCAATTGCTTTTTGAGTTTCTTTGACAATTTCTTCGATGCGGCTTGGATGAATCCGGCCGTCGGTGATCAGTTTAGTGAGAGATTGTCGGGCGACTTCCCGTCGAACCGGGTCAAATCCGCTGACGATGACGACGCCGGGCGTATCATCAATGATAACGTCCACACCCGTCGCTTTTTCCAGAGCGCGAATGTTCCGCCCTTCCCTGCCGATGATTCGGCCTTTCATGTCATCATTGGGAATGTCCACAGTACTGGTGGTACTGTCGGATGTATGGGCAGCTGCGAGCCGCTGCATCGTCATGATTAACATTTCCCGGCTCTTCTCTTCGCACAGCGACTCGACTTTTTTCTCGTGTTTGAGAATTCGGGCACCGATCTCCTGTTCCAGCTCACTTTCCAGTAATTCCAGCAAACGGCGGGTGGCAGCTTCCTGATCCAGACCTGTGCTTTCATGTAGAAATTGCCGTTGAGAATCTAACAGTTGGTCAAGTTCCTGCTGGCGTTGATCGGCGTGCTTTAGTTTGTCGCTAAGACGTTGCTGATTGTTTTGCACCATTTTTTCCTGCTTTCGCAGGGATTCATGTTGTTGTTTCAAATTGGATTCACGCGACGATAAAGCGTGTTCCTGGTCGCGTAATACTTCGCGTGATTGACTTAACTGCTGTTCCACGTCGGCTTTATACTGCAAGGCCGTTTCTTGGGAAGTTAGTTTGGCTTCGGAGATGATCTGTCGGGCCTCATTTTCAGCCTGTTGGCGATTTTCCGCCGCACGTTTTTGTTGAAATTTTATCTGAGCAACGAACGCCAGAATGATCCCGCATGCGGCACCGCCAACAGTGGCGAGCCCCAGTTCAGCAGCAGTTCCCAGCAGCAGGATTGAAGTTAGTGAATTCATAACGGATTCCCGTCTAAGCAACTAAGGAATATCCGGCTGCCTGAACCAATATTGGCAGCGATGCGCAAAAGCGATATGTCTGGTGGTGAAAGTAGAGTAACGTTGAGAAACAATCGATATTGTCATTAACCGGTAGCCCTGATGATTCCTGAACAGGCTACGGATATTCATCTAGATCCTGCTCAAAACGAGGATGGCTGCTCTGGCTTTCGCGCGAACATTCCCCGTGGGAATTGGGTCGCGTTTCGGCCAAACCAGATTCTTGAACCCTGGTGGGAAGAATCGGCATGGGTTGGTTGAGTGCCGTTTTTGCCTGAATTGAGTTAAAACGATTGGATTGGTTAATGGGGCACAGGATAACACCAACTGGCAACAAACCGCGTGAAGCCACGCAATCTGCCCCGACGAGATTCCGGAGTTTCCGGAAGTAGCGGGACGGCTGGAAGGTTTAACCTGTGTCGGCAACATTTAGTTTCTCTTTGTACTTTACGATCACAGAGCCAATACACACCAACGGTTGTGCGGTGAGGATTTTTCCGTAATGCTGTAAAATATTTGTTTATTGTAATTAATGTTTGTCGCATCTTTAGCAAGACATGCATTCGTCTTACAATGCGTCTGTTCCAATTTACAGGTTCCTGAGCCCGACTGCAACTTCCGGATATCGTTCGCTGGTGGTTTCAACCATGCCAGCTTGTGTGCATCCAGTCCCCCCTATCCCGAAATGCCATCGCCGAGAGCAATGAATATGGACTTATTCGATTTTGAGAAGGAATTAATCTCCCGCTGGCCGTTGAGCCGCTGGTGTTCCGTGCGTTCGGTCATCGCCGTTTCCGGTGGTGCTGATAGCGTTGCGCTGGTGAGCAGTCTGGCACGGTTGATCCCTCAAGACCAGAAATGTAACTTGCTGATCGGACATGTGAATCATGGTTGGCGTGGTGAGGCTTCCCTTGCAGATCAGCAATTTGTTGAGAATTTGGGAGAACAACTCGAAATTCAGTGCGAGGTTCTGCAGGCGAAACAACCGGTGCAGACTGAACAAGTGGCTCGTGATGAGCGTTATCGGTTACTATTGGATCTGGCGAAGAAAACCGGTGCACGTTATGTTTTGATGGCACATCATCAGGATGATCAGGTCGAGACCATGATCGACCGTATTTTTCGTGGAACCGGACTGACTGGATTAAGAGGGATCCCGAAACACCGTGAATTGGATCACGGAATTGCCCTGGTTCGACCGCTGTTGGATTTTTCTCGATCGCAGATTCATCAGTATCTGGACCAATTAGGCGCCGTGTTTTGTCGGGATGATTCTAATCAGGATCTAAAATACATGCGCAATCGTATCCGTCAGCAATTGCTTCCGCTGATCCGGGAACAATATCACGAACAGGTGGATGAGGCCATTCTGAGAATTCAGCAAATGGCGGATGATCTGCACAGGGTGGTTTTGGAGCAGGTTGAACCGACCCTGGATCGATACGTTGAAGTAACCATCGATGGCAATCAAACTGAAGTGATTGTGGATCGTACAGGCATGGCCCAATTCGATCCGTATTTACTGCGAGAGATGTTTGTGTCGCTGTGGAAGCAACAAAACTGGCCGCGTGGGGCAATGACGCAACAACACTGGCAGCGCCTGGAGGATGCCGTGCGGTCGAGTTCTTTAACGCCGGCATTTGAATTACCCGGCGACGTACGTGTGGAGCTACAGGGTGAACGATTGGTGTTATTGCGCCGGATTTCCGGTGGCGTGAATTCACCAATGACAGCAACATAAAAAAACGGTGAGCTGACCGATCGTCACTCACCGTTTTTTTATGTTGCCTGTACCGACCGGTCAGGATGGAGGACCACCTGTTCAGCCTCCTCCTCCCCCCTCTTCTTCATCACAACATTCGCCCTTGTCCGGTTCGCTGGTGGTCACTTCCAGTTCGGAGTCATCACCGTCATCATTGGCCGAATCACCGTCACCATCACTGGCCTCGCTTAATAGTGAAGTTGCTCCGGATTCTCCAACGGATTTGTAGTACAAGACAAGTCCGATATAGGAGAGAAGCATGATCACGGGGAATATAGCTGCTGTCATCAGAGCGTCTTTTTTAGCTGCAGACTGAAT
>JAYZPA010000119.1:0-6054 GCA_036150515.1 Planctomycetota bacterium
ACTGTCAATCAATCCGCCGAAGGCAATGGGGATCCCTTCGGAACGCGCATTCTGGAACTCGACTATGATCGCTATGCTCAGGGCGAAGCCGATCTGGGCTGGCTCAATGCCAATCTTAAAATCACTGCCGCGGAACCATTCGTGCTGGATGATCTGCTGCTGAGAATTATGGAACGTCTCAAGTTGGCCTTCGAAGACAAACAGGTTGAAACAGCTCACTTAAAAATTATCGGTTCCGGCCCGGGATTCTATGCTGTCGCTAATTTGGTTGACCGTGAGGCACCGGTCGAGCTGTCACTGGCAAGTCAGGCTGAATTGGAATCTTCCGATTTAATTATCAATGCGCGCGTGGCTATTGATCCCGACTCGTTGAAATACTTAGTACGCACAACGGTCGATGCCGTATGTCGTCAACAACAGCTCAGGGCCACTTTTGGTGATATCCAGAGTTTTCAACCAGGACGACCGGTACCCACTCATCGCATTGCCGAAGTACCGTGATCCCATGGAACGTTCGGACGATTGGATACCCGTTGACTTTTGGCCGAAATCTGCCGATAACAACAAAATCAATCCACTGAATGTTTTGACAGTTACCGGATGGGTGGCCGAGTGGTCGAAGGCGGTAGTCTTGAAAACTACTGTACGTTTACGCGTACCCTGGGTTCGAATCCCAGCCCATCCGCTGAAATCTAAGCCATCGTTTGCAAGCAAACGGTGGCTTATTTTATTTTCACGCTCTGCAACCCACCCCGTCGTAGGTCATATAGGCAATGCCTTTGACCGGTCCTCGTGTCAAAATAGTGAACGTTCATAAACTATACCTCTGCACGGTAAGATGATGGATATCTGCATCGGGATAACCGAAGAACATTGACAGTGATGGTTCAGTTTTAACAACACGCTTCACCTTAGATTCAGGGTTGCGACATTCATGGTTTCAGATAATCCAGTCGACCCGGTTCGGGCCAAGGTGATTCACATGTTTTCCGCTCAGGGAAAATCTTCTGATACTCCTGATACTGAATTATCGGAGTCGCTCTTGCTGTGCGACGGCGGATACCGGGGTCGCCAATTTGCATGGGGGAATCAAACTGCAATCTGGTCTCCCCATTCCAGCACACTTACCCTCTATGAGGATGGTCAGGAGACAAACCAGCTGAGTTTAGCCGGGGACGATACATAGCTGATCGTCAACAGGTTACGGTAAAACAATGCCAGCTGGTTTGCTCAAGCGATTGCTGATGTATAATAATTCCATCTTTCCAATCGCCTCTCAAAGCACCGGGGGTTGTCATCGGGACTGTTGGTGTACCCCGTGGCTTATGTCTCTTTATGCAATATTCCTTTCGTCTCGCTGAACTTCTTGGGCACGTTCCCGATCCTCGCAAACGACCAGGAACGGTAAAAGCCATTGTGGAATATACCGGACTGGATCGGCATCAAGTTGCCGCCCTGTTAAAAAATGAAGTCAAATATTTATCGCTCCGGGCGTTGTCCCGACTATGTGATTATCTGGTGGAACATGGATACGCCACGGCCGACCAGCTACCGGGTGCCTTATTCGCCGTCGAAGCGGAGAATTACTGGGAATTACTGGCCCGTCGGCAACGGGTTGAAATCTGTTTTGGTGTCCGACGAACGGAAGATGCGGGTGAGAATCCCCATGGAGCCTGGCTTGACGCGTCGGACTCACTACTCATGGGCGAGTTACTCAACGGCATATCCTCCCTTGGCGGATCGGCAAAAATGCAGCCCACCGCGACGATGGATCTCCCCGTATCTCATTCGCTGACCGATACCGCACCTCATCCGGAACTGTTAAAACAGTCTTTGGTATGGAGCCCGGATCTTCAAAATCCCGAAACCGCTCAAAAACGCAGTCGCGACGTGTATGACAGTTTCTCACAAGCAGGTCCCGACCGGGCCCTGGTGGGATTGGGCAGCGTGAAAAGTAATCCGGTGATTGAGTTGATCATGGCGTCGACGTTTGGCTGTAAACCATTCCATAGCCAGACGAATGTCAAACAACCTTCCGAACGAGCCTGTCCTTTGATGCTCAGTTACCGTGAGGCCGATGAGAAGCCGGAGTCCTGTATGGCGGGCACGCAACTGGCTAAGCATGGGGAGCCCACGGCGGCCGGGCTACACTTTGAACGTGCCGACGGCAGCTGGGACGTCTGTCAGTGGAATCCAGTAACGGAAGATGCCGCCTTGGTTTTCTATATCCACCGCGAAGCTCTGGGACGACTGGAAATGGTCTTGGGCGGATTTTCAGGCAGGTCCACACGCATGCTCGCTCGTACATTATCAACGCGTGCAGAAGATTTCTGGCCTCCCGTCTACTCCGGGCAGGGAGTACAAATCGGGGCTTTTATTATTCATTTTGCTTTCAATACTCCCAAACAACAGCAGCAGGATTTTCTGTTATCCGACCCAACCGGTGAAATTACGATCATTCCATTGGAAAAAGAAGTAATCCGCCGTCGTATGGAACAGCGCCCATTTAGTGGCGACTGATTCTGGCTTTCTCAATACATTGTTCAATACGCTGTTGAACCATTGCCAGTAACTGGTCATCGGTAAGCGATTCAATTTCAGCAACTCCGATGGGTGCTCCATAGATGCAGCGTACACGTTGGAAATCGGGGATTCCGCTACCTCGAGGCAGGCTATCATAAGCCCCGTCAAACCCACATGGAATCAGAGGAACGCGGGCACGGCGTGCAATGGCAATAAATCCACCTTTAAGCCGTTGAAGTTCTCCGGTTTTCGTCCGGGTACCCTCGGGAAAAATCAACACAACCGCTCCGGAACGCAGACATTTCAAAGTAGCTTTGATTCCCTGGATCCCCATTCCATCGCGGTCTAATGGAATCGCATCCAGCATCGTAATCACCCGACCGAACAAGGGATGAGTAAACAAACTCTTGCGGGCTAAATATCTCCAGTGGCGGGCGGAAGCCATCCCGACCAGTGCAGGATCCAGATTGCTTTGATGATTAGCGCAAATCAACGCCCCACCCTGTTTCGGAATGTGTTGTCTCCCTTGGCAGTGGTACCCAAAGCAAAGCAAACCGATCAGTCGAAAAACAAAACGCGAGACGATATAACCAACGAACTTACCTAACGGTTTGTTATGATATTGACGCATAAAAGAACTCACTAAAACTCGCTTACCGACCCCGGGCAATATTTCCAAACGCCTCGAAGACTCCCTGTTATGATTCACCAGGGGGAATTTCCTGATCGTCATCAGACTCCGTCTTACGTAAAATTACCAGGCGTTCAATTTCGGCCACGACCTCCCGTGCGGTCAGTCCGTCGGTAACCAGAAAGAGAGCATCTTCGGCTGCCTGCAGTCCGCCGACCTCTCTGGCCATGTCCTGCTCATCTCGCAATGCTTGTTGTTGCATTACCTGATCGAGTGTCAAATCCGGTACGGTTAGTTTGAGTTGATCCAGTCGCCGCTGTGCGCGCTGACGGGGAGAAGCGGATAAATAAATTTTACACTTTGCATGGGGAAAAGCGACCGTACCCTGATCACGACCTTCGGTAACCACGTCAATATCCTGAGCCAATTCCCGCTGCAGAGAAACTAAGGCAGCACGGACTTGTAGATTATCCGCAGCATGAAAAATCGCCGCCGTCACTTCAGCAGAGCGAATTTCATCCGTTACATCCTCGCGATCCAACATGACCCGGTCTTGTTCAAACTTCAACGGCAATGCTCGAGCAAGTTCACCCAAAGCATCCAGGTCATCCCATGCAATTCCCTGTTTCATGGCCAGGTACACAACACAGCGATACATCGCACCTGTATCCAGAAATAGAAAGCCAAGTTGTTGAGCCAGCATTCTGGCCACCGTACTTTTGCCCGCGCCAGCCGGGCCGTCAATCGTAACGATCATATGATCTCTTCCCATCCGCAGGCGGCTCTCCATCAATATCCTACTGAAAACGAACTTCGATCTGCACCCATTCACTGGCGGTCATCTCGATCAGGACCTGGCCCTCTTCCACATTACAGTCTCCCAGATGTGAACCATCCAGATTGCATTGCTGTGCTGTTACAGCCGGTTGAAAGCTGGTAAGCCTTACACGACCGGCGCGGCCAGCCGTTTCCATCAGACGCACTTGATAACCCACCACCTGATCATCTTCCTTCAATACGTCCCAGTGGGTCGCCATCACATTCTTCGCATCCAGATGTAGCAGGGAACTGGTGGGATGTCCACTTGGTGGCATGAAGGTACCTACCAAATAGCTGGGCGGCTGCCCAAATTGATGTGCGTGTACTAGAGGGTGTATCAGATCGACACCGATCCCCAATTGGAAACGGCGACATTGTTCACCCGGAACGACCAAAATCGTGTCCAAAAAGCGTCGTCCCACACGACGGTGAAACGGAAGGCCGTTGGTCAACAAGGTGGTTGTTTTATCCGATTCGATCTCAACAAACTGAGGGGCTTCAAGACGTTTTCCGGTTGCTCGCTGACGAACTCCATTCACACCCCGGTACAGATTCGCCGCTTCATCCGCCCAGGCATACCTTAGACAGTAATAGGAATTCCAGGGATGATTTGCCGGGGCATGCGCAATATCCAACGTGATATCCATATTCAGTACACGGCTGCCCCGGTTAAGCGAAAACACCTGCTCAAAAGTCGCCAACGTCTCACCACCGCGATCCGTCAGGCGACCGCAGGAAGTGATTTCACCGTAGGTCGAAGTCGCTGCCGTGACCGAGACTGAATCCGCTTCCATGAGCGAGTAATTTGCCATATCATCCGGTTCGGCACGTCGACCCGATTTCTTCCTCACATTGTGACGGTAAGCCAGTTGCAGGGAACCGCGGCCGTGGCGAGGATCTGCATGTGAATTAATCGCCTGAATTCCACCGGACGACTCATTGATCAGAACCTGAAAAAAATCATTCTGAAGCGTTGTCCCCAATGCCATTTCCTGACCGGTCGTCGGCGTCTCTTGCTGAGCTGCCGCCCACACAAACCCCATTGCAGGAACGTCGACCATGACATGCGATCCCTGAGGATGGCTGTCCGAAACTGCGTAAACCGGATCCTGGCAATGAGGTAAATTTGATAGCTGTTTATTCTCAATACTAGCGCGCCAAACCCGTGAACCCGAATAGATGACTAACAGGCCCTCACCTTCCTCGCCGCTGCGGGGCACACCATCGGAAAATGCCTGTACCGCCTCCTCGTGGGCTGACTCAAGTTGCTCATCCAACGCGGAATCTTTGGTATCGTCCAAGAAATTAAAGAGGTTCGTCGCCAACGTTTGACCGACAGATGCCGACCACGACGGAACCTCCGGCTTTAAGGTGATTAACTGTGTTAACGTGGATAAACTTTGGATCGTGGCATAGCGATTGAAATGTCTCCAGTATCGAATACTGCGGGAAAGCGGATTGGTAACGTTTCCGGCCAGCGCCTGACGCAGATAGGGCGATTGATATTGGTCCGCCTCAAATCGTTCACTAACTCCGGGTAAATCAGTTTCACGAAAGTATTCCTCTAACGTAACAAAACGACCTAACGCCGTCGTATAACGAGCCGCCCGCTTAAGATCGGAATACCAAATCGTGCACTGTCCGGGCCAATGAGCAAGACAGAGCGTGGCGACGTGATCCATGTCCATCGTTTCACTCAATCGAGATGCCAGCGTTAGGAAAGTTTCATGCTTGTTCGCATTCAACGGGACTCGGGCAATCGCATCGAGACTCGTTCCGTCCACGCCCTCCCAACGTGCTTTGGCTTGTTGGCCCTCCGGATAGCTCCCTTCATCCAACAAGACATGAAAAGCCGCTTCATACCCGATTCTGGACAACCACTGCGGATGGTTCGGTGACAACCCAAACTGTTTACGACCATAAATGACAGGCTTGCTTTGAAAGTACTTCTGGTATTCCTCTTGCCCCTTAATTAACGCAGCGAGAACACTTTCAGCGGATAAGACGGCGTTGGGTATGTCACCATATTCGCATCCCATGACGGTCAATGTGCCTTCCCCGATGCGTTGCTGAATCCGCTG
>JAYZPA010000120.1:0-9812 GCA_036150515.1 Planctomycetota bacterium
CCGACCAGCTCAATGCGCTGGATGAGCAGGAGTCGCTGGCTTTGCTGATCCGAACACTGGATACCATCGATGACCCCACAGTCCAGACCGCATTGCTGCAGGGAATGTTAAACGGCCTCGAGGGCCGACGGAATGTTCCGGCTCCCGATGCCTGGAATAAGGTCGCTGCAAAACTTGCCAAAAGTGATAACGCACAGGTGCGTGAGCTGACATCACGGCTGTCACAAATTTTTGGCGATGAAGCCGCAATGAAGCGTGCGTTGGCGATCGTTCAGGATCGCTCTCAGAAACTGGATACACGCCGCCGCGCATTGCATTCACTGTTGAACCAAAAAAATAAAAGCATTTCAGCCATTCTGGAATCCCTGCTGGATGAGCCGGAATTAAGACTGGATGCGATCCGTGGTTACGCGGCGATCGAGAATCTCCGCGCACCGGAAATTTTGTTACCACGATATATGAAATGGCCATCGGAACACCGCAAGGCAATTCTTGAAACGCTGGCCAGCCGACGAAAATATGCAGAATCATTGTTAACGGCTATCAAATCGGAAGAGATTTCACGAGCCGATATTCCGTCGCACGTCGCTCGTTCGCTAAGCTTAATTCTGGGCGAAGCATTCGTCAAAGTTTATGGCGACGTTCGGCAGTTGTCTGTGGATCGCACTCAACAGATTAAAAAATACAAACAACTGCTCACCACCACTGCCTTAGCCAATGCGGATGCAGCTCAGGGACGTCTCATTTTCAAGGAAACCTGTGCCGCGTGTCACGTACTGTATCAACAGGGCGGAAAAATAGGTCCGAACCTCACGGGTTCCAACAGGGCCAATCTGGACTATATTCTGTTAAACAGCATCGATCCCAGTTACGATGTTCCTCTGGGGTATAAAATGGTCATTATCCAGACCGTGGATGGCCTCGTACTGAACGGTGTGATTGCCGAAGAGAATGCTCAACGGATCATTTTAAAGACAGTCCAGCAACCCACCGTGGTTATTCTCAAAAGTGATATTGAAGCTCGAAAAATCTCTCCCAAGTCCATGATGCCCGACGGCCAGCTGGATAAGCTAAAGCCGGAGGAAGTCATTAATCTTATTAAGTATTTGCAAACAACCGAACAGGTGGAGTTGGCACCATGAAAAGAAAATCTCAATCAAGACACTCTGAAAATCCTGTTTCTCCGAAGCAGTTCTCAGGGGCTGCTTCTTCACTGGCAATCATCGGTCTGATCATTCTGGCAATGGTCGCGGTCAGGCCATGGATAGTAACCGCTCAACAACCTAAAAATCAGCTTCCCAAAAAACAACACAAGACCAGCAATGCACCGTTTCTTAAACCTGCCGAAGCGGTTGCAAAAATGTCCATTCCCGATGGTTTTGATGTTTCTATCTTTGCTGCTGAACCGGACATCGGCGAACCCATTGCATTTTGCTTTGATGACCGTGGACGCATCTGGGTGGTTGAAAACTACAATTACCGGACACGAAGGGAACATACCGGCGACAAAGTGACCCGCATCCAAATTCTGGAAGATACGAATCGTGATGGTGTGTTTGACAAGAAAAAAACCTTTACGGATAAATTAACTTTCACTTCCGGAATTGCCCTTGGCTTTGGAGGGGTCTTCGTTGGTTCGCCTCCCAACCTGTCATTTATCCCGGATCGGGATGGGAATGATCTGCCGGACGGTCCTCCGGAAGTCCTGCTCAACGGCTGGGGAATCAACGACCGACACGAGACACTCAACAGCTTCAACTGGGGACCGGATGGCTGGCTTTATGGATGCCATGGAGTGTTTACTCAGTCCCAGGTTGCCAAACCAAACGAAGACGACTCAGCCCGACAGTTTATCGATGGTGGTATCTGGCGTTATCACCCCACGCGGAAAACATTTGAAGTCTTTGCCCGTGGACTGTCAAATCCATGGGGATTTGATTTTGACGATCACGGGCAGGGTTTTGCAACCTGCTGTGTGATCCCTCACCTATTTCATGTCGTACAGGGCGGGGTCTATCATAAGCAGAGTCGTCCCCATGTGAACCCGCATATTTACGATGACATCAAGACGATCCGCGACCATACCCACCTTTCAGCGCATGGGGGTGCCCGAATTTACCTGGCAGACGCTTTTCCAAAGCAATATCGCAATCGTTTGTTTATGTGTAATATCCACGAACACGCCGTTTTGACCGACGTCCTGATCCCAAATGGAAGTAGCTTTATCGGTCAACATGGGGATGATTTCATGCCTACCAATGATCTGGCCTGGGTCGGATTCAGCGTCGAGATTGGTCCGGAAGGGGGCGTCTATATTCTGGACTGGCATGATACGGACGTGTGCGGCAATACCATCAATTTCCCTAACAGTGGCCGTATCTATCGCATTACACCGGGCGATGCCGAGGCCATTGCCGCACCCAACCTGCGGTCACTCACCGACGAAGAACTCGTCGCCCTGCAAATGCATTCCAACGATTGGTATGTCCGGCAGGCGCGTGTGCTGCTCCAGTCGCGTTACGCTGCAGACCAACTGGATCAACCGCGTGTTCATTCATTACTACAAAAACAATTCGATTCAGCCACCCGGTCCCCTAAACGCCTGCGGGCATTCTGGGCCTTACATGTCACCGGTGGATTAAATTCAAAACAACTCGAAAGTGCTCTGAAACATTCCGACCCCTATGTTCGTGCTTGGGCCATTCAACTGCTAGGCGAAGAAAGCAGTGTGAATGCTTTTCAGGTTGCAGAAAAAACAGAGAAACCCGTCCTGTCAACGTCCGTATTAAAACAACTATCCGCCATGGCCGTTGAGGACTCTTCGGCTATCGTACGATTATATCTGTCGTCCATTGCTCAAAGATTGCCCTTCGAAAACCGCTGGCCCATCCTGAAGGGGCTTGCCGGTCACGAAGAAGATATTGAAGATCCGAATTTACCACGCATGGTTTGGTTTGGATTAGAGCCGATGGTACCTGATCATTCGCAACAGGCCATCCAGTTAGCCGTGGCTGGAAAGTACCCTAATCTGTCCGGTTTTGTTGCCCGAAGGTTGCTCAGTGATGCGAGTGCGGGAAACACGAATCCAGCCAAAAAACAAACTGCAAGTGAACAAAACAAAACTCTCCAGCGCGTGGCCACGGGGTTCCAGGTGCAAAACGTCGGAGAACGCGGAGTGGTTTACCATACAGCGTTTCGTAATCGCACAGCCGTTCAAACCCATCCCCTGAACCGCGAAACACCCTGTGTTCTTTCCCGAGCGGTGGATGTGCCTGCCAACGCAAAGACCGAACTGAAGATAAGCGTTAGCCATCATCCGCACGGCGACTGGCAACTACGTGTTCTGGCAGGCAAGGAAGTTCTGAAACAGCAAATCGTACGTTCTTCCTCGGTCGAGGAGGAGTGGCTTGAGGTGACCGTCGATCTTTCCCGTTTCGCAGGACAAAAGATTGAACTGTCGCTTGAAAACCGGGCGAACGACTGGAAAAACGAATGGGCTTATTGGCACACCATTCGGATTGTCAGTCATGAACCCTAAACCCGTATCCTGAAACCAGACCACACCATAACGGAGTTAACCATGATGCGATATTTTCTGAGCCTCTGCTTCTCCATTCTATTGATCACGTCGGTTGTGACCGGCAAAGAAAAACCAAAAATCGTTTTTCTGTCCGGCACGCCAAGTCATGGTCGCATGCATCATGAACACCGTGCCGGTAATATGATCCTGGCCGAGGCACTCAACCGCTCCGGACTCGACATCAACGCCGTTGTGGTTCCCTATTACGGTTACCCAAAAGACAAAGCCATTCTGAAGGATGCAGCTACCGTCGTGATCTTCTGTACTGGACATCGGGGCCATCTGTTGAATCCCCATTTGGACGAATTTGACAAATTAATGGACCAAGGAACCGGAGTGGTGATGATCCACTGGGCCACCGAAGCTGAGAAAGGAAAACCGGGCGAGATGTTTCTCAAATGGATGGGCGGATTCTGTGATCTGAACTGGTCGGTCAATCCACACTGGACACCGGACTTCAAAGAATTTCCCGACCATCCTATCTGTAACGGAGTAAAACCATTTCGAGTGAATGACGAATGGTATTACCATATGCGATTTAGAAAAGACATGAAGGGGGTAACGCCTATCCTTTCCGACCTTCCCCCACCGGAAACACTACGCCGCCCGGATGGGGCACGCAGCGGTAATCCGACGGTACGCAAAGCCGTTGCTGCCGGCGAAAAACAACATGTTGCATGGGCCTATCAACGTCCCGGCGGCGGACGCGGATTTGGATTTACCGGTGCTCATAATCACGACAGCTGGCGAGACGACGGTTTTCGTACCATCATGCTCAATGCCATTCTCTGGACAGCGAAAATAGACGTACCTCCTAACGGATGCCCTTCGCCGGCTCCATCCAAAATCGAAATCGAAAAAAATCTCGACGGAAACTAACGTCTTATTTTTGGGTAACCGTAGCCAAGTTCCAAGGCAACCAACGGATCAAACCGTTTGGCTATTCATCCTTCAGCCAGGCCTGCAGCGCCGTTTCATCAACATTTCTGCCGCTCAGCACAATCACAATATCGCCCTCACCGCTTAAATCCAGTTCCGGATCAAGCACAGCGGCGGTGGTTATCGCCCCGGACGGTTCGGTTCTGAGTCCATGGTGGTCATACAGCCACTTCATCGCACGGCACGTCGCAGAATCGGCAACCTCCAGCGATTTGCCGACAAGGCGGCTGAGAATGGGCCAATTATGTTCACCTACATCATAAGACAGCAGCCCATCACAAATACTCTCCGGTTTTTCGATCCGCACGCGCTCACCGGCCTCCAGCGACTGCTGAAAATCTGTCGCTCCACTGGGTTCCACGCCCACAATCTGCGCTTCGGGAAATCGGTCTGCAATGGCTAACGCATGTCCGGCCATCAGACCACCCCCGCTTACCTGACAAAAGAAATGGGAAATCCCGCGACCTTCGCAATGGAGAAACTCGGAAATTTCAACGCCACCAACCCCGTTGCCTGCAATGACATAGGGGTCATCATAGGGGGACGCTTGCATAGCATTCTGGTTTTCCACAATTTCTGCGGTAAGTTTCGCGCGTGCCTGAGTCTGATGATCCATTGTGATGTCATACGTATGAATTTCTGCGCCAAAAGACCGTGTCAATTCAAACTTCACTTTCGGTGCACTTTCCGGCATAACGATCATCACCCGCTTGTCATATCGCGACCCGGCAAACGCAATCCCGGATGCAAAATTACCTGATGAATGCGCAGCCACCGGTCGATCACCAATTTCCAATGTACGATTGTGCATCCAATTCAAGGCACCCATGCACTTGAACGATCCGCTGGGAGTACAACCATAGTCCTTGATCCATACCCGACGGGTCCCCGGTAAACCCAACTTCTGTTCAAGTCGGTAAGAGCGGATCAACGGTGTTGGAGATAAATATTCAGCCAACACGCCCTGAGCCTGGTGAACATCATCCATCGTGGGAATGTAAAGGGTCATATCGGTTATCTTTTACTTTCGTTCAGTTCCACTTCCTCTAGAAGCGTAAACAACAGCAAAGCCATCGCACCGGCGCGGTCATTCCGGCCCTGAATCGCCTCGCGATCATAATACGCACGTAGATTCTTTTGTTTGCCCGTCCCTGTACAAACATCGTTTATGAATCCACCCGGAGCAATCCGTCGTAGCGTCGCTTGTCTGGCCCGGAGGATGACAGACTGGTAATCTGCCATCTTTAATGCATGACTCTGGATCCCCAATACAATCGCTGACGTAATCATGCAGGTCGACGTAAACTCGGGATAACTCTCCGGGTGATCAATCACCTGATGCCAGCTCCCCGTCTTATCCTGGTGTTTTACTAATGCCTCAATGTGTCGAACAAAATTTGCCTGCACCTGCTCATAACCTTCCGTTTCCGGTGACAGAAAACCTAAACAAATACTCGTGCCTAACGCTGCAAATCCGTTCCCACGCCCCCAGGCTGCCGAATCCTGAGGTGAATGTTGATACAAACCGTTTGCTAGTTGATTCATTTTTGCGCAGGCCTGTAAATGAGATGCACAGGCGACGGAATATCGAGGATCATTAAATTCTCGGGTAACCGTGTCCGCCAGTGCCAGAATCGGGCCACCCATAAAAACCGCATCGCTCATTTCCGAATGGTAGGGCATCAACCGCTGACCCTGATACTCCGTTGGCCTGGTATGGTAGAGATCCGCCACCTCTAAAATACGCTCTTTGCACGCAAGCTTCCATGCATCGTCATTCGTGCTTTCCAACGCACTAAACAAAACAAGGTGTCCGGCGATGCCACTTCCATTATCGGGTAATGGCCGTTTCAAATGGGACTCCACAATACGGTTAAGCTGAGCGACAGGTAATCCGTTCTTGCGGCCATACCGATGGCTTTGATACTGCGCCATCATCGCAAGTGCCGGAATGTAACTTATCGTTTTCATGGATCGCCCATAGACGGCGAGCAATTGTTCGGTTTTCTCATCCACGTCCAAAACTCGTTTTTGGAAATCCAGTCTGGCAGCACTCTTGGTACTGACCTCCGACAACTTGGTGATCCAGTGATGATCCGTCATTCGTCGTTGCGGGCTGGGCAATTCGATGACCTCGAGCCGAATCCCGTAATGCTTAGACCCGGCAAGGATTGCACTGGGATAACCAAGTGGTTCATCAGGTACGATCAGCTCAGTATCAAGAAACTCTCCACCATGATGTTTAAACAGTACTTCATTGGCCTTCACCCCTGTTTGGGCGGAAGGCGATAGAATCACAATACAATCGGTAACATGATAGGCCGCCCAACCAATTAAATATTGAACTTCCGGATTCCCCGATGATCGATAAAAGTGTGCCAGATCCTGCTCTACAATCACGTTTCCCTTTTCCGCATCCGGATACAAATCAGGAATAAAAGCAACCGCACGTTTTGATGGGGAGTCAAATTCGTCTGACAGCCGTTTTACACGTTCAACCGACTCTTGGTCATAGACACCCCCCACCACCAAAATGCGCTGCCCCTGAAAATCCAGATCGAAATAATTTGCCTGTGCCCATCCCTCAATGGGTGTCCCACGACGCGTAACGCCAACGGAACATTTTTCCAGTGCCTGTAGATCGGTAATCAACAGACTCAACCCGATCAGGACGCTCCAGAAAGCCAATCTCACCATTAAATGATCTCCTGTTGAACCCGCCCGAGGCCACGGGCGGGTTGGGTTGTGTTTGCAAATACTTTGGGAATCAATTTCCAGATAAAATGCGTTTTTCGTATTCTTAAGCATACCATTTTCATAGTCGGTCAAATCGAATTGCGCTGTTTGGAAGAGAATGCGATGAAGGATCAAAATGCGAATGATCCAAGTCTACAGAGCATTACCGCACCATGGCTTCAGGATGTCCACGACGGGACACTCGTTAAGATCGCGTTTCAAGGCAAAAACCGTAAACACTGGCATCCGTTCGGAAGTTACCACTGGAAGAACACGATAAGTCAATCGTAAGATGATTCCTGAACGGAGCCGGACCATGACTCTTAATTATCCGAGTAGACGCGGGTGCTTTCTTCTTTCGTCACCGGATTGATTTTATCATCAGAAGTAATTTGCACCCGGATGACCGTATCCCCGACGGCAAGCGCTTTCGCTTTGATCCGAAAGACGGCTTCGGCTCCGGGCGCTAAGCGATCCAGTGGGGCAAACAATGCAATCTGGCCCTCAATGCGGACATCGGTTGGCCCGCCTCCCTGAATCGGCCGGAGGGTGGGAGGAAAGGCTGCAGAAATGCGGACGCCCGTAGCCGTCCGTGTTCCCAAATTCACGACTTTCACGTCATAGGTTGTATCGCTTCCGATTTCAATGGGATCCGCCGTATCTTTCACACTGAATTCCAGCTCCGGCACCGATTCCACTTTGACAATATGTTCAAATTCTGCCTGGACTCCCAGATTGGCCGTTCCTTCCAGACGAACTTTTTGTTCACCGGGTTCCACCGCAATCGCAGTTAACTTGACCGAATCCCGAATCTGAGGTGGTAACTCTTCCAGCTTCCAGAACACCGCGTGCTCCGTTTGATCATAAGCACCATGGTGATCGGTGGAGACAAACTTCAACCCCTTGGGCAGGTACGCCACCAACTCGACATTCCTCGCCGATGCTGTACCCGGATTCGCCACGTCCACGGAATAGATGGTTTGCCGGTCGAGATATCGGATTCCCGGTCCATTCAGAGAAACCTGTAAATCCGGAGCTACAATCCGCATCGGCGTCACGCTGCGATTTTCGATTTGGCCTTTGCCACGGACCGTGAGTACATTTTGCACAATCCCAGCGCGTTCAGCCTTCAGCCGCAGTGACAGCTGTTTGGATTGGCCGGGTCGAAGTGTACCTATCTGGTATTCCAGTTCATTGCCGGCTGCATGAGACAATTCCGGCGGAATATCCGCTTCAATGACAATTCCCGTTGCATCCCCACTACCAGGATTCGATACCACAATATTCACCAGAACTGTTTCACCTATCAAAACCGTCTCGTCAAATGTCTGTCGAATCGTAAGTTGCGGTTTTGTACTGACCGTACGTACCGAAGCTCTGGCTGCAAAGGAAACCGTTGCCACACTACCAATCTCACCCTCGGCCAGAGGTGTGACTTTCATCGACACCGTTACCTCTTCGCCAGGTTCCAGCGCCTCCAAATCCCATTGAATAGAACCATCCGCGGCGCGAATGAATTCAGGATGAGCACTTTCCAGTCGTGTGCCACGAGGCACGTAATCCGTTACCCGGATACCCAATGCCGTAATCTTACCGTTGTTTTTAATGCGTGTGGTAAACACCGCTGGGCGATTCACCTGAACTTCCTCAGGAGCCACTTTTTCAATCGACAACGAGGGTAGTTGAATCCCCTCCATGGTCAAATTTCCCGGCATGTTTTGCATGGAACCGGCATGGACATCTCCAACCGTTTCAACAGCACCTGTCGTATCCAACACAGGAAGCAGGGACAAAGGCTGTAGAGGATTGACCGAGTTCTCCTCAGGTAACCGCGTACCCGCATGATCTGATGGAGTATTTGTAGTATTCAGATCACCGGACGTCGCTGGCAGGTTTACGGAGTCGTCGTTTGCCAGTATCAAAGGCGTTTCCGGAAGGGGGAAGTCGGTCGATTCCGCAAGCAATTCTGGTTCAGGAGGTGTCAGCGTTCCGCTTTCTAACGCTCCGGGAAGCGGATCACCCGACGACAATTCAGATTCAAGCGCGGGTTCTGTCGGAACAAAATCACCACCACCAATATCGAATTCCTGTCCATTGTCTAGTCTCACTGTAGAGGAATCGTTAATCACAAAACTATCGCTGTCACCACCATCTCCAATCGAAATCGTCGGGGAATCTCCTAATGGAAAGTCACCACCTGAGCCCGATATGATCGGATCCGGACTCACCGATTCAAGCTGCGAACCCGTAGCCAAACGATCAAAATCGGCAGCATCAGGAGCAGCAACCGACAATTCCGATTCTGGTAATACGGTTTCCTGCGTGGCAACCCCGGTTTCACCGTCATTTTCGGTCTGAACCTTATCGGTTTCCGCGGCAAACCACTGCGAATAGAGAACCCAACCACTGCCTCCAACCAAAGCGACCGCAATCGCAAAATAGAATGCTTGTTGAGAAACAAAGGCTTTCATAGTACTTCCCCCAGAAGTGCGGAGCCTGAAAAACTGGAATTACGGACGGATTCATACCAAATTCAGGTCATCAGGGGAATATCAAT
>JAYZPA010000121.1:0-10752 GCA_036150515.1 Planctomycetota bacterium
CAATCCTCCCTTGATTTGTTTCGCATCGGACGCGTGACATTGGTAACACTGATTCGACAGAACGGGGCGGATGTGTTTCTCAAAGAATTCAATACCGGCAGCCGTCCCCCCACCCTGATCATCTTCCTGTGACCAAACAGAAAGATCGGGCGTTATGAAAAACGCGAAAAACAATAGCTTGATCCAGTGTTTTTGCATATCAGTGCCGGAGGGGTTTAGGGCGGGATATCGTCAGTCCTGAAAAGACCATGTTCCTGATGCTAAACAGGCTTTTCCGTAACTCCAGTTTACCACCGAATGCCACTTCGGAGCAATAAAGGTCCTACCCTCGCAGATCAGTGACTCCCCACTATTGATTGACGATTCTTCATGAATACGGACATTTTTAATGCAATCAGCTAAAAAGAGGGACTTAAAGGAAACCCTGCGTAAGAATTTCATGCAACCGCTTCATTACGAACACCAGCTTAAATTAAAAACGGAACAGATCGGTCTGGACGGCAATTTCACCACTGCTGATTTCCAGACAGCGGTTCAGCTTTTAAGACGTTTAAGATGAGGGATCCATAAACCCACGGATCGTTTATATTGCTGGTAACCTTCGCCAAACCTCTCGTCGAGATCCTTCTCTTCCACCGGGCGCACTACCAGATGCCAGGTAAATCCGCCGAGGATGCAATAGGCCATTGCACCATAACTTCCAAGCATCCAGCTGACGGCGATACCCTGAAGAATCCCTGCCAGCGCCATCGGGTTACGCACAAATCGGTAGGGGCCGGAAATCACGAGTTTGGGTGCCGTGGCCGTAGGCAACGGCGTTCCGTCGCCAAACATCGCCATGGCCACACAACTTGAAAAGCCAAGGAACGAAGCCACAGAGAATAGGATGATCGCCATGCTTAACTCTTGCGGACCTGCGTTAAATCCCGGCACATCGAACCGACGCTCCAATTCGACAATTCCTCGCGGCAGAATCCAAAGGAACGTACTCCAAAAAACCAACAATTGTGCTATGGTCCAGGCCATAGCCGTTGTCCGGCTCATCGTCGTCACTCTAAACGTGGCGGGAAGCTGTCCGGAATGTCCATAGATGGTCGCCATCGCCAGCATCAAACCTGCCATACAGACCATCAGCGCAGATGTCAGCCAGGCCTGACCGGTTATCAGACTAACTCCAATACAATACAAGGTCGGATACCATGCCGCGGCCGTAACGGACCAAACGACCGCATGAGACCAGGGTTTTCGACCGTAAACGACATAAGCAGCAAAGGCTGAGCCAACCACAATCAACAAAACATCGCCCAACCAGAATCCGAGCAGCGCATCGTTTGGCCAGCCAGACGGCTGAAACCACCCAACGGACTGCGGAATGAAAAACAGGAGACACCACCACAGACCGGTGGCTAACGATTGAATTATCAAATAACTCGTTACAATTTTTCTGGCGCTCATTCTTTCAAATCTAGCAACTCCCAGAAACTGCTGGAAGTGTTTTTACGCAATTTAGACCCTTGAGGAGCCATGCTTTGCGGAATTTGTAACACCCCGACTCACCGGCCCATCATCACCGTCATGGTCTGCCACCGGTGAATCCCGAAGATACCGCCAATCAAATCACCCATTAAATTCGGCGTTTCATTATCTCAGCAGTCCATTCTGGTTGAATGCCTACAGAAACAACCAACGCAAAAACCCGGCTCCACTCTATGGATAAAAGCGGAGCCGGGTGTAAATTCTGTGCACCAACGAATCGGTTCGTTAAATCGTCGCCGTTTGCACGCCTCCGAAGCCTAACGCATAGGATATATCCTCGTACAAATCATCCGCACAGATCGTGATTTCATAGTTGGAACTGCCACTACCATGGGGATTAACAAGGTTAACCGTTCTGGCACTCATGTTCACTGAATCCACCATGTAGTAATGCAGGGTCACCAATTGATCGCTTTCCAGATCCCCCCAGAACTGGGTCAGAATCGTGGCGACTTTTCCATCTGTCAGGGCATCGTTAATGTGGTTTAGGACATCATCTCCATCGGAGAACCAGCCGAACCATTCCTTATCCGTCCCGGTCCCATCGAACGCTTTCCAAACCGAGGTCGTCCAACCCGCATTCAAACCCCATCCCCAGTTAGTGCGATATTCCGACCAGGCTTTTTCAACCACCGCTGCCCACAAACTGTTGTCATCGCCAAGCCCTGCGTATTTGAGGCTCCCACTTGACCCTACTGCCAGTTGACCATCAACTCGGAAATACTCATCGCCCAGATTCACACCATACGTTCCATCTCCAAAATCGACTATTGAATCTTGGATTCTTTCCGGGTTGTCATGGGCAATGGTACCAATGCCCGCCATCAACCAGCAATCACCGGTCCCCCCCTGGTCGATGTCACTGCGCTGCGGTCCCGCTTCAGAAAAGAGCGGGAATGACCCAAAATCTGAAAAGACATCATCACTATCAAAGAGTGATCCGTCCGGATTAATGGTATCTCCGTTAAGGGACTTGTCCGCATCGTTATCAAACGAGTCAATCAGATGTTTGGCATACTTGTTCTCGTGCGAATTCGAATCCGTTACGGTATCGTTAGAATCTCCCCAAAAGACGTCGTTCCCACTGTTCCCCGTCATTTGATCCCCACCCGAATTGTCAAGCGAGATCAAAATATCTTTGCCACTTCCACCCGACAGGGTGTCGGAACCGGTACCGGCAAATAATTGGTCCTCACCACCATTGCCGTAGAGTCGGTCACTGCCACTACCCCCCCTCACAACATCATCGCCACTACCGGCATAGATCCGGTCGCGGCCACTTCCTCCGTCCACAACGTCATTACCCGAATAAGTGTAGATGGTATCGTTACCACTTCCACCGTCGACCACATCATCGCCGGAGGAACTGTAGATCCTGTCGGCACCCGATCCCCCATCAATGACATCATCACCGTAGGAGCCGTAAATGCGGTCATTACCGGATCCGCCGTCGATATCATCATCTCCTCGCTGTCCGTAGATGCGATCATTTCCCCCACCACCGTTGATAACATCATCGTCCGACCCGCCACGCAAATAGTCATTTCCGGAACCACCTTTGATGGTCGATTCAATGGACGTCAGGTTTTTGATTGTATCGTTCCCCGCAAATCCTTCTATGAATATTTCATCCACATCATCAGGATCGAACTCATAAGTTGTCGCATTAACAGGATTCCCTTCCATATCCATTAATATATAGCTTCCGGCATTAGCCAATCGGCGAACTTTGACCATCCCATCCTCGTTCTTAACGGTGATATAATCACCGGATCCAGATCCGTCGATTTCCAGCGTGTTCCCGTTTAGCTGCACAGGATTAAAAAACGATTCATAGGCGGAATTACGTAACGAACTGAGCTCAAACGGCCCTAACATGGCACTCAGGCCTGTGGTCATTACGATTCGGTCTTCCAAAGATTCGATTGCGAGTTTACGTTGGCTATTCATGATATGCCCCTCGATTGTTAATTGACTGTTTTTAAGTGGTGGTGCTTTTGCACAACGGGCTATAAAGCAATTGCTATGCCAAATGTCCCTCGACAAGAAAGAAATTTCTTAACGATGATTTTTCCCTTAGAATTTACGGGGAAATACTCACCGATTCAGAGTCAAATACGTTGTATTTTCCATCGTTGCAGTCAAAGTCGATTGTTGAATTGTGCTGTGCAAATTTGACTCAGTGTTCAAAATGTGTACGCTGTTGTGCATATAAGACCGTCGGGAGGGTTGCCGACAGAACACCATTTAAATCACGCATTTTCGAGAACATCCGATGCGTCGAAAAGCCTTTATCCTGATTTCCCTCTTCCAATTACTGTGGATCGCCGGTTGTCACACCAGCGAATCATCGTCGCCGATCGAGAGCACGGCAACGATCACGCCTGAAAAGACGGCAGCGGAGGGCAGGCAGGATGCGGAAGCAGATATTGCCACAGGTTTACTGGTAATTTGGCAACTTCCATTACCGTCGCCTCCATGGGCTGGGTTACTGCAGCAGGCCTGTGAGGAAAGAGGAATTACCCTTAAATCTGATTCCATCGAAGTGGTAAAAAGTGAGTATATCGTTGCCTACAACCAAAGGATGACCGAAGAAATCGTTCATCGACACGGAGTGGATGTATCACAACTGGATGAACAGGCCTATCAGCAATACGAGCAACAGCGTCAGGCAAACCAACAGGACATTCCGCAATAGAATCCCGAATTCCAATCCTGATCCTTGCCGATCCAAACGCTATTCTTGTATCGGCAACGTCAAATTCAGAATCTGTCCGGCTCGATTAACCCGCACCGCAACTTTTTGACCGGTAACCGTCTCTTGCCCGATGTATCCAAGCAACTGACTTGGCGTCCAGTCACTTACCTGACTGTCATAACGCGTGATGATATCACCGACCTTAAACCCAGCGCGTTTCGCTGCGGCATGAGCCCCATATTGACCAAGGTGCTTAATCCGCAGGGCCATTCCATCCGGTTCCAGCCCGGCATTACGTCGTTGAACGTCAGTGACCGGTTGAAACAGTATTCCGCCCGTACCAATACGTCGCATACCCCAGCTGGATACCCGCCAGGAGGTATCATTCTGCCTGCGCCAGCCCTCAACAAGTTCGATATTCAGTGAAATCCGTTTTCCCTGTCGCAGTACGACCACGGGAAGGTTCTGAGTAGCTTTGGCATGGTGCAGAACCCATTGTGCGTCGGCAATCGAAAGAATGGCCTGTCCGCCCAGGGTGAGGACTTCATCGCCCGGCTTCAAACCTCCCTGGTCCGCTGCGGATTTGTCATCCACCGTTTTGATTTTGGATCGTGTTTGCGGGTCCAGAGAAAACCCAATCGCCTGGGGAAGCGGATAGGGATACATTTGCGGTTCCGGAATCGGCTTGCGCTGCTCGCGAAGAATCCGTCGTGATGCGTCCTGTATTTGATGACAGTGGAGGCAGCTTTTAGTCACCTCACCGGCATAGTCGAGCGTTGATTTGTAACGCCCACGCAGCGACGGGTAGTCATTTGGCTCCTGATATTCGGTTTGCTTCGACTGTTTACCGGCCAGGACACTTCGGTTCCCCGGATAGTTTGCATGTAGTATGAGTGCGGACTGCATTGCCGCGGTCAACCCTTGCCGGGACATATGCTGTTCTGCATCCTCAACGGAACTACGTGTGCCATAGCGTCCGTAAATCGTTTTATCCGCATTCATAAAGAAAATGGAAAACGTCAGATCGTAATCAAACTGAAATAACGTCAAATCCAGATCATTCGCTTTGACAATCCGAACACAGACAAATTTGTCAAACCACTCTCCCAAACCACCTTCACGACGGACAACCTGCCCGTCAAACCCTTCGCAGGCATGTCACGGGATTCAGCGAAAAACGACGAGCAGGGGTTTTTTGGAGCGGATTGCCTCCGCACGTGCCTGCTCGAAATTGTCATAAATCCACAAGTCATCCTCGGTCACCTTTTGCTTATCCAGGCGAACGGCTTTATCCCGTTCCGACTGTGCCTGAATTCCCAGGGGCAGCACGCCAAACAAAACAGAAAACAAGGTGGCCGTCATTGCGTATTTCATAGTTTCAATCCGAAGAACGAACAGCGAATAGGGTTATGGATAGCTCGGCACATCATTATACAAAAAATCCGAATTGCCTGTGACCGGATATCGTTTCCCGACGCAACCAAACGGCCGCATGCAGGTTGCGGTCCACCCGTTTTTGTTATCCGTAGTTTTTGTTTTGCGCTGTGAACCATCGCCCCCACGAGGTTATAATAACGGTATTGTTTATTACCGAAAGGTAATCGTTCGTAAAACGGCCAGTACTAATTTTTTAATCGGAGATCGAAGATCGTGCCTTCTAAAACAATACCACAGTGTGTTTCATACTGGATTAACATGAGCTTATGCACACTCGTTCTGATGATCGTTCCCATTGGTTTTAGTTTTGCACAGGACTATGAAGCCGTCATTGAACGACTCAAGCAGGCCGTTGATGCGAAAGAAATCAGTCCCGAACAAGCCAAAGCGATGATCGCGGTGCTCAAGAAGTCCAGTATCGCAAAATCCCCACAGGCCAAAACCGACGCAAAAAAGGTCCCGGCCAAACCCGGCGGCTCAGCCAAACCGCTACCCAAGAAAGACGCAAGTCAGACAAAACTCGATTGGGATGCGATCACGAAAAAAATCGAAAGCGCCGTCAAGGCAGGCAAACTGACGCGTGAGCAGGCGGACGCCAGATATGACGCACTTAAAAAACAAGCGGATCCAAAACCCGCCGCCAAGAAAGCCCCGGCCAAACCCGGCAGCTCAGCCAAACCGCTACCCAAAAAAGACGTAAGTCAGACCAAACTCGATTGGGATGCGATTGCGAAAAAAATTGAAAGCGCCGTCAAAGCAGGCAAACTGACGCGTGAACAGGCGGACGCCAAATATGACGAGCTCAAAAAACAAGCGGATTCAAAACCCGCGGTGAAGAAAGCCCCGGCCAAACCCAAGGCTGTGGAACCGGCGAAACCTGCAAAACAGAAAAAACCTCAGTAACAACAACTCCGGTCGCCATCAGGGAACCGTTTCGGAAATCTGAACAACGGTGGCACATGATCGAGATTGCCTTTAACCCTTTCCGGGGGCAGATCGATCGTCTCCAAAATAAACCCGACCGGCACCCTCCTTAAACCGAGTCGTCAACATGAAGCAATTTGTCACTGTTTGCCTGTTGATGTCACTGGCATCGAACAGCATCGCTCGTCAGCCCAACGTCATTTTTGTTCTGGCGGACGATCTGGGCTATTCCGAATTGGGTTGCTACGGCAACCAGTTCAATGAAACCCCGGCTCTGGACAGGCTAAGCCGTCAGGGCATGCGATTCACCAATGCCTACGCCGCGGCTCCCGTCTGTTCACCTTATCGCGCCGCACTCATGACCGGCTTACATCCGGCACGTGTCGGAATCCTGGACTACCTGCGTCCCAATTCTGCATTTGCGCTGTCAACCAATCACCACACACTGCCTGAGGCCTTCCAGGACAGCGGTTACACCACGGGGTTTATTGGCAAGTGGCATCTGACCGGATACAAATATCACGACTCCCCTTATGAAATACGGCCCACGGACCATGGTTTCGATACAGAAATCGCCGGCGAGATAAAAGGCGTGGGAAATGGTGCCAATTTCTGGCCGTACGTTTTTCGGGACCAACCCATTCGGTGGCTCGATATCAAAGAAAACGAACTGGGCGAGCAGGAATATCTTGTCGACCGCATGAATCACGAAGCGATCCAGTTTATCGAAAAGAATCAGAGCAAACCGTTTTTTCTGTACCTCAGTCATTACGCAACGCACTCGATTCTCAACGGCCGACCGGATAAGGTACAAAAATACACCGCTAAACACCCGCCCGGGAAAAGTCTGCGCACCAACTGTTATCTTTGCAAGGACCGCGGTCATCAGGGAGATCCGCTCCACCACTGGGCTCCTGACCACAACCCTCATCTGGCGGCGATGCTTGAGAGCATCGACGATGGGATTCAGCTCATTACCGACAAACTGGAACAACTCGGACTGGCTGATGATACGATTCTCATCTTCACCAGTGATAACGGTGGCGAAACCCAGGTTACTTCCAATGCACCGTTACGAGGTGGTAAGAGCCAGTTGTACGAAGGTGGAATCCGGATACCGTTGGTAATACGCTGGCCGGGTAACATTCCCGCCGGTAGCACTTCGCACGAGTACACCATGAATACCGATTTCTTTCCGACCCTGACGCAAGCCTGCAACCTCAATGTCAGAAAAGCCCATCCTGCCGACGGCGTCAACATGCTCCCGCACTGGAAGAAGCCCGCGGTATCGGGGCCCGCCCGCGATCTTCACTGGCACTATCCACTGGACTCTCCACACTTTTTGGGGGGTGTTTCCTCCGGGGCCATACGCTCGGGCAACTGGAAACTGATTGAGTTCTTTGAAACCGGCGAATTTGAACTATTTAATCTGGAACTGGATTTGGGGGAATCCAGAAATGTCGCTCAGGACCATCCACAAGTCGTCCAGTCACTGTCCAACCGATTACAACAGTGGAGATTGCAGGTGGGTGCCCGCACCGCTTCGGGTTTGAAGATGTCTCGCACCGGCAATGCAATCCTGGAAGACGCATTTTCCGAGGGGCGGGTCAGTGACCGCTGGTTCTTTCAACCGTACTGGGCCGTCCGAAACGGCGAATTGGTACGAACCGAATTTGAAAAACCCAATGCCCGGATTTTTATTAAGAAACCGGAGTACAAGGACGTGGTGGTTAAATTTGATTTTCAGTTTCGTGGTGCCCGGGACATTCGATTCCTGACCGGGACACCCGGTAAATATAATGTGGTTGTGCATATCCACCGTGATCGCTTCTTTATCCAAACCGCCGTGGACCAAACCGTCCCGTTCTTCCCGGCAATTCACGGTGTATGCCAAGCCGACTTTAAGGAAAATCAGTGGTACACCATGACCGTGGAAATCGTGGGCGATGAAGTCATCGCCCATGTAGATCGTGATTTGTTTGTCATCGGGCAACATCCCATCATTGACCGCGATCGGGACTATTTCGCATTTCAGGCCGACCAGTCCGGGGTGGCTCTGGATAACGTTCAACTGCTACAGGCAAAGAAACGGAAAGAATGGCAGGAAGAGCGGTCCCGGTATATCACCCGCCAGCAGCAGCGACCAGCGATTCAAATGGAACCGCGAGAGCGGTATGAAATGCTCAAAATGAACGTCCACGACAAATTATATCGAACCGATGAAAAATACCGTTCGATTGTGCACGCCCTTGACGCACAAAAACGGAAACAACACGAACTCTATCCGCAGGTGTTCAGCACCATCAAACAGGTGCTCAAACCCATCGATTCCTACCGCCGGGATTTACAGGAAAACGATCCGGAATACAAAGAACTTCAGCAGCAGATCAACCGGGCCAAACGGTCTTTAAAGGACTATGTTCTGGCCGGCAATCCGCATCTGAAGGAACTTCCCATGAGTGCTCACGAAGCCGCATTTGAAAAAGCGCGTCGCATGGCTGAACAGGACGCGGAGTATCAAATGCTCGTCCGTCAGCAACAAAAACTCGAAGATCAAATGAAAAAGGAATACCCCAAACTCTACATTACCAATGCTGAGATTCAGGCCGCCCAAAAGAAAGCCCGGCTGGAGCTAAAAGCCGACCCGGATTTTAAGGCACTCATCAAAATGACGGGGGATCTAACCCGGGCGGAACTTGATTACCGGCATGCGGCAAATCCGGAATTAAAGCAACTCTGGATAAAACTGTTTCAGTAACCGTGGGATCGGTCATCCTGAATCCCTGAATTTTCAAGCGTCATCACATACCACATTAAAGGAATCCCTTCTTGAGACATCTCACCTTCACCTTATTCCTGATGGTCATGGCCGTTGGCGGGATTGATGCGGCCTCCCCGCGACCACCGAACATTGTCATGGTGTTTATCGATGACATGGGGTGGGGCGATCTGGGCTGCTACGGAAATCCGGACATCCAGACTCCGAATATCGACCGACTGGCGGCAGGCGGAATCATGTTTGAACAATTCTATGTTGCCTCTCCTATCTGCTCGCCGTCACGCGTTGCCGTGACCACCGGACAGTACCCCGCGCGGCATAAAATCAATTCTTATCTTAATTCACGTCAAAAGAATGCCGCCCGCGGTATGGTGAACTTTCTTGATCCCGATGTGCCCGCCATCGCCCGTTCTTTTGAACGCGCCGGATATGCCACCGCCCACTTTGGCAAGTGGCATATGGGAGGCGGCCGTGATGTGGATGATGCCCCTTTACCTCAGGCCTACGGATTTCAGGAATCGCTGACTTCCTTTGAAGGACTCGGAGATCGCATCCTGCAACCGAACAATCATGGACTGTCAGCTCAAAGTGCCAAACTCGGTCACGGGAAAATAACCTATGTCGAAAAACATAAGAATACCCAAACCTACGTTCAGCGCAGCATCGACTTTATTTCCCGCAATTCTGAAAAACCATTCTATCTACATTTATGGCTCAACGATGTTCACGATCCGTTCCGACCAACCGCTTTACAACTCGACCGGTTTAAGGCCTTCGCCGCCAATAAATATTTACAGCAATACTATGCGGTCATCGATGAAATGGATCGGCAATTGGGGCGGCTGTTCGATCATATCGAGGCCACAGGCCTCAACCAGCATACCCTCATCGTCGTCTGCGCCGATAATGGCCCCACCGCCTGGCCGCGGTATCAGAAGGAAGGCCTGGATGCACCTGGTTGGACCGGAGGTCTTCGCGGGCGGAAGTGGAGCCTCTATGAAGGAGGTATCCGTGAGCCACTGATCGTCAGCTGGCCCGGCACCATTGCTCCGGGGCAGGTGGACAAAACATCTTTGATTAATGCCATTGATTTTTTCCCGACCTTTTGCCATTTGGCAGGCGTCGACGCGCCCGCGGTTGAGTTTGACGGAATTGATTTCAGCAAGGCACTACTCGGCAAACCCGTCAAACGCAAGAAACCGATGTTTTGGGAATATGGCCGTAATGCAACCTATCTGAAACCAGCCACGGTCAATGACCGGAGTCCTGTTCTGGCTGTCCGTAGTGGCGACTGGAAATTGCTCATGAATGCCGATGGTACGGATCAACAACTGTACAACCTCGGTCAGTCCATTCGGGAAGACGATAACCTGTGCCA
>JAYZPA010000122.1:0-22880 GCA_036150515.1 Planctomycetota bacterium
GATCCGGAATGGATCAAAATCAAGAAAGGATTCCGATTTGAACAAACGTATAAAGTTTCAAATTGGAAAGGCCGTGGAAAGAGTGTCCAAAAGCGGCTGGTTATTTATCTGGCGAAACTAAAAAAGGGACGGAAAGCAAAAGTTAAGGTTACCGAGCACATAGGTTTTCGCTGGATGGACTGGGATCCACCGCATGACATCCAAAAAAAGACCATCAACCCCCTGCTGATCGCCGTGGCCGATTTCTTGGACCAACCATAAAAGATGTTTCAGTATCGAGGAAACAGAACGATAGGCGACGGCATGGTCTGATACTGCCAGGTTGCCGGATCGATGGTGGTTGGAGGACTAGGCGGCTTCGATTGTGTTTTCTTCCGCAATCGGCAATAGAATCGTGAACTGCGTTCCTACGCCTACCGCACTCTCAATCTTTATGCGGCCCTGATGCTCTTCGATGATTTTGTGGCATGATGCCAGACCTAATCCCGTGCCCCCTTTACCACTGTCGTCCGGACCGTCTTTGGTGCTGTAAAAGGGATCCAGAATTTTTGGCAACTGCTCTTGAGGAATGCCACATCCGGAGTCGCGAATGCTGAGAACATTCATTTGCTGAGAGGCATCAAAATGTAGTTTGAGCCAAATTGTACCACCGGTCTCCATCGCCTGTCGGGCATTGGTCAGGAGATTTAGCAGCACTTGCTGGATTTGATTGCCGTTGCAAAGCGTTTCCGGCGTGCTGTCGATCGTCGTATCCAAACTGATGCGATACTTGGTTAATTCACGTTCTAAGAGGATGAGTGCATCATCGATGATCTTTGACAGATCGGTCGGTTCAATCACATCCGCTCGATTTCGTGCCATTCCCAGGACCGCATTGGTGATTCGAGCTGCACGTTGACTGGCGGTAAGGATCTTGTCAAACGCTTTGTCACGAGTTTTATCATCACGATGACGCATGCCAATCTTGGCGTAATTTAAGACGGTCATCAGAATGTTATTGAATTCATGTGTGGTGGTACCGACAAGTTCTCCCAGTGCCGTCATTTTTTGTGCCTGGAGCAGCTGTTGTTCCAGCATTTCAATCTGCTGGCGCAGCACCGCTTCTGTTTCCTCTTTTTTGGTTGACGTATTTTCTACCGTACTCATTTGATTACCCGGCTCGTTGCCTGCTTTGCCCGCATAGATTCACTTGTTTACCTAGTTGGGTGTTTCTCCACTTAATTACCAGAACAGGCTGGTTTATCACCTGATTGAACACAATGTTATGACCATTCTAGCTATCGTCGGATTGACCTTCATTCCGCCATAAGAAGGGGTTATAATCCGCCTTCGAAATGGTTGCTGACGTTAAAGTTTGCGGGGTTGGGAAGAGAGGTAACCGGATTACCGGGAAAGGAGCGACCGATTGAATTCGACGACCATGCTGTTGAAAACAGCCATTGCATTCGCCAGCGAACAGGGTTATCAGGTCCGACAGGAATTTATGGATTCCCCCACAACCGGAATGTGTGAATACGCCGGCAAAAAATGGATTTTTTTGGATTTGTCACAGAACTCTATGGAACAGCTTCACAATATGGGCACCGCATTGATTTGTCAGGCGGGCATTCCTCTGTGTCAGTTGCCGGTCGAGTTACAACATCACTGGCAGCAGCTTTAGTTTCCAAGTCCCAGATCGGGAATTCTCAATGGTCCCAGCGTGGATGTGTTTGAGTCCGATGAAGGGGGACCGGACGCGGGAATCGTTGCTTCGGCCATCCGCTGTTGTAAATCCTGGAGGATTGCCTGTTCCAACGCAGTATCGCGTCCTTGCGGAATCCAGCCCAGCCGATCGTGTTTCTGGGCATGCGTATGTTGTGGACGTGAATGTGACGAACTGTGTCTTAACGTAGCCCCACCAATGGTGCTGTATTCGGGGAATGCCAATTCTTCGAGCAGTTTATGCACAATGACTTCGATTCGGAAACCGTCATTAGACGGGCGAACATAAATTTCTGCCTGACGTTGTATGGATTGAAGTGTCGCATGCAGTTGATCAAACCCGGATACATTGTCTTTACGCCACGGTTCAAACATCGTAGCGGCATCGGTGGGAGCCGTTTGTAAATAGCCTTCGGTGAGCGTATTGCCGACCAGTTGAATTCGTTCTTCGTTTTGCAGTGGAAAATAATCTTCGACGGTATCGACGAGAATCTCCCACAGAAAGTCCCGATCTCGCAGAGGGACGGAAAGTGGATTTTCCAGTTTGGGCATTTCTCTGGTAAGGCGGGCGAGTTGTTCTTCACGGGGTGGACCGTCGTCACCCCATTGCCAGACACTGGTGCTGATACAACCACCCGCGAACAGGCACAGAGAGCATATGCAGAGGATAGATAACGCGAATCGTTGTAGGGATTGAATTTGACTAATCCGATTTAACCTGCGAATACTAAGAAATACAGCGGGAAGTTTGGCAAATTGACTGCCGTGAGGCAAGACGGAATTGTCATATTGATTAATTGGGATTTAGGGGGAACTTTTGTTACCTTGGAATCGTCAGATTACTTAGTTAGCAGAAAACCGGATTTCCTTGAGGCGTTTCTGTAGGGGATTTGGTGGTAATAGAATTTAAAGAGTCTTTTTGGGGATCGTGATGACTGCAATAAGAAAACCAATCGTGTGGACAGGTTTACGAACCTTCTCTGCCTGTCTCATGCTACTGATTCTGTTGGTTAGTGAGTCTGCAGGTCAGGGAGCGTTAATTGATTTACGTGAACGTCCCATTCATCCGCCGACACCGGTTCCTCCGCCGGCATTACATTCCTACCACATAAAATCGTTAGACGTGCGCACCAATCTGGTTGATCAGATTGCTCGCGTTCAAATATCGCAGGAATTTGAAAACACCAGTAATCGTACGATCGAAGCCAGTTTTGTATTCCCCTTACCCTATGACGGTGCGATCGATCAGTTGACGTTACTGGTGGGTAATAAGGAATATGAGGCCAAGTTACTGGATCGTGACGAGGCGCGGAGGATTTACGAAGGATACATACGTCGTAATCAGGATCCGGCATTATTGGAATGGATGGGTTCGGGACTGTTTAAGACAAGTGTTTTTCCGATACCTCCGGGTCAAACGCGTCGCGTTACCATTCGCTATTCACAAATCTGTCGCCAGGTTCAGGGCATGACGGAGTGGTTATTGCCGTTACGGACAACGCGTCACACAACGCATCCGATTGAACACGTATCGGTTGAGGTCGCGATTTCCTCAAAAACGGAAATCAAGAGCGTTTACAGTCCAACGCATACGGTAGGGGTAAAGCGGGCGACGGAAAAAACGGCGTTGGTTCGTTTCGAACAAAATAACGTGGTTCCGGATACGGATCTTCGTCTGTTTTATGATGTTGGCAAGCAGGCGATCGGAGCAAGCGTATTGAGTTACCGTCCCGACAGCGGCGACGATGGCTATTTTATGATGTTCTTGTCGCCTGAAATTGAGGCTCAGCAACGTGAAGCTTTGCGCAAAAATGTTGTGTTTGTAGTGGATCGCAGTGGAAGTATGACGGGTGAAAAGATGAAGCAGGCGAAGGAAGCGCTGCGGTTTGTTATCAACAACCTCAATGCAAATGATCTGTTTAATATTGTGGCCTATGATTCGGAAGTCGAGACATTTGCTCCGGAGCTTCAGCGTTATGGTAAGTCATCCCGTGATAAAGCTTTGGGATTTGTCGAGGGCATTTTTGCCGGAGGTAGTACCAATATCGACGGGGCATTGCAATCGGCGTTAGAGATGTTAACCGATGACCAGTCTCCCAACTATCTCGTGTTCCTGACGGATGGAATTCCGACGGTTGGCGAAACCAATGTGGCAAGGATTGTGGACAACTCTCGACAGGCCAATCGGGTGCGAGCACGAGTTTGTTGTTTTGGAGTGGGATACGACGTAAACAGCCTGCTGCTGGATAAACTGGCGCGAACTGGATTTGGACAATCCGTATATGTACGGCCGGATGAGAATATTGAAGCGAAAGTGGCTGAGTTCTATTCCCGTATTGAAGCTCCGGTTCTCACGGATATGAAAATCAAGATTGAAGTGGATGGGGTGAAAGTTGCGCAGGGAAATGCGGTCAATCGTGTGTATCCGCGGAACCTGTACGACCTTTTTGCCGGAGATCAACTTGTGCTGGTCGGTCGTTACAAGCATGCCGGAAACGCGAAAGTTGTATTAACGGGAAAAGTGAATGGTGAATCACAGCGGTTTGATTTTCCAGCGTCGCTGGTCAGAAAATCGAATAGCCGTAATCAGTCCTTCGTCGAAAAACTGTGGGCGGTGCGTCGTATCGGTGAGATCATCGATCAAATTGATTTGCAGGGGAGAAACAATGAGCTGATGGACGAGTTGATCGAATTGTCCCGACGACATGGGATTCTGACTCCGTATACGTCGTTTTTAGCGGATGAGAACAGCGTCAGTCGTGACGTGGATGCCAATCGGGTGCAAGCTTCCAGAGCTTTGAACGATTTATCTCTGGAAAGTGGTAAGGAGGGATTTGCCCAGCGGCGTCAGAAAGCCGCATTTCAGGCCGCGGGTGGACCATCAGCAGGTGGTTTGTCCGGAGGACTAGCGGTTCCCGGACAGCGTTCCAACGCCAACGGAGATGTTACCTTCCGCGATGCGGTGACGCAGCGTGAAGTCAAAGTGGCTTCCCTGAAACAGATCGGTGGAAAATCGTTCTATTTGGAATCCAAACAGTGGGTCGACTCAACGGCGACAGAGAAACAGATCACTTCGGCGCAAACGCTGCAACGGTACAGCAAACTGTATTTCGAGTTAGCTTCCCGGCACGGTCCGTCGGTAGGACAGTACCTGAGTTTGTCAGGAACCGTAATTGTAGTCATTGATGGACAGGCTTATAAGGTGATTGACAGCAAGTAGTTCCGCGACTGGTTCGGCTCTACGGGCGGGTGATGATTCAGGCTGTTGGTTCCGTTACAGCAGGCTTTGGGGGTCGACATCAACGATCCACTGCAGGGAATCCGGAGGCGGATTTCGGTCATAGACTTCGGCCACCATGCGCCGCAGTTCCGTATCTTCTTGACTGAGCAGTAAGATGTGATACCGAAATTTATCCCGGAGTTTGGCGATCGGTGCCGGAGCGGGTCCCAGCAGCCGAATGTTGGCTTTGGGAGAATCGTCCATTTGGTTTTGGCAGGCCGTTGCCAAATGCTGAGCGTACTTTTGGGTTGCCTCTTCCTCCGGACCACGGATAATCAGGCGGATCATACTGCAGAACGGCGGGTAGCCGAATTGTTCCCGACCGGGTAGCTCTTTTTCGGCGAATTGTGCAAAGTCATGTTCTATAGCAGCTTCAATAGCGAGGTGTTCGGGCGTAAATGTCTGTACCAAAACGCGGCCTTCCTGACTTCCCCGTCCCGTTCGACCGGCTACCTGCGTCACGAGTTGAAAGGTCCTTTCGCCGGCTCGGAAGTCCGGAAAATGCAGTGCGGTATCGGCATTGATGACACCGACGAGAGTTACATTGGGAAAGTCGAGACCTTTGGCAATCATCTGAGTGCCGACCAGAATTTTAATTTCGCCATTTCGGAACCGATCTAATGCGATTTCATGAGCATTGGGTCGTTGCATGGTGTCGGAATCCATTCTTAAGACCGGGACACCTGCAAAGCGGGCGCGGACTTCTTCTTCCAGTTTTTGAGTACCCAGTCCTCCATAATGAATCCGGTCACCTCCACAGTCCGGGCAAACCGGAGGAATTGGTATCTGGTAGTCACAATAGTGGCACAATGCCAGTTCCTGTCGTCCTCCGGCGATACCGAAGCGGTGGTGAGTCAGCGCGATTTCACACTGGGGGCACTGCACAACCACTCCGCAGGCGGGGCACTGGATGCGAGTCGAATACCCCCGGCGATTCAACAACAGTATGATCTGACCATCGTCGCGTAAGGTCTCGGTCATGGCCGAATGAAGTTGGCGGCTGATGGACCCGCGACTGGAACCGCTCCGTGACTCGAGTCGCAGATCCACGGTCGTTACGTGTGGCAACGGGCGTTTTAGTACCCGATCAGGCATGGATACCAGTTGGTATTTTCCGGTCTGCGCGTGATGCCATGTTTCCAAAGCAGGGGTTGCCGAACCTAGTATTAACGGAATGTTGTGCAGTGCTGCACGTCGTTGAGCCACGTCGCGGGCATGATACCGAGGTACGGTTTCCTGTTTAAAAGTTGTTTCATGTTCCTCGTCCAATACGATTAATCCCAATCGTGCAACCGGTGCAAAGACGGCACTCCGTGCCCCTACCACAACCTGTACATCGCCCTGGGCGATTTGCTGCCAGTGCCAGTGTCGTTCGGCATCGCTGAGATGACTGTGTAAGACGGCTACTTTGTCGAAGCGGGATCGAAAACGCTGGCGGGTTTGAGGTGTAAGAGAAATTTCCGGAACCAGCACAATCGCCTGTCTGCCATAGCGAATGACTTCTTCGATAGCCTGAATGTAAACCTCCGTTTTCCCGCTGCCGGTGACGCCATGAATGAGGATGGTTTCATGCGTGTTCTGAGCAATGGCTGTCTTAATCGTATCGAAGGCGTGTTGCTGGTCGGCATTTAATTGCAGGGCCTTTTCGCGTGGTAGAACTTCCTGTTGAATGTCGGTTTGATGTACGCGTTTTTTTTCCGTCTGGACGAGTCCCTTTTTGACAAGCGACTGGATTGGGGCAACAGATGAATGGACACGTTTGCAGATTTGATCTGCTGTCAGCCAGTGATCCACCCCACGTAACAACTCTACAATTCGTTGTTGTTTGGTGGGCAGGTTTTCGATTTCGATCATTTCCAAACGACTTGGGTTGAGTCGGTAAAAACGAACCTCACGTGTTCCACTAGCTGTGCGTACACCCGCAGGTACAGCCGCTTCCAGGACCTGACCGTACCGAGCGAGATAGTGATCCGCTATCCAGCGGGTCAGTTCCAGCATTTCCGCAGACAATAGCGTGGTATCGTCCTTTACACCGACAATGGACTTTAGTGGATAAGGCGTTTGCTGAGGTTCACTTTCGTGCCGAACCTCAACGCAGTAACCTGTGACTTTTCGGTTCCCCCGTCCTAACGGAACTTCGACACGGCGACCTGCCTGAACAAGATCATGAAGTGCATCCGGGATCAAATAGTCAAAGGGGCCCCACGGTACTTCAGCAAAGACAATGGTGGCAACCGACCGATCCTGTTGGGAGTCCTGAATCCAGGGAGCCGGATCTGCGGGATCCGGTGGATCCAGGTCGGGAAATAGTCCTGGTTGTTGCGACATGGGTTATGATAAGTCACTGAATTGAAGAAATTGCCCGCATTCTGTATGGGCTGTCCATGGTACCAGTTTTCAAAGACGATATACTAACACGCAGCGTGGAATATCCTCGCTGTCGGGCAAGAACGCAACCAGCAAAGTAAAGCGGAATGGTGAGGTGGGGTGTGCCACGCATAGGAATTTTAGGTGGGAGTTTTGATCCTGTCCATTATGGACATCTGTTATTGGCAGAGTGCTGCCATGAACAATGTAATTTGGATGAAGTCTGGTTTGTACCTGCTGCCGCAAATCCCCATAAACCCGATGGAAGTGTTGCCGGGGTGGATCAGCGGTTACAGATGTTACATTTAGCCATTGCCGGGCATCCCTCCTTTCTCGTGTCTGATGTCGAACAGCAACGGGGTGGTACGAGCTATACCGTCGAGACGCTTGAGTATCTGCAACAATGTCACCCAGAACATGAATTGGTATTCCTGATGGGTGCGGATTCGCTGGCAGATTTTCCGCAATGGAAACAACCTCAACGAATATGTGAATTGGCGGTGCTCAGTGTGGTGCGTCGCGCGGATTGTCCTCCTGTGGATTTTGATGTGCTTGATGGAATTGCGACTGCCGGGCAATTGAATAAAATACGCGCGCATCAGGTTGAAATGCCATGGATGGAATTGACCAGCACGGGGATTCGACAGCGGGTAGCAGCCAGCCAGAGTATTCGTTTTCGGACACCTCGTGCCGTCGAGCAATATATTGGTACGGAAGGACTCTACGTATCAGAGTGATGGAGTTTGCAGGATCCCGTGGGTAATTTTCAGTCCACCGGATCACGTGGTTACCGCGGAGGGTGGTTTGTCTAATTTGGTTTTGACGTTGATTGTAGACCGGTTGCTGCCCTGTTGCGGTTGTGTCGGCATAGGACAAAAGGCAGGGGATGCCATACAATGGAAATGGTCACAAACAGGTTTCACTGAAAATAGGTGTTCGACGGGATCCCATGGCACAGCGTACTTGGAAAAGGGTATTTGGGGAGACGAGTCTGGAGCGCAAGTGCCGGCTGCTCTTTGGGTTTTGGCTAACGCTGTTGATTTCCGGTGCATTTTGGGGAGTGGAGAAAGTATCGTCCGATCTGATTCTCAGGAATACGCGTACGACGGCACGGGATGTGGTCGACGTTGCCTTGATGAAACCTCATTTTAGTTATTGGGAAACGCGAGAAGATCAGCAGGGATTTGCGGATACGCTGGTGAAGGAACTGGCGCTTACCGACGGTCGGCACACCCATGAGATACTGGTACCGGACCGAGACATCAAGCCGCGCGACATTGCAAACATTCAAATTCCCTCCAATGCCCGTGAGATTCAGATCATCACGGATCTTAAGGCCATGGTGGATACGGAGCAGCAGGCGGCAGCCAGTGGGGATCCGGAGGCGGATCCCAGTAATGTCCCGGACGTAAATATTGCAGAATTGTTTTCGGTAACAGACGAAGCAGAAGAGGATCGGCCGGTTTTTAAAGAACGGGTTCTCAAAGAGATCAACGAGTATCAGTATTATGAGCCGATCCGCTGGGGCAGCACCTGTATTATTTGTCACAGTGAGCAGACACCTGGGGTTGAAGGTGAAGGTGCAGGAACGGCGGTTACCGGTACCCAACTGCCATTTACCGTAATTAAAGTGCGGATTCCGTACGAGGAAACTCAAAATGCGATTCATAATGCCCGCGCCATTCTGATTTCGGTTGCGATTGTTACGGTGTTTGTATCGATGATTGCGTTGTATGTCATCATCCGACTCCTCGTGGTTCGCCCGTTAAACCACCTGCGTGAGGTTAGTGACCGCATTAGCCACGGCGACTTAAAGCAACGAGCGGAGATAAGTACGGACGACGAGTTTGAGGAATTGGGAACCTCCTTTAATCGAATGGTGCGGCACTTAACCGAAGCGCAACACGAACTGAAACTGGTCAATGCGGATTTGGATACCAAGGTTGATGAAATGGCACAGCTCAATATGCAGCTGTACGACATGAACCGGATGAAAGATGAGTTTATGGCGAATATGAGTCATGAACTGCGAACGCCGCTGAATAGTATTATTGGATTCTCTGAAGTGTTGCAGAGTGTACAGAGTCTGGATGACAAGCAGATGCGATATGCGGAGAATATTCAGAAAAGTGGTCGGATGCTGCTGGAGATGATCAATGAAATTCTGGATCTGGCAAAGATAGAAGCAGGGAAGCTGGAAGTTAAACCGACCGAAGTGATGCTGGGTGCTGTGGTCAGCGCCCAATGTGATTTAGTGCGATCACTGGTTGAGGAAAAGAACATTTCATTAGAGGTCAAATTGAATCTGACAGATCGGCAAGTAGTTCAGGATCAGGGCAAGATTCAGCAGATTCTGACGAACCTGTTGTCCAATGCGATTAAGTTCACACCCGAGGGGGGGCGGATTACCGTCACGGTTGCGGCCGATGATAAATTACCGGACTGTTTTGAGATTCGCATTGCCGATACGGGAATTGGGATCGCTATGGAAGACTGCGAGCACATCTTTGAGAAGTTCCGCCAGGGTAATGTTTCCAGTGGTCAGGATAGTCTGACAAGAGAATACGCCGGAACGGGACTTGGACTTTCCATTGTCAAGGAACTTTGCCGAATTTTAGGCGGGGAAGTGACCGTTGAAAGTCAGCTGGGGATTGGCTCCACGTTTTTAGTACGGTTACCGTTTGTAACCTCGGCTCTGGAACTTGAAAGTGGATCGGAAATCAACCGCAAAGTGGATGACGTAACCCGAAGGCAGAATTTGGATAACCTGACCCAGCAACAGGAGTCGGGGGACGAGTAAACTCAGAATAAACAACATAGGAAATCACTCGTTTTGACAAGATACATACATTTATTTACAGATGGAGCCTGTAGCGGGAATCCCGGTCCTGGCGGCTGGGCCTACGTCCTGCGTGATCTGGCTTCCGGTAAAGAACAGGAGGCAAGTGGTTATGCGGCGGACACCACCAACAATCGCATGGAATTGCAAGCGGCGATCGAAGGTCTCCAGGCGTTAAATACAGCCTGCCACGTGGAGTTATTTACCGATAGCGTCTATGTGGGCAAGGGAATTCAGGAGTGGATGGCAGGCTGGAAGAGTCGTGGCTGGAAACGAAAAGAGAAAGGCCGGCTGGTCGCGATCAAGAATCAGGATTTGTGGATGGCACTTGATTTATTACTGGACCAGCATGAGCTTAAGTACACGCGTGTTGCAGGGCATAGCGGCCATGAGGAAAATGAACGCTGCGATTATCTGGCCGTCGAAGCGTATCGACAGCACCAGTAAAGGTGTTCTGCCTGTCAACCAACATCGCCCACGTCCAGAACCTGACCATATCGCCGCAGGACCTGTTTACGGAGACGCCGCATTTCGAGATTCTGTAATCCCGGGTCATGATCAATCAGAGCTAATGCATCATCACGGGCCTGTTTGAGTATCGCAACGTCGCGATGGAGATCAGCAATTCTAAGGGGCGGCATTCCATGTTGTTTCGTACCAAACAGATCGCCTGGTCCCCTCATTTTGAAATCAGCTTCTGCAAGTTCAAAGCCATCCAGTGTGTTGACGAATGTCTGCAGTCGCTGTTCTGCATCGTCGTTACCCGGGGTTCCAAATACGCACACATATCCGGGATGGTGGCCTCGGCGAATCCGGCCGCGGAATTGATGGAGTTGAGCAAGTCCAAATTGCTGAGCATCTTCAATGGTCAGTAGAGAGGCGTTAGGCACGTTAACACCCACTTCCACAACGGAGGTGGCCACGAGAACATCCAGTTCGTGGTTTGCGAACTGTTGCATCGTCTCGTTCTTTTCAGCAGCGGAGAGGCGACCGTGAATCAGTCCAATACGAAAATCACTGAGAATCTCGGTGCGGAGCTGCTGATAAAGAAAATCTGCACTTTTCAATGTTGTATTAGATTCCTGTTGGATGACGGATGCGATAACAAATCCCTGCCGGCCCTCCCGGAGCTTCTTTCGAAAAAATTCCCACCACGCTTCCCGTTGTTCCGGATGACCTAAATAGGTGTGGACTGTCTGTTGATGCGTCGGTCCGGTTCGCAGCGTGGATATATCCAGATCAGCGAAAAGACCCATTGCCACGGTTCTGGGTATGGGCGTGGCGGACATTACCAAATAATGAGGATCCAGGCCGGTTTTCCGGACCGCCAGCCGCTGCCGAACTCCAAATTTATGCTGCTCATCAATGACCACCAATGCCAGCGATTGGAACTCAAGCTCGTCATTGGCCAGACTGTGAGTGCCTATCAACAAATCCATTTCCCCGGATGCGATTTCCTGAAGAACCTGTTTACGCTCGACGGCTTTGGTCGATCCGGTTAGGACGCCGATCTTGACACGCGACTGACGTAGATCGTGAGTCAGTGTCTGGTAGTGTTGTTGTGCAAGTATTTCCGTGGGTGCCATCAGTACCGCTTGTTGCTGATGGGCAACGCAGAGCAACATCGCGTATTCCGCAACCACCGTTTTACCACTGCCGACGTCTCCCTGTAACAATCGATTCATGGGACGGGCTGAGGCCATGTCCTCGGTAATCTCCTGGACGACGTGCTGCTGAGCCTGGGTTAGAGTAAATGGGAATCGCGATGTAATGCGAGCATGAATACGGGCGTCCGTTTCCATGACCGGCGCTTTACTGGTGGAGGCGAGTTGCCAGCGACGAAGTGCCAGAGCCAGTTGTAAAACCAGAAGTTCCTGATAGATAAATCGGAATCGACTGGCTTCGGCTTCTTCCAAAGTGGTCGGGCAGTGAATCTGCTGAATTGCTTGCTGAATCGAACAGATACCCTTCTGGGTAAGCAGGGTATCCGGAAAAACCTCTTCCAGCAGATCGGCATAGTTCTCTACGGCGAGCCGCATGATTCTCCGCATGGTTGCCTGAGTGATACCGCTGGTAAGAGAGTAAACCGGCAGGACCTCTCCCCCGGTGGCTTGTTCATCGTCAGTTAACAATACAATCCTGGGATGGGTCATTTCCCATGTTTTTCCCCTTACCTTAGGTTTTGCGATTCCGGAAAGCAGGACTTCATCGCCCGTGCGATACTTGTTCTTTAAATAGGGCATGCTGAACCATGTTGCCCGTACCATCGAATTCCCGCTGGTAAGGGAAATGGTAAAGGTTGCTTTTCCGAAGCGTGTGCGGTTACTACGGGTGTCCGTGATCGTGCCCTGGACAGATAGGTTGGTTTCTTCGTTTGCGATGGAGTCCAGATCAACACATTCGGCCAGACATTCATAATCGCGGGGAAAGAAAAAAAGGAGGTCTCCAATGGTGTGTAGCTGGAGTTTGGCAAGACGTGACTTCCATGCTGTTTGGAATCCCGGGAGAACCGAAACGCCGGATGCGATCGATGGCTGGTCCTGGATGTCCGTACGTTCTGGGTAACTCATGTTGGTTATTGTAACGAGTTGTTTGCCTGGAAGGGAATTTGTTGTCCCGGGGAAATGTCCTCCGGCTGACGAGGTTGAAAGTCCAAGCCATGGGTGGGTTTGCGCTTCTTGGTCTGGCCGCTATATTCATCTCGTGTAAGGATGGCGATATGGAATTTGACAGATGGTGTGACTTATGAATGTCCTGATAATTGGAAATGGTGGTCGTGAACATGCGCTGGCCTGGAAGGTTTCCCAGTCCCCACGGGTGGAACAGGTTTTTGTGGCTCCGGGCAATGCAGGTACGAGCCGGGATGCTGTGAATGTTGATCTGGATATCAGAGATTATCCTGCCCTGATTCGCTTTGTTGAGGAAAATGAGGTGGGCCTGACCATCATTGGCCCCGAAGCACCTCTGGCAGGCGGCGTGGTCGATGCATTTGAAGATGCCGGACACAAAGTGTTTGGACCTCGTAAAGCGGCAGCTCAGTTGGAAGCTTCAAAAGTATTTTGTAAGCAGATCCTGCAAAAAGCTGGTGTACCGACGGCGGATTATCGGGCCTTTCGTGACCCGGATGAAGCACTGGAAATGCTCGAAGATCGTTTTCCCGGGGATGGACAACGGCCCTGCCATGTTGTGGTTAAAGCGGATGGACTGGCTGCCGGGAAAGGGGTTTCGGTTTGCAAATGTAAACAGGATGCCATAGATGCAATTGAAGCCATAGGCCGTGATAAGGTCTTTGGAGAAGCAGGTGCGGAGTTTATTGTCGAGGAACGTTTGGAAGGTGAAGAGGTTAGCATTTTAGCGATTACCGATGGTCAGACGATCGTAACACTCCCCTCTGCTCAGGATCATAAACCAGCGGGAGATGGTGATACCGGTCCAAATACCGGGGGTATGGGTGCCTACAGCCCTACGACGGTTGTGACGGACGATGATGTTCGTTGGGTTGAAGAACATGTTCTTGTGCCAACCGTGCATGCACTGAAAACGAATGGAACTCCCTTTAAGGGGGTGCTTTATGCAGGATTGATGATGACGCCCCAGGGTTTGAAGGTACTGGAATACAATGTGCGTTTCGGCGATCCCGAATGCCAGCCGCTCTTGATGAGGCTCCAATCAGATCTGGTCGATGTCCTGGAAGCCGTTGCGGATGGTGTACTGGATCAAATTGAACCGTTGCAATGGGATCCGCGGTCTGCCTGTTGCGTTGTCCTCGCTAGTCGAGGCTATCCCGGGGATTACGAAACAGGATATGAGATTCAGGGATTGAGTGAGGCAGATCAGTTAACGGACGTAAAAGTGTTCCACGCCGGGACGTCCCACGGACAGTTTGAACAGGATCGTGTGGTGACCGCTGGAGGCCGAGTTCTTGGTGTGACTGCACTCGGGGATTCGTTGGCTCAAGCAAAGCTGAGTGCTTATCAAGGCGTACGTTGTATTCAATGGAATGGAAGTTGGTGCCGATCGGATATTTCCGATAAGGCATTGGCAGAAAAAGAGTAAACCTTGACCGGTATCCGGGTCGATTGCAGTTGTTTTAGGATTCAATTTCGAATAAATAAAAGTTTTTCCCAAAATATCATGATTCCAGCCTAAGGGGTATTACGTTTTTAATATCTAGATTGATAGACTAGGGGAATGAGTAATTTGATTACATTGGGAGGGGGTTAGCAGGAGCAACCTGGCTAGATCATTCCTGAACAACGGCTGTCATTTGGGAACATTCAAAGGCGAAGTGCAGGACCCTGTCCTTATCGTTCAATATGATTGTGAAAAAAATCACAAAGCAAGCGGGTCCTACTCATTGTCATGGGGGGCAGGTTGGTTATTATAGGTTGCATTCATACTTGAAATATTGCTGTTTTACAGGTGATTGGTGGCTAGGTTGAAGTGCTATTGGGCAGGTCATTCTTGGGTGGAATTGGCACGTTTATCAGCAGGACGTAAGGCGTAGGATTTATGGCAGACAACGACTCACCGATTGAGGACATCCTTGCTGCAGCTCGCGGCGCCGATGGTACGGGGCAATCCTCGGCATCAGAAGAATCAGATGCTGAGTCGATTCCGGCGTCGGAGGAGTCCGGTACTGAGGCAGCGGAAGCAGTCTCCAGTCCGGATCCGTCGAAGATGTCCGTTGCTGACATGTTAGCGGCAGCTCGGGGTGAATCATCCGGCGAATCCGAAGCGGCGGAATCCAAGCCGGTTAAGGAAAAAGCAGCTCCTTCAAAACCAGCTGCAAAACCAGCGGCAGCCAAGCCCGAACCAGCAGCCCCGGCGGATTCACCCGATACGGCAAGTATTTTGGCATCGGCTCGCAAGGATACGAAGCGAGGTCCACGGAGTTTTGAAGAGGCGGCTCAGGCAGGTGAGGTTCCTAAGCCAGCCAAACCGAAGGTCGTCGTTCCACCAGCTCCTGTAAAGTCAGATTTTTTGCCGTCGAAAGCGGCGGCTGTCGCCAAGCCTGATGCGGATCGCCGTGGTTTTCTGGCAAGCTCATTTCGTTTACTGCTGGGTACACCCCTGGCCGTTGGATTTACGGGTATGGCGGTAACGACGCTGATTTGGACTTTGGGTTTTGCCCGCTTCATGTTCCCCAACGTACTAACGGAGCCACCGACAAAATTCAAAGTGGGTTTTCCGGATCGTTATTCCCCGGGTCAGGTGGAAGCCAAGTTTAAGGCTCAGTTTGGGGTATGGGTGGTTCGTTATGAATACGAAGGTGAGTCTCAGATCTACGCATTGAAGACAGTTTGTACTCATCTTGGTTGCACTCCGAACTGGTTAGAGGGTGAACAGAAATTTAAATGCCCCTGCCACGGAAGTGGATTTTATAAGGATGGTGTGAATTTTGAAGGCCCGGCTCCTCGTCCCCTGGAACGCTATGCGATTCGCTTGGCAGACGATGGTCAGTTGGAAATTGATAAGAGTCGTAAATTTAATGAAGAGTTGGGTCAGTGGTCTGACACCAGTTCGTTTGTAAGTGTTTAGTGTGTATTTTTATTAGAGTCGGCCTCAACGCTGATACATTTTTGAAAACAGGTTTTTCAACAGATGCCTCCTATTGGTGAAATCATTCGTAACTCTCAGATCTGGAAGAGTATTTTTCGGCATCCGGCGCCGGTTGATCGGCGTAATCGAATTGTCGTAATGCTGACAAATTTCTTCTTGCATCTTCATCCGGTCTCTGCCAAGAAACAGGGCATTGCGCTGAGTTACACATGGTGTATGGGTGGAGTGACCTTTTTCCTGTTTTTGGTGGAAACGGTAACCGGCGTACTGTTGATGTTTTATTATCGTCCGACGATTGAATGGGCCTATGCGGATATGCTGGCGCTGCGGGATGTAACTTCGCTGGGGATACTGCGCGAATTGCACCGATGGGGTGCCCACGCGATGGTGATTACGGTGTGGTTGCATATGTACCGCGTTTTTCTGACAGGTAGTTATAAACCGCCACGGGAATTCAACTGGGTTTTAGGTGTCATCCTGTTGTTATTGACATTACTGCTATCGTTTACCGGCTATCTGCTCCCGTGGGATCAGTTGGCGATTTGGGCGATTACGGTTGGTTCGAACATGGCCCGCGCTACTCCCTTTTTAGGATACGAGGGACCCGGTGCGCAATTACTTACGGTTGGGGGGATCGATATGATTACCAACGCCTCCGATGCGCGCTTTGGTTTATTGGGCGCACGTTTCGTGGGAGAAGAGACGCTGAATCGGTTTTATGTCCTGCATTGCGTGGCGATCCCATTAGGTGCTGCGCTGCTGATGGCGGTTCATTTTTGGCGCATCCGTAAAGATGGTGGAATTAGCAGTCCGATGTAGTTATTTGCGAGTAATGGTGGTTTAGGAAAGAGATAGTTCATAGCATTCAGATTCGTTGAAGGTTCGTCGCCAAAGACGAGATACTTAAGAGATAGGCAATAATAATACGCCATGCATGGTCACCTAACATATGAAGAGTTTTTAGTCGGTATCAGTGGATTTCTCTGCAGTTACTATCTTGCTCTGGCGATGATGAACGGTCTGTTTGGTTTGTACCAGTGGAAGCAGAACGATCGTGGTCGGCTTGGATTGGTATGGTCCAGCATTGCAGTTATTTTTGTGATTATGGCGGCCATGGCCAGCAGCGGCGACGTTGGCATGATTAGTTATATTTCGATGCCAGACACCGTCAAGTCGGTGATTGATGCCGCGATGATGCCGGTAACCTATACGGTCGGCCTCATGGTGGTTTTGTTTGGATTGTTTCTAACTCGTGAGCGATGGGTTAAACCAAACATTGCCTGGCTTGGTTTAAACCTCATGTTGCTATTCATGGGGTTGTCGATTGCGGACGTTGATTTTGCAGCGATTGTGATGAAGCCGGACAACGTACCGATTGTCGGGTTGATATTCTTGCTCGCATTTTTCACATGGCTGGCGACCTATAAAGCGGTTGAGAATGACCGACGGATTGCTGCTGGTGACGTACCGCTGGAAGCACTTGGTAAGGAAAAGGTTCTGGTTTGGCCCGACCTGGTATACACCGAATTGATTTGCATGGTAGGTCTAACAGCCTTCATGTTGTTGTGGGCGATTCTGTTACAGGCGCCACTGGAAGAACCCGCCAGCAGTGTCAAAACGCCGAATCCATCGAAGGCTCCATGGTACTTTCTTGGTCTGCAGGAAATGCTGGTTTATTACGATCCCTGGGTGGCGGGGGTTGTGTTTCCAAGCATGATTGTGGCCGGGCTTATGGCAATTCCCTATGTTGACTTCAACAAACTCGGCAACGGGTACTATTCCATTGACCAGCGTAAGTTCGCTTATTTGATTTTTCAGTTTGGCTTTTTGGTTTTATGGGTCACCTTGATTGTTATGGGGACATTTTTGCGTGGCCCGAACTGGAATTTCTTCGGGTTTTATGAAACGTGGGATACGCACAAGGTTCAGGCGATGAACAACGTTGATTTATCACAGTACTTTTGGGTTGATCTGTTACGGCAACCGTTGCCCAAACCTGATCCATCCTCAGCATTTCTGGTTAAGGTCTTCGTGATTCTTAAGCGAGAAATTGTCGGTATTGTATTGTTGTTTGGTTATTTTGCTGTACTGCCACCCATGCTGGCAATTAAAGAGAAGAAGCTGTTTCAACCTTTATATAAGCGGATGGGTTTCATTCGATTTATGGTGATGACAAATTTACTGTTGTGGATGGCATTATTGCCGATCAAAATGCTAGCCCGCTGGACGGTGGATATGAAGTACTTTATTTCCATTCCTGAGTTTTTTATTAATTTTTAGATGTAATCAAAGCCTATGAGGCGTTGGGTTACGTAAAGGTATATAGAGAAGGATCTGCCGCGGTTGCGGAGTTAAACTGAAATGCCTGCAGTTGACGAGACAATTTGGGATCAAAAGAAGCTACACGTGCTGTTTGCTGTAACTTCCGTAATCTTGGTGTTTTCCACCATATGGTTGTTTTGGAAAGACCATGATCGGGAATGGAAACGATATCAAAAGGCTGCCCGAGCGATTGATATTCAGGTTACGGAATGGCGACAGCTGGAAAATCAGACGGACGCAGTGGTTAAAGCGATCCAAAAGGCTCAAAGCGAGCTGGATGCTGCGAACTCCAGTAAGGAGGATGGATCAGCGAGTGTCGTACAGCTTATTGCTGCCTTAAATGATTTTCAAAGTGACCATTCAGATTTAGAAGACGTCGCGGGTGTCATTGATGTCGATGGTTTATCTGCGGCTCAGGAAGCTTTGAAGTCAGCTCAGGGCGAGGCCATTGCGGTTGCCCGTTTGGAATTGGCTGCCGCCATCGACAATCAGATCATGTTGATCAAATCCAAAGAGGATGCACGGCTGGTTAAGGTAAAGTTCCAACGCGCCATTCGAGACCAGATAGCTGGTGATGAGGGCTTAGCCGTTCGGGACGGGGACCGGGAAGCCGAACGTGAAAATCATGAAAAGCTACAGGAGTTACTCATCGTTCTGGCCGACATGGAAGGTAAGTATGAACGAGTGGTTCGGTTCCGCAAGGCGTTGAAAGAGACCGGCGGCGAATTTCAGGTTACGGTTGCCGGCAAACAAAAGGCTTTGGATGAAGCAAATGCTCAGAAAGACCGATTGCAGGCGGCGATCGACGATCGTCATTCCGCGCTATGGGAAGGAAAGTGGCTTGGTAAACAGTGGTTGGAAATGCCCGTACTGGATGCTTTTAACAGTCCCCTGAAAATTGAGAATCTGTGGAGTGATGATCTTGAACAGGATTACAACTTCAAAAACGTGCGTCGATTTGATCGTTGTACGACATGTCACCAAATGATGGAGAAATCCGTTCCTGGACAGGCACTAGAACCAGGATTTGTTGCTCAGCGAACCATTGAAGTTCGCTTATCCATACCCGCTGCATTGCTTTCGAGTCCGGCTGCGGATGTGGATATGGATCCGGTTGCCCACCGTCAAAAACAATTGGAAGAGACGTTTGGCATGCGTTTTGCGCCGACCGGATTAATGCGATCCAGCGATGTTACGGTTGCCTATGTCGCACCGCTTTTACCAGCACGGCAAGCCGAGGTAATCGAACCGGACAGCGCGGATGTCACTTATACGGGTGAAGAAATTCTAACGGCACTGCTGCAGGTTGACAGTGGTGCGAATCCAATCAAGAATTCGACCCGCGCCCGTGACACACGACCTGGTCTGGAGATCGGCGACGTCATCGTCAGCATTGATTCAGACCCGGTTAGTGATCCGGATCTTGTGGCTCAGCGATTACTGGGCACCCTGGGTGAGTTGGACAATGTGACGCTCGTCGTCCGGCGTGGATTTCCCCAGCCGTTTAACAGCCATCCCCGGCTGGACTTGTTTGTAGGGTCCTTAAGCCCGCACCGGGTTCAGGAATTTGGATGCACGATTTGTCACGAGGGGCAGGGTAGTGCAACGGATTTCAAATGGGCGTCACATACTCCTAATGGTCCTCTGGATCGAACACGCTGGATGGACGAACATGGTTGGTTTGATAATCACCACTGGATCTATCCTCAGCACCCCACTCGATTCATGGAGAGTTCCTGTTTGAAGTGTCATCATGAAGTGACCGAACTGGAGCCCAGCGAGCGATTTGAGGATGCTCCGGCACCCAAAGTTGTTCAGGGCTACAACACCATTCGTAAATTTGGTTGTTACGGATGTCATGAAATCAATGGATTTGAAGGTCCCACCAAACGAGTGGGTCCCGACATGCGGCTGGAGCCAAACTATTTTGCAGCCGCCTTACAGATACGTTCCGAGTCCGGTTTTAATTCGCTTTCCATGGATCATCAGCAGTTAGTCCAGCGGGTGATCACTCATCCGCAGGATGACGCGGCCCGCCATCGTCTACTGGGCGTATTGGAGAACGATGCCAGCGGCCTGTCCGCCGATGCGCAGGGTCGTCTGGCGGCTGTATTGGCGGATATGGAAGCACCGGGAGACTTAAGAAAGCCGGGGCCGAGTCTGCGATATATTGGTTCTAAGAATGGCGAAGCGTTCCTGTATGACTGGATCGCCAATCCACAGAGTTTCCGAAGCAGCAGTCGGATGCCACGTTTCTTTAGTTTACATAATCATCTGCCTGAATCTCAGGCAGATGAAGAAGCAGCGAAATTCGAACCGATGGAATTGCTGGGAATCGTTCATTATTTAAAGAGTTATTCACAGTCCTATGATTACCTGCAGTGGGATGCGGATGTTACGGCGGATGCCGCGCGCGGTAAGATTGCTTTTCAGGAGCGCGGATGTCTGGCATGTCACAGCCATCATGATGAAACGCTGGCCGGCATCGAACAGTTCCGGAATCCGGATGAATTCTTGCAAGGTCCGGATTTGTCTGAGTTGGGAGCCAAATTTACAGGTGTGGCCGATGCCCGAAAGTGGCTCTATAGCTGGATCAAAGAACCCACTCGCTATCACGCACGTACGGTTATGCCTGATTTGTTCCTTGACGCTGAAATCCTGACCGATGCCGATGGCAACCAAACCAAGGTGGATCCCGCATTGGACATTGCCGAATTCTTATTGTCCGACACAGGTTCCTGGCACGTTGCTGAGGAAACCCTGACGGTTGCCAAATTAAAAAGCGACGAGTCATTACAGTTGAATTTATCAGAACTTGTCAGGAAGAATCTGGAAGATTCCTTCTATCGACAGGTAGCGGCAGACTATGCTGTGAACGGCATTCCTCAAGGTGCTTCGGGCGTGAAAGTCGCAGAGCAGGAATTGATACAAACAGACGGATCGGCCGGTCTGGATATGGATACCAAGCTGCGATATATCGGCCGAAAGGCTTTGGGCAAATACGGGTGCTATGGATGTCATGATATCCCTGGCTTTGAAGATGCCAAGCCGATCGGTGCCGGACTTGCCGACTGGGGACGAAAAGATCCGTCAAAACTGGCGTTTGAGCATATCTCCCAATATTTGGAAGGCCATCATGGCGGTAGTCATCAGACGCATGGGGCAGATCATCACGCAGATGATTCGCCTGCTCGGGATATTAAACCAAGTCGCTATGATGACGATTTGCCCGAGTTTTACCATGAACAATTACACGCCCATAACCGAACCGGATTTATCTATCAGAAATTGCGTGAACCGCGAAGCTTTGATTATCACAAGGCCGGGGGTAAGAAATACAGTGAACGCCTGCGTATGCCTCAATTTCCGCTTAGTACGGACGATCGCGAGGCGATCATTACTTTTGTATTAGGACTGGTCAGTGAACCTCCACGGGAAAAGTATCTCTACAAACCCTCGGCCCGCAGTCAGGCGCTGATCGAAGGTAAACAAATCTTGGATAAATACAATTGTGCAGGCTGCCATGTCCTGGAGCTTGAGAAATGGGATCTTACGCTTTCAAGCGAAGATGTGAAAACCGTCCTTGCACAGCACGTCGACGTCCCCAAAGAGTTCCCGTTTTTGCGACCGCAGGTTTCCGAGGACGACTTATCCGCATCCACCGAATTGGATGAACGTGGCAATCTGACTGCCTCGTTTCAGGGGATGCCGTCCGTCGGTAATGGTGGGCGGGCATCGGCCAATGATGACTTTGGTGATCCGGTGGAAGACTTTTTGCAGGACGCCATGTCACTCAATACGGTCCGGGAGTTGCAATTCCAGCTTTGGGATTACGGGGTGATCAATGGTGGTATCGCGGCTTCCGGATCTAATTTGTCCCGTGTCTCCCCCGAATTAATTACGAATCGTAAGCCTGCCAGCGGTGGCGTGCTGGCCCGATACCTTTTGCCGCACGTGACCCAACGTGAAAAAATGGTCAATTCGGAAGCAAAAGGATCGGAGAGTTGGGCTTGGGTACCCCCGCCACTGGTGGGTCAGGGTACGAAGGTCCAGAATCAGTGGTTTCACGACTTCCTGCTAGAGCCCTATCGCATCCGTCCGGCGGTTGTGTTGCGAATGCCACGTTTTAATATGTCCAGCGCCGAAGCGACGAAAATTGTGAACTACTTTGCCGCTCGTGACAATGCAGACTATCCCTATGATTTTGATCCACGCGTCAATGGTGACCATCTCCAAACAGCGTCAGATGCATATACCAAACAGAATGGCGATGAGAGTGATCGAATGACCGATGTGATGAAGATTGTCGTTAGTCAGGATTACTGTGTTAAATGTCATGCCGTTGGTGACTTTGTACCATCCGGAAAACCCCGGGGTCTGGCACCTGACTTGGGAATGGTCCATCAGCGATTGCGAGCGGATTATGTGCGTCGCTGGATTGCCAGGCCCAGTGGTATTTTGCCCTACACAGCGATGCCTCAAATTGTTCCTTACGATGAGAGTAAAGACTATCTTGGAGCGGTACAGACCCAGCAGTTATACCATGGAACGAGTCCGGAAACCGTCGACGCCCTGGTCGATTTGTTGATGAACTTTGACCGTTATGCAAAATCGCAGGCTCCGGTTGCCGAACGGGTCGCTCAGGCCAAGGCAGCAGCGGAAAAGGCAGCAGCGGAAAAGGCAGCAGCGGAAAAGGCAGCAGCGGAAAAGGCAGCAGCGGAAAAGGCAGCAGCGGATAAGGAAGCAGCGGATAAGGAAGCAGCGGATAAGGAAGCAGCGGATAAGGAAGCAGCGGATAAGGAAGCAGCG
>JAYZPA010000123.1:0-24850 GCA_036150515.1 Planctomycetota bacterium
TCGTATCAGAATCAGGATATTTTCACCGATCCACAATCACGCGATCGTGCCCTGACTTTATTTGTGGCGGCAACCTTGCTACGACATGAAATGTCCGCGAACTTTATTGATGCCCATGATGATTACCCCCGAATCCGTGACTTACTTAACCGCCCGGAAACCCGCTGGGGAATTCCTCCTGATGTCTTTGACACCGTCCAACGTGAATTGCTGGATACTTCATATCGCGATATGGTATTTGCAGCAGAACACGCCTACGAACAAAACGTCCATGATGGACAGGATGAAAACAGAGATTCCGCCTTACACCAGATCATTTTGGAAGCGCGGGCAGAAATTGCCAACTTGCCTAAGTTTGGTATCCGTGCCGATATCAGCCGGACACTGCGGGACGCCAAAGAGAACGCAGAATACCTTTATAAACAAATACAGACATTTGCAGCGACCGTGGCGGGTGATGTTCGGGTAAATCAACGGGGCATCGATCACCTGATCCGGCCAGCTCATCTCCAAGGTTTCCATGAGGCGTTAAGACCCGGTGATATTCTGATCGAACGTCGCGACTGGTACACTTCCAACGCATTTCTTCCCGGTTTCTGGCCGCATGGTGCCATGTACGTTGGCACGGTTGATGAAATGAAACAGGACGGAATCTATGAACAGGTCTGTGAGGAAATCCGTCAATTAGCCGCCCATGATGAAGAAACGGGAAACGAAACAGGGAATGAAGCCAGCGTCATTCATGCTCAAAAACTCCGTGCAATACTCGCTGAATTTGAAAAACCCGCTGCAGAAAATCAATATCAAAACCACCATATCATCGAGGCCGTCAGCGAGGGTGTCATTCTTAACACCATTGAGCACTCAGCCGGCGAAGCGACATCCGTCTGCGCTTTCCGCCCAACCATGCTGACCGAAGCCCACCGTGCAAAAGCCATCGCCATGGCCTATTACTATCTGGGACGGGACTATGATTTCGACTTCGATTTTGATACGACCAATACGCTGGTCTGTACCGAGGTCGTTTATCGCTGCTATGAAGGTAACCGTAAAGGGTATCCGCTTCAATTTAACCTCTCCACCATTCTGGGGCGACGAACCCTTCCCGCCCAAAATATCATCGAACAATATATCAAGGAAGTTCAGGATCCTCAGACTCAGAATCAACTTGAACTCGTCGTGTGGATTGATACGGACCGCCTCGCCCAACAAACCTCCCGCCTCTATCTGTTTAACGGTGACACCAGCGGACCGGATCATGAATTCTTCACGCAGACACTCGACCGACCGTCACTTACCTGGGAATGGGAACGTCGCCGCCACGGGATTAAAGCCATGATCAAAAAACCTACCGAAGTGATGTTCTATATCTGTTTTGGCACGACGATGGTATCCGTTCTGTATTACGTCACCATTACTCGCCGGCGTCGCAAAAAACTCCTCCGTTCCACTTTCTCCTGAATGCCGCGTTGGGCTCGACATGTCCCTTGAAAAAACCTCACCTTCCGTTGATGCTCATACCCACATTTTTTGCTGGGGCGAAAATCCGGACGATGGATTTCTGTCGCGGTCTACGCAAAAATCCATCATTACAAAAATGCTCACCCGCCTTTCCGGAATTCACCGCGAACCCGGAGAAACCATGTCTGAAAAAATACTCAACCGCCTGTTTCGGGATCTGGAATCCACGCAACTGGATCATATCGTGTTGTTTGCTCAGGACGCCGTTTATCGCAACGATGGCACCATCGATCTGGATCATACACATTTCTATGTGTCCAACGACTACGTGTTGCATCTGGCAACACGCTCCGACAAAATCATTCCCTGCTGCAGTATCAATCCACTGCGAAAAGATGCATTGCAGGAATTAGATCGGGTCTGGAATGAAGGTTGTCGGATGGTAAAAATCCATACGGCCATCCAGGGTGTCAGTCCCGATTTACCGGAGTTTGATCCCTTTTACAAGCAGGCAGCCGATATGCAGATGGTGTTGGTCTTTCATACCGGCTACGAACACTCCTGTAAGGTGATTTCCCAAAAGTTCACCAATCCCGCAAAACTACAACGTGCGCTGGATCATGGAGGCACCATCATCGCCGCGCATTGTGGAACCTGCGCTTTTTATGACCGGGAAAACTACTATCCCCAGTTCATCAAGATGATGCGGCGTAATGATAACCTCTACGGAGATACCGCGGTGATGGCCGGTTTGATCCGGCCTGCCGCCTGCAGAAAACTAAGCCGCGAAGATGCAGATATTACCCGGCGAATTATCCATGGCAGCGATTATCCAATCCCGCCGTCACGAATTCCCCATCTGCTACGCTGCAATCCGTTTCCGCCAAACCGGAAAAACCTACTGGACCTGGATCTGCATATTAAACGCAGCTATAACTTCTCACCACAATACGAAAGCCTGATTCTCGACTTGTTACAACTCTGAATGTAACCGGAGAATCAAACTGGCTGCAGGACACCTCGTGAGGAGTAGGAACGGAGGGTTTACAGCCAGATGTAACCCTCTTCACCGTGCTCGCTTAGATCCAAACCACGCATTTCTGTATCATTGTCCACACGCATCCCCATGATGCGATCCACGATCTTGTAGAGAACAAATGTTAAGACGAGCGAATAGACCACGGTAATCACAATGGCCGCAAACTGACCCACAATCGTCTGATAATTGCCTTCGATCAATCCAACCCCCAGGCCGTTGTTCACGTCCCAACAAGCGCGCGTACCAAACACGCCTGCCATCATCACACCCAACATACCTCCAACGCCGTGCACCCCAAACACATCCAATGAATCATCATATTGAAATTTATTCTTCAGGGTTGTGCAGGCAAAGAAGCAAATCACTCCGGCCGAGAAACCAATGAAAATCGCCGGCATCAAATTTACAAATCCCGCCGCGGGCGTAATACAGGCTAACCCGGCAATGGCACCGGTCGCCGCACCCAGAACGGTCGGTTTACGATGGATGATCCATTCCACAGTGATCCACCCCAATATCCCCGCTGCGGCTGAGAAATGCGTAACGGCAAATACACTTGAAGTAAGATGATCCGAAGCCAATTCACTACCGGCATTAAAACCAAACCATCCGACCCATAACATCGCCGCTCCTAAAACCGTATAGGTCACATTATGGGGAGGCATCGGCTCGTTGCCAAACCCCAGACGTTTGCCCAACAGAATGGCGATCAACAGTGCGGAAACTCCGGAACTGACATGGACAACAATCCCCCCGGCAAAATCCAGTACACCGCCGGCAAAAGCATGTTCCTTGCCATATGCCAGAATTCCACCATCCCACACCCAGTGGCATAACGGGCAATAAACCAGGAGATTCCACAGCAGCAATAAGACCGTCATCGAGCTAAATTTCATACGCTCCGCAAACGCTCCGCAAATCAATGCCGGAGTGATAATGAAAAACATACCCTGAAACAACATATGCGTAATCCGGGGAATGGATCCCTCCATCGGTTCAATGACCACCTTGTTCGTTGGATCCCAGGTGCGGGCCACATCCGACATAAACAGGAATTCACCATTACCAAGCCATGGATTGTCCCCACCAAAGGCAAGTGAGTAACCGAATAGTGCCCAGACCACGGTCATCAGTCCCATCAGGAAGAAACACTGCATCAGGACGCTCAACACATTCCGTTTGCGTACCAGGCCCCCATAGAACATGGCCAACCCCGGTGCGGTCATAAACAGGACCAAAGCACAACACACAAGCATCCAGGCATTATGCCCGGCCAGTCGTGCCTCGGCCGATTCGGCCTCCAGGGCATCAAGTCTTTCCGCCTGACTAACGGAGGCGTCAACCTCGGCCAAGGCAGGAGGTTCATGGGCAACTATTTCCGTAGCCAATGCTGATAGAACAACACTACAGCAGATCAATAAGAAACATATGGTTACAAACCACTTAGCGGCGCGGGGCATAGTGCAACTTCCTTGTAACAAAATATCAAGCTAATCCACATCAAGGGCCGAAACCCTTCATTCCAATTACCCTGTCCACCGGACAGTTCCGCCTGAGGGTCACTTCACACAATCCAAAAACCATGCGTAAAGCAAACTTCCTCCATCCAATGTATCAGAAACAGATTTTTTTTTATCCTGTGAGGGTTACGGGAATCTGATTTTTTATCGGCTAACGCTGTTGGGTGCTCTTTCGAACTTAAATATACTCTTCCCGTTAACCGACTCGACGGTGTAATAAACCTCTCCCTGCTCATCCAGTCCAAATGCCATCACGGGAATGCCCGCGTCCTGCAGGCCAATATTCTCAATGACCTTTCCCGATTTTTCATCATATCGCAAAGCCCAAATCCTGCCCGTTACAAAATCCGCGTACAAATAACAGCCAACCAGTTCCGGCAACGCTTTCCCGCGATAGACATAACCCCCTGTAATGGATTTGCCAATCTGGTGATCATATTCCCATAGCGGATCGGTCACTCTGCGTGCAGGGTCAACAGCCGCGTTTCCAAAGCCATAGCTTCCTTCCCGCGCACTCCAGCCATAATTGGCACCCTTCTTGAGGATATTGATCTCTTCCCACTGATCCTGTCCAACATCGGCAATCCAGATATTGCCTGTGACCGAATCGTTCGCAATCCGCCAGGGATTACGGATTCCATAGGCATAGATTTCAGGTAACGCACCCTCGACATCCAGAAAGGGATTGTCCCTCGGGATGGAATAGTTCTTTCCATTCGATTTTTTATTCACGTCAATGCGTAAAATAGCGCCCATCCAGCTCCCCAGATCCTGACCCTGACCGGTCGGATCATTACGCCCGCCGCCATCACCAAAACCAATATATAAATAGCCATCATTGCCAAACGTCATCGGGCCACCATTGTGATTGGCAAACGGCTGCTCTACTTTCATTAAAATCAACTCGCTGTCCGCAGCGGCCTTTCCGCTTTTTTGATCCACGGTAAATCGCGACACATAACTAAAACGACCATTTTTCAGCGACGATTGATTGGACGTGTAATAAACGTACAGATGTCCATTGCGTTTAAAATCAGGGTGGATTGCCAGCCCCAACAGACCTTCTTCATTGACATTACGGGCGGCATCATGAGCCTGGACCCGGTCCTGAATGTCCAATATCACATGTGCCTGTTTCACGCCGGTGCGATTATCGATCGAGTAAATTCGACCTCGCTGGTCGGCGGCAAACAAACGGTTTGTCTGATCACCCGGATGAATCAATTCGATCGGTCGCATGAACTGGATCTTGCCCTGCTCATCCACTCCTTCAAAATCCTCCCACTTCAGGCCTGGGAATGCCTCAACCGCCGTAACTTCTAACTCGCGATCGATCGGGTTCGGTGCTTTTCCATCTGCCGCCGTTACCCGAATTTTGATATTGCGATAAGCGACAAGGTTACCATGATCCTGTAAGCAAATATGTCCCTTACCGGTCTTTCCAAACTCTGCATACTTCGCAAATTTACTCTTGGCAACGCGATCAATCCAATCCTGATCACCAATATTAAAATAGTAATAACTGACTCCATTCATCTGGACCTCGCAGTTTTTTTCACCAATCCGCAGATACAGCTGATTCCACTGTCCCGCCGGTCGGGTCGCATCATCCATGTCGATACCCTTATAACCCACCTGCTGCTCAAACATTTTGGCCCAATTTGGTTTTTGCGGTCGGTACAACTGGTACAGCCAGCCTGATTTCTGAGGATCATGCCCGGCAACGTTATCCTGAATCTGTATCTCCGGACCTGTGTGCCAGGGCCGTTGCAGCGATTCGGACACATGGTACATCACACCACTGTTACCTCCCTTGGAGATGTTATATTCCAACGATAATTCAAAGTACTGATACTGTTCGTTGGTAATAATATCTCCGGCTCCCTGCGCGGCACGTGTCAGCGCCCCGTTTTTGATCTGCCAGCCTTCATGAATGGAATCCTTTTTATAGTTCCGCCAGCCTTCCGTCGTTTTACCGTTAAACAGCAATTTCCAACCACTATGCTTCTCCGCATTGGTTAGTCCATTTAAAGGAACTTCCGCCTGAACCACCTGCGTTGCTGCAGTCAACATCCAGGCTCCACAAAACAATGTCAGTAATAAAAAGGACTTCATTGATTTTCTTTCATTAAAAACAGATCCATATTCACAAGCTTGCCGCATTCATTTTATCACAACCGACTTCAGCCTGTTTGCCTCACCGGACAGTTCCTCCGTGGTATCTCAGGCAATGATCGCATCGATCGGCCGGCCTGTTTCTTTCTCAATCCGTTTTCGTTCTGGTATTTGCATTCGGCTTGCATCCAGACCGAGTTGTTTCAGGACGGTTGCGTGGATATCGGTTATATAGTGCCGATCCTGAACGGCATGAAATCCAAGTTCATCTGTCGCACCGTGCACGACACCTCCTTTGATCCCACCCCCTGCCATCCAGACACTAAATCCAAAGGGATGATGATCGCGACCGTTGGAATTCTGAGCTCCGGGTGTCCTGCCAAACTCGGTTCCCCAAACAACCAGCGTTTCATCCAGTAAGCCACGCTGTTTCAAATCTGCAATCAACGCGGCAATCGGCTGATCCACTTGCTTACATAACCGAGCATGCCCTGTTTGCAGGTTGCTATGGGCATCCCAGGCTCCCGCACCGCCGTTGCTGCCGTGGAATATCTGAATGAACCGTACCCCCTGTTCAACCAATCGGCGTGCGGCCAGGCACTGTTGACCCACCGTTTTTGTCTCGTTTTGATCTAACCCATAGGCATGCTGCGTGGCCGCTGTTTCATCCTGAAACTTCACAATCTCAGGAATGGCACTTTGCATTCGGAATGCAAGTTCGTACGACCTGATCCGGGCTCGCATGACAGCATCATCCGGAAACTCCTGCTGAGCAATTCCGTTAAGTTCACTAAGCAACTCAAACTGGCTGGATTGTTCTTCACGAAATACGTCGCCACCCGGGGATGCAAACGGTAACGGATTGGCTGGATCCACTTTCAACTGTACACCTGCATGTTCCGGACCCAAATAGCTGGCTCCATGCGCTTCCCTTCCGCCACAACAATCCGCTATCGGTGTGCCCATCACAATAAATTTGGGCAGATTCTCGTTTAATGAGCCCAAACCGTAATGCACCCATGATCCAATGGTCGGGAAAAAACCGTCCAGTCGGTGACGACCGGTATGGAATTGAAGCTGAGCACCATGATTATTATCGGTAGTCCACATCCCTCGACAAATGGACAACTCATCCACCTGTTGGCTTAAGTGCGGCCACCAATCACTAATTTCAATACCACTTTCACCATGCTTACGGAAACCAACCTGAAGCGGGTAGACCTTTGGCCAGATGTGACCATTCGCATCATCGGGAACGACCACCCGCAAGTTTTGATCGTTGTATTTATTCGTCAGCGTATCCTTATAGGGCGTATCGCCAATACTCTGACCCGCATACTGATTGAGTACCGGTTTCGGATCAAAGCTCTCCATATGACTGGTACCACCCACCATAAACAGCCAGATAACATTTTTAGCTTTCGGTGCAAAATGCAATCGACCTGGCTCCCACCCGGTCGGCGATCCCAAACCCTCCTCGGCCAGCATGCTACTGAGTACCACACCTGTGAATCCCATTCCTGTATCACTTAGAAACCGACGCCGCGTCTGGCGTGTCATCGTGGAATAAGGTCTACGTAAACTCATGGGGGCACCTAGCGTATCGTGATAAATTCATTGTGATTAAGTAATACCAGAATCAGGTTTTCACAAGCCCGTACTCGGGGATCGGCAGATGGCAAAACATCCACCTCATTCCCTTTGGTAAACTGCGTCAAACTCTTCGGATTGCTCAACCGATCTGTCTGCTGCTGAATGAATGTTTCGCAGGTCTGAGTCTCCATGCCGGTCGGCGGTCGGCCCAAAATATGCTCAAAACTCAGTTTGACAAACGAACCTATCTCATCCGGCTTCGAAAGCCTGAGCAAGTCCTTGGCTAACACGCGGGACTGGCGTTTTGCCAGCGGACTGTTGGCCATCGCCAATGCCTGTTGGGGAATAATACTGTTTTTTCGCTGATAACATTCTTCCGGACTAGCCACATCAAACAACTGCAAAAACACCATCTGTTTTTCATAGGCCGTCTGGAAATAAACACTGCGACGATAGTTGGTCATACCCTGTGCAAAAGGAATTTCCGGACCACCCATCTTCAGGTCAAGTGCACCGGAAACGTGCAACACGCTGTCACGAACCACCTCCGCTTCCATACGACGGGAATTCATCCGCCACAGATACAAATTGTCCGGATCCTGTTGCAGGTTCGTTGCAGACTCTGATTTTCCGGAAGATCGCAGTTGATACGTACGACTGTTCATGATCAACCGATGAATGTGTTTCATGCTCCACTGGTTTTCCATCAGTTCCGTTGCCAGATAATCAAGCAATTCCGGGTGGGAAGGAGGTTTTCCATTCAATCCAAAATCAAAAACCGTCGGAACCAGCGGTACACCAAAATGCCGCAGCCAAATATGGTTAACAGCCACGCGGGCAGTTAACGGATTGTCACGGGCAACGATCCAGTTTGCCAATGCCTGACGGCGACCGCTGCTGGTTTGAGGAAAGAGCGGTCCTAAGGAACTATACGTTTCACTTACCTTATCTGAATCCATTTTCTGTTGAAGACTGGTCAACTTTTGCTTCACTGTCACGGTTTGTTTCTCGAATTTTTCCAGTTCCTTTTTATTGGCATCGGTTTCTTCGCCTTGAAATTTCTCACGAGCCGCTGCGGCTGCATGCTCAGCGTTGGTCAATTCCTTCTCAAACCGTGCCTGCTGCCATGCCTGTTCGGCACGATAGGCTTCTTCATTCAGGGTTCGAACCCCATCCGCCGCTACCTCGGCCTGATGATATTTTGCATTATCCGCATCCGATCGGGCGACAATGAACTCAAGCTGACGCTGTTTCACCCGTTGTTCGGCCTCCGCCTGTTCAACGGCCCGTTCTGCATCGGCCACACTCACCGCGGGTTTAGGCGGCATGATATCCGCCGGCAGCTTCAGTTGGGTATCTGCTGCAAGCGTTGCAATCGCAAATGAATCAAACGCAGCATCACAATCAAAGGTCCAGATTTGCAGGGCACCGGAAACACGAGCGCGTTTAAACTGCAACGCTTGAATCAGAGTGCCGTTAATATAAACGTTCGCTAACGGTCCTTTAATCAAAAAACGAAGATCGACTTTTTCATCCTGTTTAAATGGATACGGAACAACTCCGTTGGTGAGATACTCTGTATCGGCACCGTCTCGCAGGAGAAACTGAGTCTTGGCACCACCCTGTACGGCACTGATATAAAATCCCAGTGCCCGTTCATCATGGTTATCAAAATCAAAACCTACGGACTTCCATTTTTCACCTCCCCGGATCGTCACTTCCATCAATAATTCAAAATCCTGAGGTATTTTTGTCTGTAATTCCAGGCGTCGCTGCTGGCTGCCCGTTTCATCCTGAGTTAATTGACCATCCACCGCTTTCCAATTTCCCTCCAGTGGTTTCCAGCGGGTTTCGTCCAGCGTCTCAAACGAATCCTTCACAATCACCATTGGGTTCGGTAATGCGGGAGCGGGAGAAGGGCTATCGGTTGGTTCCATTTTTGAAGCAAGGGTTTTTCGCGCCGTTGTCAGTGCCTGTGTGGCCACCTGTAATTCCTGTTTCGCCCGCTGATGGTCCCGTTGTTGAGCGGCAGGGGTTGAGCCGGGATAGTACGCAGCTACCGGCAACGCAATCGGCTCAACATTCAACGGCGTATCAAACAGCCCCGGCAGACCAGGTAACATCACTTCTTCTTTATCCGGCGTCCGATCATCGCCTCGCAGAAAAACATACGTCGGATCCTGCAAGCGTTTATCAAATACCCGTGGTATCGTCTGACCATCAGCAGACGAGTCTGCAGGTATCATGGAGTCACGTACATCATGGGTCTCGAAAATAGCACGGTATTGATAATACGCCCGCTGACTGATCGGATCGTACATGTGGTCGTGGCACTTGGCACAGCCAATGGTCATCCCAAGAAATGCTTTACCACTGTGCTCAATCGTTTTATCGAGCCAGGTGTTACGGTTAAATTTATACCAACTGCGAACCAGATAACCTGTGGCACGGAGGGCGTCGGGGTCGGTAGGCGCGATTTCATCTCCGGCAAGCATGTGCTGGACCATCGTCGCATAGCTCTTATCCTGATTCAGCGAGCGTATAATCCAGTCACGCCAATGCCAAATGTTCTTTTGGCTGTTTCGAACCTCCGCCTTATAACCCGACCAATCACTATATCGCCAGATGTCCATCCAGTGTCGCCCCCATCGCTCGCCATATCGTTCGCTGGCTAACAACTCGTCAACCATCCGTGCATAGGCTGTATCTGTTTCGTCGGACAGAAATGCGTTGACCTGCTGAATGGTCGGCGGAAATCCAACAAGATCTAAGTAGGCACGACGTATCAACGTTCGCCGGTCTGCAACCGGCACCGGTTGTAACTGATGTTCCACATGCCCGGCCGCTACCCAGCGATCCAATTCCGTGGCGTCCCAGGCGGATCGGACACTGGTCGGTGCGGGAACCAAAACCGGTCTTTGATAAGCCCAGTGCCGGATGCTGGTAACATCATCGGTCCCCTCAGCTCCCTCATCAATCCACCGTGCAATAATCGCAATCTGAGCTGCCGGCAAAGCGGGACCTTCCGAGGGCATCATCAGGTCTTCTTCTTCCCCCCGTAACACCTTGATCAGCAAACTTGATTTACTGTCACCTTTAATAATCGCAGGGCCGCGCACTCCACCGGTAAGCATACGACTGATGGAGTCAAGACGTAACTCACTCTCCGCTTCAAGCTGGCTATGACATTTGAAACATCGGGCCACCAGAATCGGCTTCACTTCCCGACGAAAGTCCACCCCCTCACCCGCTGACGCACCAACAGGTAGCAGAGAAATCATGATGGTCGCGATCAGTGCACGCATAAGCTTACCCGCGTCAGGAAGAGTTTGATCTATGGTGTCGTTCATTATAGTGCATCCGCAGAGGGTGTTGAAACAGAAAGTACGCACTCCTGTCCTTCCACTCAGGAAGGCTCAATAACCCCGCACTGCTGCAGATACGTAACTACCTGCTCTGCCAGAGCATCCGGATTTTGATCGCCCGCATCTAAATGCAATTCAGGATTCTGCGGGGGCTCGTAAGGGTCATCGATACCGGTCATCCCGGTGATTTCCCCTGCACGCGCCTTTTGATACAACCCTTTTGGATCACGGGATTCACAGACTTCCAGCGACGCGTCGACATGAACTTCAATGAAATCACCTTCACCTAAACTCGCTTCAATGCGTGATCGAACCGCCTCGCGATCACGCTGATACGGACTGACAAAAGCAACCAGTGTCACCAGACCAGCCGCAGCAAACAGTTCTGAAACCGCACCAACACGACGAATATTCTCCTGACGATCCAGAGCGGAGAACCCCAACCCAAAGCGTTCGGCATACTGCTCACCAAATTCAGCTAATAAGGCTGTACTGGCATTAAGTCCATGCCGCACATTATCCCCATCCAGCACAAATGTATGGACGCCCCGCTGATGAAGTTTCTGATCCACTCCATTGGCAATCGTACTTTTACCGCTTCCGCTAAGACCTGTAAACCAAACGACACATCCACGATGTCCGTTGAGGGATTCACGCTGTTCACGTGTAATACTATGATCGTGCCAGGTTATTTGTGGTTCATCCATCATTCACTCCCTGCTGCGGACTGGATACCGGCTAACTGACACAATTGTGCATTCATGACGTATTGCGGACAGCTCCAAACCATAAAGAACAATGCTTCGCGGCACCAGCGACCAGCCGGATGCCCTGTCACAAAACCGGCTCCTTTTGCCGCCGACAGCGAAGCCTGGGTGGCCCGGATGACAAGATCGTTAGCACGCATCCTTAAATCCTCGGCAGCACAGGAAGCCCGTCCATCCGCGGTCTCCAGTAATTCATCTCGCAGTACCTGCCATTGGTGTTGCAAGGATTGAACCGGATCCTTTAATTCCTGTCGCTGTTCCGACTCGTCTCGAATAAATTGAATGGCCTCCCCCGCCAAGCCTAAAGCCAACGTCGATGTTTGTAAGCCACCGGTACGAGCACCCACTCCCTGAGCCATGACGTTTTCCACGGGACCCCCCAGTAACCACTTGCGATCAACGACAACCTGATCCATGCTGACCTTGCCCGTATGGCTGGACGACAATGCCAGTAAACAAGCCGGTTCATGTAAGGTAACGCCGTCGAGTGCCGTTGGCATGACGGTCAGGATCTGACGACCGTCAGCCAAAGTAGCTCCTACGACCACGGTCTCGGCCTGGGTGGCACCGGTAACCCACGGGCAAAATCCATTGAGCACAAAACCACCGGGCGTTTCCTCTGCGGTTAAGATGGGCTCCGACAGATGCCGATGGCTGGTCGTCAGATGAGAGATGCCGACGGTCGAAAACTGCGAACCGTCGAGTAAATCCGGCAGCAGGGATTCGCGAGCAAAATCGCTTCCCCCCATGGCTATCCGCTGACAGGCACCTGTTCGCTGAGTGATGATGAATGTGGTGGTTTGGCAAGCTGCACCTAAAGCCAAATATCCCCGAGCAAGATCGCCGTCGGACCAGCCCAGGCCACCGCATTCCTCGTCAATAAACCATCGAAAGACACCATGTTGTGCACATAACTCTAATTGTCTGTCAGGCCAGCGAGGCACACCGGTGGAATCCTGTATCTCAACTTGATTAGCCAATCCGCGTAGCGATTGACACAGTTGTTCCAACATCGGATCGTCGGGAGATTGAATCTGTTGTGGCTCGGTCGCAGCGCTCATTTTAACATTATATCGCCGAAGTATCCGTGGTGATACCGCTACAGACGGGTTTGAAAAACAGTCCTGTATAACTATAACTTCAACCGTTTGAACAGCCATTCAGGAATACAGCGGATCACTCGCATGATACAGCGCCAAAACCATCGAGTATAAATCACGTTCTTGCGCTTCTTAATAGCACGACATATATCCCGTGCAACCTGATCCGGCGTCGCTACCAACGGAGACTTTTCCTTTAATAAATGAGCGGTCATCGCCGTGAATACAAACCCTGGTTTGATAGTCAACACATGGACGCCATGCCGAAACAGCCGGTTGCGCAACCCCTGTAAATAAATACTCAAGCCTCCTTTAGCAGCTCCATACAAGTAGTTGCTGCCGCGACCGCGGTCTCCGGCAACGGAAGACACCACAGCCAGAAACCCTCCATCTTTTCTGGCTTGCAGCAGCAGTGCCAGTTTTTCCAGCAGGGAAACGGCAGAAGTAAAATTGATATCCAGCGTTTCACGAGCCAGATTCCAATCCCGCTCCGCCTCGTGTTGGTTTGGTAACAGGCCATGGCAGATGACCGCGCCGGCCAAATCCGTATCCGATTGCGACCAGCAATCATCAACAAACTGCTGGTGACAATCAAAATCCAGCGCTTCCCAGATAATCGTATTCACCGTAACTTCGTACCGAATGGCAAGGTCACTGGCAACCGCCTGTAATTCCGCTTCGTTTCTGGCGGCCAGAATCAAGTGATTGCCCTCGCTCGCCAGCCGCTGTGCAACCGCACAGGCAATCCCGGAAGTCGCCCCGACAATCAATATTGTTTCAGCCATATTGGTTACTTTTCTTTCATCACGGTATCCACGACAAGGTCCAAGGCCCGATATAGGTGTTCCACACCTGCCAGCGGTTCCAGTGAAACAGCCAGCGCCCATAACTCAAAAGTCCCCAGACTTTGAACTTGGATTTTTACGAGATCTTTATGCGTACAAACCACGGCATCCACTTGATGTTGTTGTGCCAGTTCCACCAATCGCTGAATATCCGATCGTTGAAAATTAAAATGGTCTGGATACACTTCAAAACAAACAACGTCTAATCCACGCTGCAACAACATGTTATGAAAAACCGTAGGATTGCCGATACCACAAAATGCCAAAACCCGTTTCTGATGCAGCGCTGTGAGGGGCTGGCGATCGCCGTTATACCGATCCAGCCCGTCCACCCCATGTCCACAATGCACAATTGGAGCTTGTGCATTGTGTTTCCTGATCTTCTGATCAATCGCAAGTAAGTCCTCAGGCTCGACCTGATCCACCCGGGTCACCACCATCACATCGCCACGTAATAAACTTGCCGGGGATTCCCGCAACAATCCACGTGGTAATAAATACCCATAACCAAAGGGACAGGTAGCATCGATCAAAACAATATCGAGGTCACGATGAATCCGACGGTGTTGAAATCCGTCATCCAGCAAAATCAATTCCGCTTCCAGTTCATCAATCGCTAATTCAGCGGCAGCGACTCGATCTGGATTTTGCAGATGGGGAACCGTCGGCAGTTTCCTTTCCAGTTCGAGTGCCTCGTCGTTTGGCTTTCCTTCCTGACTACCATACCCTCGGCTGATCAAAGTCACACGAATTTCTTTTTCGCGTACATACCGTGCGATAAACTCCACCATGGGAGTTTTTCCCGTACCTCCGGTGGTAAGGTTCCCGACGCTAATAACGGGAACCGATATCCTCCGGGACGCTGAGGGTACCCGATCAAACCGTCGGTTACGCCAGGCCACAATCCATCCATAAACAAACGCCAGCAACCGCAAAAACCCGCGCACCAAAATAGCCCACGGAGTTTGAGTTCGTTTACGAATAATATCAATGTAGGACAAAAGGCCACCAAGGTAAGCAACAAGCCGGCTTTGAAAACGGGAAATGCTGTCAACGTGACCACAACCACGTCGGGTTGGGATTCTACACAAAAAAAGCCAGTGTATGTAACACGGGCTTGGTTAGTTTTTGCTTCGAGTACTCCTGGATTAGAGTTGAGCCCCAATGGTCCAGGGTACAAATTCATCTTCTCCAATTCCATGGACTTCGCTGCGAGTTTGTTTTCCACTGGCGACCGCTAAAACCTCTTCAAAAATTTCGCGTCCAATTTCATCGATGCTGACCCCGGTCAGAATGGTTCCTGCATTGATATCCATATCATCGATCATCCGCTGATACATCGGTGTATTGGTTGCTACTTTGATCGAAGGCGTCGGTTTACAACCAAAACAACTACCTCGCCCCGTAGTAAACACAACCACATTCGCACCGCCGGCGACCATCCCCGTAACACTGGGGGGATCAAATCCAGGAGTATCCATCAGGACGAACCCCCGTTGATCAATCTGTTGTGCATATTCATAGACTGCTTCCAGTACCGTGGAACCACCTTTGGCGATTGCCCCTAATGACTTCTCCGCAATAGTCGTCAATCCGCCCTCTTTATTTCCCATCGAAGGATTGTCATTCATGCTCTCACCAAACAGTCCGGTATACCATTCCCACCATTGAATCCGTTCAATCAATTTGTCGGCAACGGCAACCGAGCGGGATCGAGCGGTTAATAAATGCTCCGCTCCGTAAACCTCCGGCATTTCTGACAGGACCGCTGTCCCGCCACATGCCACAAGCAGATCACTGGCCGCACCAACGGCCGGGTTGGCGGTGATTCCTGAATTTCCGTCCGAACCACCACATTCTAAACCCAGTACAATTTCACTTGCAGGGACTTCTTCCCGCTGAACCGCATTGGCCCGAGGTAACAACTTGCGAACTTGCTCGATCCCTAATTCAACCGTCCGCGCTGTGCCACCATGATCCTGCATACTGAGAACCGGAGGTCCCGATATCTGTTCGTCACTACCCTGAATTTGAACAAGTTTTTGGCTCTCCACCAAATACCCAATCGTGCTTTGCTCACAACCTAAACCAACGATTAGATAGCCTCCCATATTGGGGTGCCGTGCCATGCCACCCATCACCCGATTCAACATCTCGTGTTTCGTACCACCAAATTCCATCCCACATCCTTCGCCATGCGTAAAGGCGACCACACCGTCGATATTCGGATAATCCAGCAATTCGTCGTCGCCAAAGTGACTTGAAATCGTTCGGGCAACCGTTGCTGAACAATTCACTGAGGACAGGATGCCGATGTAGTTACGCGTGCCCACCTTCCCGTTAGGTCGCTTGTACCCCATGAACGTTCGATCCGTTATGGGATCCGGTTTGAAACCAGGCACCGTTGCTTTCTCATAGCCTTTGGACGAGGACACATGTTTGACATTGTGAACGTGTACCCACTGCCCGGCACGGACCGTGTCGGTTGTCAATCCAATCGATTGACCATATTTTAAAACCGCGGCATTGCTGGAAATATCACATACCGCTATTTTATGGCCCATGCGAATATCGTCGCATAATACAAATTCATGGGATCCGACTTGCAAACTCATTCCCGCTGGCAAATCATGTGCGGCAACACAAATATTGTCCGCCTCGTCGAGATAAATTACATCCACTGGCTTTGTCACAATTTGATCCTGATTCTAAATACGGGGCGAGCACGCTATTGATGTAAGTGAAATCGACCTGACATCACTGCATTGTCGTACAAAACTCGGGAAACGACCGTCAAAAGCCGATACTTTCAGTGTAGCCCTGAATCGGTTTCCCGGAACTGTATGGGAATTTCCTTTCCCTTCAATAAAATAACAAGCGAACAAGGAAAGAGATAGATAAGAGGCGTGTTGGGTTCGACTGTGACACCGAATTGGACAGCCCACCCATGATTCCAGCCATACAAATAGCCGATCGTGGAAATAACCATTCTTGATTTGCTGTTCTATCTGCCCAAAAAACGGGAACGAATTCAGACTCACAGCGTCTATAATAGTATAAGGTAGTTGGAAACAGTTTATTTCAAGTGAGATTCATGGCAACCGGTTCCGTCACACCACAATCTGGACTGTCCCCATCGACTGATGCAAATCAGGTTCGTGATTCATTGCACTCGAATTGCCGACAAATGAAATTAACCGAAGTGGCCGTCTGGGCAAGTCGTTTAGTCATTACGACGACCTGCTTGTTGTTGGTTGCATTTCTAATCGACCATTGGGCCTATTTGTTAAGCAGCACGGCTTCCCTGGGATCGGTCGGTCGCTGGATGTTCTTTTTAATCTTATGGATCGTGCTGCCGGTAATTTGCATAAGAGGTCTGGTGCTACATCTGCGACGGCACATCAATCCACTTTTTGCCGCCGAGCAGATTGAATTGGAATCGCCTGAAATCAAAAACAGCGTCAGTAATTTCTGGCAATTACGGGATCCAACCGGTGATATCCATCCGTCCATCCAACAAGCCATGGCAACTCGTGCTAACCTCGATTTGACCGACCAGCGGATCCAGGACGGTGTCGATACGCGTGGACTTGCACACTGGGGATATGCCGGACTGGCAATGCTGGCGATTACGGCAGTTTACTTTGCCTTCCTACCAAGACCGTCGATGCAAACACTGCATCGTATTCTCATTCCCTGGGATACCGTACAGAGGCCTTCGGAAATACTTATCTCCGATATCACACCCGGGAATCAAGAGGTTATCTTTGGTAGTTCGGTTCAGATTACGGCAACCGTCGACGGAATCACCAGCAGCGATCAGGTTCACCTCTTCTATCAAACGGCCAATGGCAGTTTGTCCGCTCAATCCATTCCGATGTCAACCGATATTGGAAGCTCTGCTTTTTCCGCAATTCTTGGTGGCGATCTCCCGGGGATTCAGCAGGATTTGCAATACTGGATTCAGGCAGGAGACTTAAAGCAGCGAATGGCCACGTCGGAGCGATTTTCAATCACCGCGATTCCCGCTCCCAACATTCGCATTCTGTCGATTCAATATGATTACCCAGCCTATACACTTAGCCCTCAGATGATCGCATCAGACCAATTCAACATCGATGCCATTGAGGGCACGCAAGTCACCCTGATGGCAGAAACCAATCAGCCGATGGATTCGGCGATGATTCGATTATATTCCCAGGATCAGGACGACCCCCATTCGATGCCAATGGAAATGATCAGTCCAACCACGTGCCAGTTCCAGTGGACTCTGGCACTGCTAGAGAATCTTTCCGAACCCCGGTATTCTCATTATGAGCTGGTATTTACCAATTCACAGGGGAATACGAATCCGGATCCCATCCAGCATTCCATCACCGTACAACGGGATCTTGCACCCGCAATCGAATTTATCAAGCCAACGGCCAGTCAGATTGATGCGGGCCCGGTTTCATTGCCTGTAAACCGTCGTTTGCAGCTTCAGTTGAAAGCACATGACCTGGATTATGGGTTGGAAAACATGACTTTTTCAATCCTGTCGCCCGGGCAAGAGGAAATCAAGCAAACGCTGTTTCACGATCCTCAGGGTGCCATCGGCTTACAACAACATGGGGTCATCTTTGATCCTCGGGCTCTGAAGATCCCGCCAGGAAGCCGAGTCGTGGTCTATGGCACAGCAACCGATAATCGCAGGATTTCGACACGTCCCGAACCCAACGTGTCGCGATCCAGACAACTCATCATTCATGTCGTTGAGCCGGATGAAAACGGGAGCGAATCGGAAGATCCCACAGAACCTAACAGCGACCCGGAAAACGAGGATCCCAATCAACCCAATTCTGAAAACCCACAACAAGGAGATACACCTGCTGAACCGGAAGGTGGCCAGGGAGATTCAGGAACCGACCCGGAAGGGATGGGAGGTGCCGGCACAGAAGCGGGAGATGCAACACCATCCGAGGGGACCGGTGACGGTCAACAGGGCAAGCCCACCGACGATAATGAAGAATCCAATATGGATCAATCACCCAACCGTTCCCCGGATGAGGGCGAACCCGGTGACCAAACCAATCCAAAGCCCAATGGGTCAGATTCCCCGAATGAAGGGGATCCTGCCGAGCCCCGTGAGGGCGAACAGGGTGATTCAAATATGAATGATATGGCCACGGGTAACCCGGATGAACCCAATTCAAGTAATGATCAAGGTACCGGAGATGCTCAAAACGGTACGCCTACCGGGGAACAGGGGGACCCCAACAACCATTCAAACCGCGACCCGACTCAACAAAGCAATCGCAAGCCGAACGAAGATCTGCATGATGGCGATGTTTTTGAACGGGCTTTGGAGCACTTGCAGAATCAAGATCCTTCTCAATTAAATAAATTACCCCGGAATCAATCCGGCAATAACGATGATCCCACAGAAGGAAACAATGCCTTTGCTGAGAACCCAGCATCTGACAACGAGCCCGAACAGGGGAACGACCAAAGTGGGAATTCCAATACTCCATCCGCTCCCGATCAGGGACAGTCCTCATCTGACAAACCATCCACTCAGCAAAATAACCAACCCCCGGAAACCAGCGGGGATAACGGAAACCCGGACAGTTCCAATAACAACCCCGCCTCAGCGAACAACGCAGATCCGTCAGGAGATCCCCAAAATGAACCTGCGGGCGGAACCGGTGAAAACGGATCTGCAAACAAAACCGTGGGAGAAAGTGAATTACCTGAAGGCGGTGCGGGTGACAACACAAACACGCAATCTGAGACCAAAAACCAATTGATCCCTGATCCCAAATCACCCGACAAAAATGCGGGTGGTTCGAATGGTGAAACCACGGACAATTCAAATAAGACAGAGCAAACCGTCACGGGCCAAAATGACCCGAATAGCCAACTCGAGCCACCTTCGGAACCGCCGCCATTAACTGACCAAGAGCGTGCTGATTTGCAATATACTCGCAAAGCAACCGATCTTGTGCTGGATTATCTTAAAGATCAACAGCATGACCCCAATCAGAAATTACTCGATGATTTAGGGATTACCGCCGAGCAGTTGCGCGAAATGGTGTCACGCTATGAAAAACTCAAAAAAGACAACACCCCCGCGGGCCAACGAACTCTGGATGACACCCTGAGGTCACTCGGATTACAACCGCAAACCAATCAGGATCCACGTAAAGTGCAGGTAAAACCGGACAATGTCAGCGGTGTCCGTAATCGTGGTGTTGTATCCGGGTTACCGGCCCAACTGCGGGAGCAGTATCGATCGTTCCGTAAAGGAACCAACATATCGGATGAATAGGTTCTAACGGCATGAAGCGAAGACCATTCATAAAACCGTCACGATCATGGTACAGGGATGTTCTGCATATGGTCTTCGTACCATAAAATAAAACCAAACCATCCCATTCTTTGTACCGTCCATCATGTCAGACATATTGCCACGATATTTAGTTCCATTCCAACCCAAGGAATTGACTCATCGCTTCACCGATGTATTGATTATCGGTGGTGGACTGGCCGGATTACGTGCGGCCAATGCGGTTGATTCAAACAACAACGTCATTCTGGTCACTAAAGACCACCTCGAACAATCCAACAGCCATTTTGCTCAGGGTGGAATCGCCAGCGTAACGCACCCGGATGATCGTTTTGAAAACCATGTGGAAGATACACTCACCGCCGGTGGCAAGCTTTGTGACCCTGAAATTGTCGAGATGGTCATCCGTGAAGCACCGTCCCGCATTGCGGAACTAATCCAGTGGGGAACTCAATTCGATCAGGATGCCGGCGACCTGCAGCTTGGTCGCGAAGGGGGGCACAGCCATCACCGGATTTTACACGCGTTGGGGGATGCGACCGGAAAAGAAGTCATTCGAGCAATGATTCAGTGGACCAAGCGACAGCAAAATATCCACATCAGCCAGAACGCATTCACCATCGACCTGCTGACGCACGACGGTCAGTGCCAGGGTGCCCTCATTCTCGAACAGGATGAAATGAAAATGGTCTGGGCAAAACAAACCATCCTCTGCACTGGCGGAACAGGCCAACTCTATCGCGAATCCACCAACCCTCAAGTGGCGACGGCTGACGGCCATGCCATGGCCTACCGGGCGGGAGCAGAATTGACGGATATGGAATTTATGCAGTTTCATCCTACGATTCTGTATATCGCCGGCAGCAGCCGAAGTCTGATTACCGAAGCCATCCGCGGCGAAGGTGCGTATCTGGTGGATCAGGACGGTTTTCGCTTTATGAAAGACTATGACGTGCGGGGAGAGTTGGCACCACGGGATATCGTCGCTCATTCGATCGTCCGCCAAATGGAAAAAAAACGACATCCCTGTGTCTATCTCGATCTCGCCCATCTCAATCCCACATTGGTTCGCAATCGCTTTCCAGGGATTTCCCGGTCATGTGAACAATTCGGAATCAATATCACCTCGGATAGAATCCCGGTGCGTCCGGGCGCTCACTATATGATTGGCGGAGTCAGTGTAGACAGCCAGGGTCAAACCAGTCTTCCCGGACTATGGGCTGCGGGGGAAGTCACATCCAGTGGACTGCACGGAGCGAACCGACTCGCCTCGAACAGCCTGCTGGAAAGTCTGGTATACGGTGCTCATGCCGGCAAAGGCGCCTCGGATTTGGCAGGCACCATGACCGATCATTACGAAGTCCTGCCCATTACCAATCCCAAAGTGGGCGGGGGGGATGAACAACTCGATCTGCATGATATTACGAATTCGTTGAAAAGTCTGATGTGGCGTTCCGTCGGTGTTTTGCGTAATGCAACCGATCTGGAAAAAGCACAAAACACCATAAACCAATGGAGCCAATATGTTTTATCGTCTCAAATTCCTGACAAACAAGGATGGGAATTGCAGAATATGCTTACCGTGGCACGCATTATGGTCCAATCTGCTATCACCCGAAAAGAATCTCGTGGGGTCCATCTGCGTATAGACTTTCCAGAAATCGATGATAATAATTGGAATCAACATATTCGTACTTCACGACCTGCCTAACCCGTCCAAACTGCCCTAAAATGCGAACTTATTGATCATACAAGACGTATTGAGACTTCCGCCATTGCTTGTTCCAATAGAATAAACACAACACCCTATTTATAACCAATCTAACTTTATCCAAAACACACGATCTATGACTGAAGAAACAACCCAGCCAGCGCCAAGTGAAAACACGGAAACGGAGTGCCCGCCGTTGGATAACGCTCAGAATGCCATGATTGAGGCCGACGGGCTTTCAAAATTCTATGGTGAATTTGCGGCATCGCGAAATGTTAATTTCAAAATTAACCGAGGTGAAGTCGTCGCTTTTCTGGGACCCAACGGTGCCGGAAAGAGCACCACCATGAAACTGTTAACCGGCTATCTGGCACCGTCCGAAGGAACCGCTCACATTGCCGGATATAATATGTCCGAACAGCGCATTCAAGGTCTGAGGCACCTCGGGTACCTGCCCGAAAACGGCCCTTTATACCTGGATATGACTCCCCATTCCCTATTGAGCTTTTTTGCCGATGCCCGGGGAATGTCACGTACCCATAAGAATGAGCGCATCGAAGCCGTCGTCGACTTATGCGATCTGAGCAGTGTGATCTACAAGGCCATTAGTAAGTTATCCAAAGGTTATCGCCAGCGGGTAGGCATGGCGCAGGCGCTGTTACATGAACCCGATGTCCTGATTATGGATGAACCAACGGCAGGCCTGGATCCTAATCAGATTCAGGAAGTGCGAAATACGATGAACCGATTGGGTAAGGATCGTACCATTCTGTTGTCGACGCATATCATGCAGGAGGTCGAGGCCATGGCCAATCGAGTCATCATGATCCACGAAGGGGAATTAGTCTATGACGGGGCGATGACGGACTTAGCCCAGAACGATGAATCTCTGGATCAGGCTTTTCGCCGCTTAACGGCTCCTGTTGAAATCATTTGACACCATCGATCCTGCCCCAGTTATATTAGTAAACCAACCCCGATGTTTAACGCTTTTTTTAAGAGAAGTTAGAGAATAATGGAAACCGGAACAAACCTGTTTATTGCCCTGTTTGATCTTGTCTTTCGAGATTTATTGATCGTGTTCATCCTCGCTGCAATCATGGTACCGTTGTACTATACGCGAACCGCAGCAATCGCCGTGGTGCGGCGCAATTTCAAGGGCTACTTCAGTAACCCTACCGGGTACGTCTTTCTGTGTGTCTTTGTGCTGCTCACCTCATTTGCCGCTTTTTGGCCACATCAATTTTTTAATGCCAATCTTGCGAATCTAAATCAATTAAACCAATATCTGCCTTTGATCATGCTGATCTATATTCCGGCGATCACGATGGGCATCTGGTCGGAAGAGCGACGTGAAAAGACCGATGAATTACTACTCACGCTCCCCGCTCAGGATTTTGATATTGTGATTGGTAAGTTTCTGGCAGCAGCTCTGATTTTTACCGTGTCATTGCTGTTTTCCCAAATCTCTAACTTTCTCGTGCTGGCGTCACTCGCGAAAACACCCGGCACATTTCTGGTGGATCTGGACACCGGTTTGTTGATGACAAATTACTTTGGTTACTGGCTCATTGGCCTTTCCATGTTGTCACTGGGTATGGTTGCATCCTTCCTGACACGAAACGCAACGATCGCATTTGTGTTTGGACTTGCGTTTAACATTCCGCTTGTCGCCGCCGCCTCGGCAGATGTGATTGCCGCATCTTCCCAAATCGCCCAAATCATCTCCTCCTGGGGAATCTATTCTCAATTTGACGACTTCCAGCGTGGCATCCTTAGCCTTTCCTCGACGATGTACTTCTGTATGATCATTTCGATCGGACTCTATCTCTGTATGGTGCTAATTGGCAGGAGACACTGGTCCGGTGGTAAAGATGGAAACTCCCTATGGTGGCATTACTTGATCAGAACCGCAGCCCTAATCGTTGCAATGCTCTCGCTGACGATTGTTTTCGACCAACGGGATCTGATCCGTTATGACACAACACGTGGGAAAGTGAGTTCTCTGTCAGAAAATACCCGTGAACTGATTGCAAATCTCAAACCGGAACACCCGGTTTATATCGAAGCCTTTATCAGCAGTCAGGTTCCCAAGGAATATGTCAAAACACGCTTTGACTTAATCTCCATGCTCAAGGAATTTGATTCACATGATAATATCCACCTTACCGTTCTGGATAATCTGGAGCCTTTCCACGAGGCCGTCTCCACCGCTCAGGAAAATCATGACATTCCACTGCTGACGATTGCCGGAGCCAATGGAAATGATCAGGTCATTATGGGAGCTGTCTTCCGCAGTGGTCTGCAAAAAGTGGTCGTTCCTTTTTTTGAATATGGAATCCCGGTTGAATATGAACTGGCACGTTCCATTGCTACCGTTGCCAAAGGCAAACGAAAAACAATTGGTGTCATCGATACCGATGCGAACATCATGGGTGGATTTAGCTTTGCCGGGGGACAGCCAAGCCGGATTCCTCAACAGGCGATCGTAACCGAATTGCAAAAGCAGTACCAAATGGAGAATGTGGATGCCACTCAGGAAATCCCACTTGACGATTATGCGCTACTGTTCATCGCACAACCCTCATCCCTCGAAGAAGAACAACTAACCAATGTTATGCGAGCATTGCAGGCAGGTGTCCCGGCAGTCATCTTTGAAGATCCACGACCGGAAACCATGCAGGTAGCCGGTACAGGACAGCCCCGCCCTCCCGCGGGTGGAGGCATGATGGGCATGCCCGCACAACCCCAGGCCAAATGCAACCTGGCCCGACTGTGGGATACGCTGGGAATTAGAATTCCCGGTGATGTGTCTGAAATCAACCGGGGATTGTACGAACCCGATCTCGTTTGGCAACAGGAAAACCCGTATCCCCTTTTGAAATACCGAGGCATCCTGGACACCTGGGTCTTTACAAACCGACTGGCAAAAGATCATGAAATCACATCCGGCCTGCAGGAATTATTACTACCCGTGCCGGGAGCCATCGACATCGACGAAACCAAAAG
>JAYZPA010000124.1:0-8850 GCA_036150515.1 Planctomycetota bacterium
GGCGGAGTGACGCCTTATCCTCAGGACCTGCGTGCGGAACATGGCTTTGACACGCAGGCGGATCATTTGACATTGTCACCGCTCATGCTCGAATCATTTATGAAACTGGGCTTATCCATTGTCCATAGCCCTGATTTTAACCGGCAACATTGTGGCATCTGGGACAGCCTTTTTGAACCTCCGACCGGGAGTCCGCTTCAGGCGGAGATTGAAAACCGATTGCGGGAGTTTTTAACCCGAGCTTTTCGACGGACCATCGATCCGCCAGTGTTGGCGCGTTACGTGGCATTTGCCCAGCGGCGAATCAGAAGTGGATCTGATTTTACTGAGGCAATGAAGGCCGTTGTGGCCGCGGCACTGGCGTCGCCCCAGTTTTTTTACCTTTATGATACGGATCCCCAGCTTACAGCGTCGGTTGATGATTATGAACTTGCATCGAAACTTAGTTTCTTTCTGTGGGGCAGTATCCCCGACCAAGAGTTGATTGATCTTGCGGCTAACGGAGAACTGCATCGGATGGACGTTTTGTCTGCACAGGTCGATCGGATGTTGGACAGCGAACTATCGAAACGGTTTTGTGACAGTTTTCCTGCTCAATGGCTGCAACTTGAACGGATTATCTCTTCCGCACCAGATCCGAAAAGTTACGCGGATTTCTATTTTTCCAAATACAATGTCAGTATGCACATGATGATCGAGCCTTTGCTGTTGTTTGAAACGGTGTTGGTGGAAAATCAATCGATTCTGCAGTTTATTGATTCGGACTTCAGCTACCGTAGTGGTGTGTTGTCTGCCTGGTACAATCCGGAATCCAAAGTCCCGGTACAGGGACCTGTGACGCTGCAGTTCAGGCGAGTTCCGGTTTCAGATCGCCGTCAGGGTGGGATGTTTACGAATGCCGCCGTGATGACCATGACGTCCAATGCCACCGAAACGCAGCCAATCACCCGGGGAGCGTGGTTTGCCACGGTCATGCTCAACACCCCCCCTAAACCCCCGCCGGCAAATGTCCCCCTGCTTGCGGCGGATCCGGAAACCGTCAAGACAGCGACGTTGCGGGAGAGATTTGCCGTGCATCAGGCCAACGCAACCTGTGCAGCATGTCACCAGCGGATTGATCCGTTAGGATTTGCTCTGGAAAATTATGACCCCGTTGGTATGTGGCGCGATACGTATCGACATGGCCAGGCGGTTGATTCCAGCGGAACCCTGCTCGGTAAACACGAGTTTTCGAACGTTGTCGAATTTAAAGATGCGATGCTGCTTGAAAAAGATCGGTTTACAAAAGCACTGGCCGGACATTTAATGTCCTATGCTCTGGGTCGCAAATTAGGGTATTCCGACGCGTTTGTTCTGGACGATATTGTTACCAGAACGGCGGCAGCGGATTATCGTTTTCGATCGCTGATCAAAAGTGTTGTGTTAAGTGAATCATTCAATCCGGCTGGCGCAGACGATTCGGTGATGAGGGAACCTTTAGTGCGCGGAGAGTCAAAATGAAACAGACCACACGACGACACTTTTTGCAGGGTGCGGCCGGATCCACTTTAGCACTGCCGCTCTTTGAAAGCCTGCTCAAGGCATCGGGTGACCGCAGGCCGGATACCCGATTGGCCGTGTATTATGTTCCGATGGGGGTTGTGAGACGGGGGTTTTTCCCGGGTGAATCGGAGACGCCCATTCCCGGGTTTACGACCGATACGACCACGACGACGACGATTGCACATGAACCCGGTTTGCGACCTCTGGAGGTGCTGACGCCGACATTGCAACCATTGAAACCCGTGATGGATAAGGTCACATTCATTACGGGCCTGAACCGTACCTATAAACAGGGCAGCGATGTTCACGCCCAATGTGGTTCCTGCTTTCTCAGCAGCGCTACCAGTGAGTCGGTGGATGCCTCGATCTATCCACTCGACCGCACATTTGACCATATGGTTGCAGATGAAGTGGGAGGTCGCTTGCCTTTTCGCACGCTGGAGTTGAGTTGCAATAGCCATCTGGACAATAAAGAATCCATTTACTTCGACAATATCTCCTGGTACGGAACCGGACACGTTGCTCCGTCGATTCGAAATCCCCGGAAGGCCTACCAGCGATTATTTAAGATGCAGCAGACAGCGGCTTACCGTGACATTACGGATTTGGTGTTGCGGGATGCAAAGTCTCTGGTGAAAAAACTGGGGCGGTCGGATCGCCACAAGTTTAACGAGTATTTTGACGGCATACGTTCTCTCGAATTGCAAATGACGAAGCTGGAAGGTATGCAGGACGAGTTTTCCAAAATTCATTTGGATCTTCCGCCCGAGGCAATGCTGCCTCGGGGCGAATACATCCGCCTGATGGGGGATATCATGGTGACTGCCCTGCAGGCCGGATTGACCAATGTTGCAACGCTGATGATCGGACCGGAACGCTGGAACACTCCTTATACATTTGAAGGATTGTTTGACAAACCGGTGAGTCATCACCTGATGTCACACAACCAGAAGAAATTTATCAACGAACTGCTCCAGGTGGATCGTTTTTATATGGAACAATATGTGTATATCGTTCAGAAAATGAACAGCATCAGGGAAGTGGATGGCTCGACGTTACTGGACAATACGATTTTTACTTACGGTTCCGGACTGGGTGATGGTGCGACGCATCAGTTTAAGGATCTGCCCATCATTGTCGCCGGTGGCGGTGGAGGCACGCTGCAGCAGGGCAAACATTTGCATTGCGCTGCGGATACGCCGCTTTCTAATTTATGGCTCACACAAGCTCAGGCAATGGGTCTGGATCTGGAACGGTTCTCTGATAGCAGCGGAATTCAGTCTGAATTACTGAAATAGTACGATTTTCGTTTACGGTTTGGCTGCTTGTATTGAAAACGTAAAGGCGGACCAGAAACTCTCCCAATCCGAATCGTCAGGATCCTCGCAGCGTCGCAGATGGACAAGTTTGATCAGCCACTCGCCCGGATGATCAAAAGGAAAGGTTCCACGTCCTTTCTTGTCCGTACGGGTATGCAGATCCGTGATCTTTTCGCCATTGCGTCCTAAAGCGGCTAGCTGAACACCGCCTAGTGGTTTGCCATCTAATAAAACCTGGAAGGATGACTGCGTGCCAGGTTTGATGAAAGTTGGATTCGATAACGGAATGATTTCCAGTTTGTGACCAACCTGCATTTTCCAACTGGCTTCATTCTTGCCGCCGACAACAATCATTGTTTTCAGGTAACGTCGATAGCGTTCGGTGGCAGAGGTTTCAGCCTCCCCTGCCTTTTCCCGCAATTCGATGATATTGGTAAGCCCTTCGTGCTCTAAATACTGGTGGAATTTCTTTCCCTCCATTTCGATTCGTGCCCAGCCTCGCTGCATGCTCAGCAGATAGGATCCCGAATAGGCAATTTTGATTTTAGCGGCGGGCATCTCGTCAAATTTGTTGGATTCGGTCAAATCAACGGGCTTGCCATCGGCCGGATGCAGTTTGAAATCAACCGTCATTTTCTTGGACAGCGACCGTTCAACCTCCTCGGAAAAATGATCTCCTACAAACAATCGAACGGGAACCGTCTCCCCTGGCTGTGGACGATAATTTATCGGAGACATCCAATAGTCATGGGCAGACGTCGAAGTGATGAAAATAAGAGACAAAAAAAATAGGATGACCGTTTTCATGGGTGGATACCTGAAAAGTGAGTTAATTGAAGGGAGGATGCAAATGGGTGTAATTCCTGTTGTATATATGATAACGAAAAAGATGCGCGTCCGATGGGTTCTGTGCAGGTTGATATTGGCTGTTGAAAGTAAAAATCGATATAATCAGGCAAGCGTCCAAGTCAGACAATCGGAGGTAAACAGGCACGATGGGTTTTCGAACAGGAATGCACCGCCGTACGTTATTAAAATCGGCTGCCGCGATGATGCCCGCGGCCATGGTGAATTCCTCCCCGGCCTCCACATCGTCATCGCCATCTGCAAAAAAAGTACTGTTTGTGTTTTTAACCGGTGGGATATCACAACACGATACGTTTGATATGAAACCGGATGCGGGCGATGATATTCGTGGCACGTTTCAGCCCGTATCAACGAAGACACCGGGCACCCAGATTTGTGAATACCTTCCCAAACTGGGAGCGCGCAGCGAAGCCTACACTCTGGTTCGTTCGATGAAGACGGATAGCAGTGGCCATGAACCGGCTTGTCACATGATGTTGACCGGCAGGCGGGATCTCCCCATTGGTTTCTCATTGAAAAAAGTTCCCAGTCCGAATGAATGGCCAACCATAGCCAGTGTGGTGACCTATGCAATGCGGAACCGCCGTGACCTGCGAATGCCCGCGGGTATTATCCTGCCTCAGCCCAGCGTCAATGAAGTTGGCAAAGTCCGACCGGGTCAGTATGCCGGTCAGATGGGCAAGAAATACGAAGCATGGCATATCAATATTGCCGGCAACTGTGCGCTGGGTAACGGTCCCTGCCCCGATTGTTTCCGATTTGAAGGAACCCCGTTTGACTGTACCGCTCCGGCCATCTTTTCAACGCCGTCGCTGAACCTGCCGCCTGGAGGAGCCGATCGATTTGACAAACGCGTTGGACTGCTTGATTTTATCCAGAACCAGCAGCGGGGTTTGAATTCGACCGCAGCAAAACTCGACGCTCAGCGGCAACAGGCATATGCGGTCTTATCCGATCCTACGATACGAAGCGCGTTTAATGTCGAGCAGTCGGATCCTAAGCTTTTACAGCGTTATGGCAAAAATAAGTTTGGACTCTCCTGTTTAATGGCGAAACGACTGTTAGAAGGAGGTGCGACCTACGTTCAGGTTAACCTTGGCAAGAACTCGTCATGGGATACCCATCGACGCAACTTTGCAAATCTCAAGGAAAATCTGTTGCCACCTTTTGATCTCTGTATTTCAGCACTGCTGGATGATATGCAATCGAGCGGCTTACTGGACGACACGTTGGTCATTGTTGGCGGTGAATTTGGCAGGACGCCGAAAATCAACAAGGACGCCGGACGGGATCACTGGGGGCCTGCCAGCACCATGATGTTTGCCGGCGCCGGCATTCAGGGAGGACGGGTGATTGGAGCGACGGATCGTAACGGGGTCGAAGTGACGGAAGATATGGTGATGCCGGAAAATTTCTCCGCAACGATTTATGATGCGCTGGGAATCCCGAAAGATACGCGGTGGGTGGGGACCGATGGTCGACCGCACGATATCTATCATGGTTCGCGAATTGAGCAGCTCTACAGCTAAAAGGCGTTAACGGGTAGTTCCCGAAGGAAATCCTATTTCTTATTGCGTTCAGGTAGCCCGTATTTGTCCTGAATGACAACCTGATTTTCAACCCATGCTTTTAGGATCAGATAGCCCGGATCATCCGGTTGATAACGCCGGCCTCCCTGATGCCCGTCCTCTTTGCCCGATTGGACATTAAGCGGTTTCCTGAGTAGTTTCGACGACTTTACCTCCATTGTGTTTACGCGATGTTGCAGGATGCGGTAATTGACCAAAAGTTGTTCCACGGACAGGAATCCCACCTGATCCGGAGCAAATAATTCCATCGAGGGCACGCGTCCCGGTTCGCCGTGGCAGATCATGCACGAGCGCTCATCACCTCTTAATACTCGGGTCATTTCCGGCATGACATAATCACGGAAAAAAACCACATCCTTAAAGAAGTCCGGTGGGATCTCGACGGTATCCGATTGTTCGAATCCATGATCCGGCTCTTTGGAGACGGCGGCAATCAGTGATTTTTGGAATTCGCCCTGACTTTGCGACAGAACCTTCTTTGCATTTTCCAGCACGCCCTTCTCCGTTTCAAACTCGACGAGGGATTCCAGCGCGACGAGGATCTCCGGGTTCCGTTTCATCGATGTTTTGTTGGCAAGATCCACTGCCAGCTTTCTGTTTTGGGGATGGGCCGTTCGGGAGAGCTGGACGATGTAGCTGGATAAGGCCCGTGTCCGCAGTTCTTCATAAGGATCGATCGGTGGCAGTTGATCCGAGTCCGTTTGGATTTTAGGTGCTGCCGTCTTGTATTGCAGAATCCAGGGAATGCTCTGTAACCAAAATCGGGCGTCCGCATCATGACCGATTGAGTCAGGGAATGCGGTAACCATATTTTCAAAATGCAGATCCGGATTTTCCGCAATGGCCTGTCCCAGACGGTCCGCGACGTACCAGGTTGCTGCCTGCTGCTGCGCGGCCGTCGCTTTGGCTGCGGTGTCCTCGATCGCTTCAATCACCGCGGCATCCTGATAGGTTGTCAGATCGGGAATCAGATAGTGCAGAATTTCATTCTTTTGTTCCTCGCTTTGAGGGATAATCCAGCCGACTTTAGCAAACATCTTCAGGACCGGTTCCGACAATTGTGCTCGCCGGGGCGGTTCCATCGCGCCCCGCCAAAGCTGGGCGATCATCGGTTCAAGTTGCTCCGGCACGGCGGGCAGCGAAACCAGGCGTGGATCGCTGATGGACTCGGACGCCAGTGGGCGAATGTGCTCCGGGCCATTAATCGAATAGTCCACAAGGACTTGCTGCAACGGTTCGTTGGGAATGTTGGCGGCGCCTTCCAGTGTGGAAAGGAAACGCGTTCCGTATCGCGTTGGCAGGGGTTCCTGTTCTGTAACTAAGTGGAGTTGGTCAAGAATAGCGGACCCGAATAATTCGTTAGCGAACGGAGTGGTGTATCCGAGTTGACCCGGTCCGCCGTCACCACCCCGCTGTTGATGAAATGTTGCGGCGATCGCCACGAGTCGTTGTGTCAGCCTTTGATGAACGACAGGATCCTCGGTCCGGGTTTGCGTGCGAATTTCCCGGAGCGCGGAGAAAAGTTCTGCCAGTTGCTTGTACTGGTGCTGCTTCGAACCGTTGGCAACATGTCCGTTGGCAATGAAAAGTGCATGGCTCTGGTAGCGCAGGGCAACTTCTGCCAATGCGTTGGGCTCGGGCCGTGTCAGTAACTCAATCCAGGCCTCGTTGATAGCGCGTCGAGTGGCAGGGTTCCAGATCCACCATTGCCATGCGGAACGGGTTGCCCAGGCACGGACAGCGGGGTGAGGGTCCTGGTTTAATGCGTGATGCAGTGTGCTGGTTAAGCGGGAATGATCCAGTTGAGAATCCGGCAGCTCGCTGTCCACTTTCATGACCAAGGCCCGAAGGGCTGCTTCCCGCTGGTAATCATCGCCCGTGGCGGCCGTTTTGAATACTTGAGGCCAGCCGTGATCGTCGATCAGTGTTTGACGCAGTGCCCAGTGGGCGGCTTCCCGAATCTGCTTACTGCGGTCCCCCAGTCCGGAAATGATCGCGTCCACGCCTTCCTTTTGATGAATTCGCCCCAGCAACATGAAAGCATAATACCGGACGGCTGCTAAGCGATGTTCTGTGAACCGGCGGGCTAAGGGTATAAGTTCAGGGTGGGCGTGGATGTAGCCGCGACGTAATGTGGAGATGACTTCCGGCAATTTCGCGTTGGCAGCGATGTGGTAATTCGAGATATCAAACTGGTAGGGAACCTCTGGAAAATATCGTGAAAGTGCGTTTAAGGCATAACTGGTTGATACGAATCCGGTTTGGGAAGCAATTTTCCACATCCCGGTTGGTTTTTGGTTTCGCAACAAGTGGTCAATGGCGGCCTTGACGGCTTCATGTTCGGCCGGCATTCCCAATGCGTGAAAGGCGAGCAGTGAAGTTGATGTTGGACTGGGATCGGAAGTCGTGACGTCCGGTACGGTCCAGCTTCCATCCTGCTGAGTACCGGGGTGGAATCCCCAACCGCCGTCATCCCGTTGTATTTCTAACAACCGTTGCAAGTCGGTTGCCACCTGCGCGTCAATTTTTTCCTGAAGTTGTTTTGCTTTCTCAATCAGCCCTTCCCGTGCGGTCTCATCGGTGTCGCGCTGAGCCAGTTGGGTTGCCTGAGCCACGTAATCCTGCGGAAAATAACGCTTATAGAACTCGATCCGATGGCCCAGATCATCCGCATATTTGACATTGATCGTAAGCATCTTTGTCGCTTTTTCTTCCAACGCGCGAAAGAACCGCTCTTCCTTTTGCTTGTTCCATGCATTGGCCAGGATTTCCCCGGTATAGTTATAGACCACCCCCTGCCCTACATTGGCGCCGGGACCGGCCGCATTGATTCCGCCGGGATCTGCCGACTGCAGGATAAAATTGGCAGTTCGTAACTGCTGTTTACTTTGGAGCGTGCGGGGAGCGATGGCACGTTCCAGGGCAACAATGGCATGTCCGGCAACCCGTGTTCCGGCAGGGCCATCCCCCAGATCCAGAGGCGACAGGCTGGTGTTGTTGGCAGCATCTTTGAGGACATTGGTAGGTCGTAATGACTGATAACATGTGTTGATTAAATGATGAAACAGCTGAACATTTTTTACCCGATACCCGTTTTCCAGTGCCACGGCAGGGCCCCAGACGCCGGATTGCGTGTGGCAACTCATGCAGTTGGTACCCAGCAGGTTGCCGGAATCGCGGATTCGGCGATCGACGCTGGCACCCCGGGGACGATTGGTGAGCCATGCATCTACCTGGCCAATGTGATCGTACAGTGCGTGCCGGATGGTTTGTCGTGGGTCCGTATACGGCGCTGGCTTCACACATCTCAATTCCAGATCGTAGGCAGGCGAATTCGCTTCGACTCTCAGGAAATAGGTTTCTCCGGGTGCCAGAATTCGGTTGACGGCAATGCGATGTGTCTCTTCCTGCTGGTGACTGCGTTCATTTTCATTGAGACCTTTGGAATACGATTCCAGCGGGATCAGCCTGCCCGGGATGACCAGGTGTTTGCCCTGCTTGACCTGATCGGGTGGAACCCGGTAGACGCGGAT
>JAYZPA010000125.1:0-8578 GCA_036150515.1 Planctomycetota bacterium
AGAAATGACTCGAATTGATGCAAAGTGACTTGTTTTGATTGTGAGGTCGATACTTTTGACCGTCAAGGCGATAAAACCTCAATTCGATCCCTTTGAGCTGGCAACACCCTAAAAAGTTAGATTGTACCGGTTCTACGAAAAAAATAGACTTCACGAAGCCAATGCGCGTTACCTCGGTGCACAATTTGCTGGTCTGAGGTTGACCAAGGCAACCTTCTGGTAGATGGTGGTACTAGGTTGTGGATTCTCTAAAACGGATCATTCGCTGTTAATGTTTCTGCGCATGAGTCGCTTTAAGGAATCCGCGTTTTACTCCTGCTCAATTTCTGTACAAAGTGACTCTCATGTCGGGTATGGAAATTAAGCTGGATTCAGATCGCCTGCCAGTGTTTTATGCAAATTGCTGCGTGGAGCACATAGGAGCATCCCGTGAATTCCAGAACAACCATCTGGCACCGATTTCGAGGGTGGTTCGGACGTGAATCTGAACCACGTGCATCGGACGTTCCCGTAACGGTTATTTCACCCGCCGCAGCAAAGAAAATGAGGCTGTGTGAAAAACGGTTGGGGTATCGGTTTAAAGATCAACAACTGCTAAAAGTCGCACTGACGCATACCTCCGGAGCCGCTCATAAACTGCTTTCCAATGAACGTCTCGAGTTCTTTGGCGATGCGATTCTCGGGCAGGTTATCAGCGAATGGCTGTTTTGTGAATACCCACGATATCTCGAGGGTGAACTGACAAGGATTAAGTCAGTAATTGTTAGTCGCAAAACCTGTGCGGATATTGCTAGTAAGTTAGCCGTTAGGGAATTTGTTATTGTGGGAAAAGGGATCGGAGCCAACGGGACGATCCCGGAATCTATTCTCTCCAATGCCATCGAGTCTCTTGTGGCGGCACTCTATCTGGATGGTGGATCTGTAGTTGCGCGTGAATTCATTCGTAAACACTTTACTCCCCTGATTCAGGGGGTCGTCTCGGATGGAGTTCCCACGAATTATAAATCACAATTCCAACAAGTCGCTCAGCGTGATTTCAAGAAAACGCCCGTGTACTATCTGCAGGATGAAAAAGGTCCCGATCATCAAAAAGAATTCTACGTTTATGCTGCGATCGACCAACAGCAATTCCAACCTGGATGGGGAAAAAGCAAGAAAGAAGCCGAACAAATGGCCGCCTATCTCGCTTTGATCGCCCTTGGCGAAATTGCAGATTCTAACGAAACCACCCCATCTGCGGTTGATGATTTACTCGCGGATGATGAAGATAAGATTTAGGAATATTGAAAAAGAAACCCAAGCTCCTGATTTAGTAATTCGCTCGTTTATCCGTTAGCACTTATTTGAAAGCAGCCCAATATGACAAAGTGCGTGGTTTTATTGTCCGGTGGACTCGATAGCATGCTAGCGATTCGTATCATGCAAGAGCAGGGGATTGAAGTTGAAGCGCTGAATTTCAAAACCATGTTCACCTGTTGTCAGGATACTTCCGCACAGGCCGCCCGGGCGCTGAATGTTCCCATAACCGTCATCGGTCAGGAAGAAGATTATCTGGATTTGATTCGCGAACCACAATTCGGTTACGGAAAAGGTGCAAATCCCTGTGTCGATTGTCGGATATATATGTTTCAACGGGCTCATACGTTTATGGAAACCATCGATGCCCAATTTATCGTAAGCGGTGAAGTTGTAGGGCAACGCCCTATGAGCCAGAAACGATCGGATCTAAGCACGATTTCAAACTATTCTGGCTTGGAGGATTTGTTGCTGCGACCCTTGTCCGCAAAACTACTTGAACCGACGAAACCGGAACGGGATGGTCTGGTTGATCGGGATAAACTTTACGATTTTCAGGGACGAAGTCGTAAGGGACTGATTGCGCTAGCCCGACAATTTGGTTTTACCGAGGATATGATTCCAACGCCTTCGACAGGCTGCTCGCTTACTGAACCTGGATTCGGAAGTAAAGTGCACGACCTAATACAGATTCAAGTAGATGATACACGTTGGGATTACGAAGCACTCAATGTAGGTCGACATTTTCGCTGGGACCAGGCAACCAAAGTGATTCTTGGTAAAGACGAACAAGAAAATAACCGCTTGGAGTTTATGCATGATATGCCCGAAGCAACCAGTACGGCAATCCTGGAACCCGTGAGCTTTAAAGGACCCATTGCTCTGATCACCGGTCCGTCGACCGATGAGGCGATTGATTATGCCGGTGGCTTGATTTGTAGATATGGACATTCCGCACCGGAAATGGAAAATGTGGTGCAAGTAAGAACGATGGGGGCAGTTCGTGACTTTTCTCCAGAACGGAACCAACGAGCCATGGAAGATCAGACAATTGCCAGCACGTTGTTCCGATAACTAGATGAGTAAATTCCCCGTTATTACTGGTTGCGAATGGATTGCGAAAGCAGTTGCGTCCAAAAAAGCTGGACTTCAGGTAAATTTGACTCATCGATCCTGTCTGGTGCGTAGGCCGCTAATGAATATAATCGACCTAATTGTTGAACAGAACTGCCAATAGATTCGATGTTGCTGGCAATCTCACGCGTGAATTCGTTCGGCGTCTGATCGTCCTGGCGACTGATCCCCGCTTCATAGGCCCACGATTCTAAAGCCTGAAAACTGTAACGGACGACTTCTCTTGGAGCCATCGTGAGTTCGCCCTGAAATGGGTTGTGAAAAGTCGTAAATGGCTGAGGGCGCTCCACCGTTTCAACAACTTCCTTGATGGGAAGTTCCTTTTCCATTGGCGCCGTCCCTGCAAATAAATGACTTAACCATTCCCAAAAACCAGTCCAAATTTCTCGTAGTGATTTAATCAATGGTTCGCGGTGTTTGACTAGAAAAAATGCTAACGTAATTCCGGCGATGATCCAAATAAAGAACGTAAATAGGTTGCCTAGAGTATCAAGAATTGGAGGGGATGTCCCGGAGCGTGATGGTGAGGCATTTGAATTTTCTGTTTTTCTTTCGCCTTTGCCGCTTTCGCCTTCGCCGCTTTCACCTTCGCCGCTTTCACCTTCGCCGCTTTCACCTTCGCCGCTTTCGCCTTCGCCGCTTTCACCTTCGCCCTGGCCACTTTCGCTTTCACCCTGACCGTTTTCACCCTGAACCGAACCGTTTTGATACTGGTCGTCGCTTGGTTTTGGGCTTTCTCCTGGTTGATGTCCATCGGAACCGATGGCATTATCCGATGTTTCATATTCCTTATCACCGAATAATTTGCTGAGATCTTTCCATTCCGGTCCATTATCCGGTCGTGGCAAGATCAATGCGGCGACCATTAGTACGACGATGAGTCCAGTACCAACACTAAGCCATGCTTTCGCCATATTGTCGGGCATTTCGATTTTTCGATGTCTGAGGTAGCGTCGCAATCCGAGAAAACTGGTGGTCATCAGCAGTCCGAGAGCACTAGCGACATAAATGAATCCCATCTGGAAACAGAAGGAGCGTTTTGCTTCGACAGCGAAGGCGTTGCCTAACCCGAACAGGGGAAGCGCGGCAAGGGAATAGTAGATCAGCCAAACACCTGGAGTATGAGGCTTTTTTCGGTTTGCTTTCCAACGTTCGAACCATGAATCTGCTTCAGGGTCATCCTGTTGCTCGCCATTGTTTTTCGAAATCTGCGTGTCATGGTCATCGAGTCCGATTTTCTGTAGCAATCCCTGGCCACTGGAATCTTCATGGTCAAAGATAACGGTGCAGTCCCATGTCAGTTTATGAGCTGACCACCAGGTAATGGTGATCAATAGTGCATGGACGAAGGTGCCCATGAGAGGTAGGGGCCCCTCGTAATAGGCGAATACATTCAGTGCGATGAAGGAAACGATTGCCAGCGGAATGCCATAGAGGACCGCTTTTTCTTTTCCTTCTTCGATAGAGATTCGAGCGATGGCCACGGTACCCATGGTATACATGGCGATCACGAAATTGAATCTCATTGTATAGGGACTGGGTTGCAGCACGGCGGCAAGAAAGAAAGCGAGGCTCCCGATCATCGTTGCGACCAGCACAGGGCTAATAGCGATGACGACATAGTCGACCATTGTTTTTCGAAGATTGATCATGAGTTTCGCACTAAAAAAATTTATCCAACGGCATGTTTACGACAAACGTGGATGATGGCATCTTCATTTCGCAGGTGGTGGGTATCGACGCCGGCGGAAATTAATGGTCCTGAGATGCGGGCATATTCGAGCGTATCGTACACGTTGATCATGGCAGATACGGCGAAACCCTGGCGGGCCATATTTTGCAACGCAATGGTGGTTTGATCGTTGGCAGCGGGGATGATGGCGACGACGGTTGCATCCCTGGGAATACGGGATTGTGCCTCAAGAACCAGTTGGGAAAAAGTGAGTCCATTGGTGAGTTCTACGCGAGCGAGAATTTCCTGAATTCGTTGAAACTGTTCCGTGCTTCGTCGCGTTGGGATTTGCAGCGGTTGCAGGCGATCGTTATTTTGAGCGGGGGAAGCGGCCTCCTGCGCACCGGAACGCGTGTTTGCTGCCCCTTCCCACCCTTCGGTGCGGATGCGGTCAGCCGCGTCCCGACCGTTGGTAATCAGCCCAATTTGTTGCCCCATAATCTGAACGGCATTGGCGATCGAAGCAGCCGCCGTGATGGCCAATTCGGAACGGAAGGGTTCATGTTCCTGAAGATAAGCGTTTTTCTGGAATTCGAGCAGGATGGTTAGTCCGGCGACGGTGGAGGCTTCATATATTTTGCTGTGTAGTTGTCCGGTGCGGGCGGTGGCATGCCAATGGATGCGATTTAGTGGGTCTCCATGTTGGTAACCACGAACCCCCGCGATTCGTGTAGGGTCTTCAAATAAACGATGAGCGATTTGGATTTCGCCGATAGGCCGTCGGGAAGCGAGATCATATCCGTCCAGGGGGATGACACGTGGGTAGACCGTAAGAAATTGGGGTTCGGTAGCAACGCGAAATCGTCGATGCAGTCCGAACAGGTCACCGGTTTCAAGAATCGTGGGACCCAGTTGATAATATCCGCGTCGGTTGCACTGGAAAGTGTACTGAACACGTTTGTTTTGATTTCCCCGGAGCATCATTAGCTTCACGCGGCTGTCTTGAAGGTCCAGACTTGGGGGTTCATAGATCAAAGCCTGAGGCGGCAACGCATCTTCCAGCAGAACCCAGGGAATAGGTATGGAATGTGCATTTGTGATTTCCAGTGAAACACCGACGATATCATCAATTTCGGCTTCCAGTCTGGAGCAACTTCGTTTGGCTGAGATCGCATTGATCCACGTTGTTGTCAGCCAGCGACTGGCGATGATCAGGGTCAACAATGCGTACATCGCATAGACCATCAGTTCAGATTGGATCAGGAATGAGATTCCCATGATCGCAAGTGCGGCGATGATCCAATTCCAGTTCATAGGAGTCAGTCATTCTGAGACATAGTAGGAACGGCGATTTCTGCGACGATATCTTCAATGACCTCTTCAGCCGATATTTTGCGCAGACGGCTGTCCGGAGTGAGGATGACTCGGTGTGCCAGTACGGCAGTAACAATGAATTTAACATCATCGGGTTGAACAAAATCACGACCGCGCATGGCCGCCAATGCCTGACAGGTTCGGAAAAGCGCAATCGATCCACGGGGACTGGCTCCCAGTCCCAGATCGTCATGGTCACGAGTTGCATGGATGATTTCCATTAGATACTGACGAACTTTTGGATCTACGTGGACGTTGCGTACGGCGTGCTGGCAGGCCACCAGTTCTTCGGCTGTCACTACTGGCGAGATATGGCTCAGTGGATGTTCGTGTTGCAACATTTCCAGCATTTTTAGTTCATCTTCCATACTGGGGTATCCCAGTTTGAGTTTGATGAGAAAACGGTCAAGTTGTGCTTCCGGAAGTGGAAAAGTTCCTTCATGATCGATTGGATTTTGAGTCGCGATCACCAAAAAAGGAGGTGTCAGATCATGAGAGATTCCATCGACGGTTACTTTGGATTCGGCCATGGCTTCAAGGAGTGCCGCCTGAGTACGGGGTGTGGCGCGGTTAATTTCGTCGGCGAGGACGAGTTGCCCAAAGATAGGTCCTGGCCGGAATTCAAACTCCGTTGTTTTCGGATTAAAAATGGAGGCTCCGGTAACGTCCGTGGGAAGGAGATCCGGTGTGCATTGGATGCGTTTGAATGTGCATCCGACACTACGGGCAAAAGCGCGTGCCAAAATGGTCTTTGCAACGCCTGGGACATCTTCCAGCAGGATGTGGCCTTCACACAACCACGACACGATTGACAGTATGAGTTGCGGGCGTTTGCCAACGATGACCTCTTCAACATTGGTGATGATTCGTTTAGCAATATTGGTTATGTCAGTCATGTCAGTTTCGTTCTTTTTCAGCGGACAGGCGACGACCTATAGTGAATAGGGTAACGGTAAACGAAATTTCGGATGATCAGCGATGAACTGTTGGATCTTTGAATCCTGATTCCATGCCCGGGGAAGAAATTCTAACGCTTCTTGTATTAATTCAGGCGGTTCGGCCGTACTCAGTCGAAGGAATCCATGTCCGGCTTCACCAAAACACTCTCCACCCAAACACGCCACGCCAAAGTCGTCATCGGCTGCTGTGAGTAGGTACATCGCCAGTCCATGGGACGTGATACTGTGTCGATTACATATTTCAGCGACATTGGGAAATACGTAAAAGGTGCCGCCGGGCGTCAGGCAGTTTACCCCTTCAAGTTCATTCAGGCTGGTTGCTAATGAAACAACGCGTTGCTGAAAAACCGCCATCGTTTCATCTCGCTGTGCGCGGTCGTTTTCCAATGCGGCCGCACCCGCTAGTTGTACAAAGGGAGGAATGCAGGACAGGGTACTGTTGGTAAGTTTGGCTATCATTTCAATCATTCGTTTGCTGCCAATGGCATATCCCAGTCTCCAACCGCTCATGCTGAACGATTTGCTGAAAGTGTAACAGGCAAGACAATGGTCAAGCATGCCAGGTTGTCCCAGCAGGGAATGGTGTTGGCCCTGCCACGCCATTTGATCGTAGGGTTCGTCCGAAAAGACGACGATATTTGTGCCGCGAACCAGATCCGCGATGGCTGCCAGATCTTCTTCGGTTGTGACGCCACCGGTAGGATTGTGGGGACTATTCAGAAAAATCGCTTTGGGGTTGGGGTCGTTGTGGATAAAGTCTGCTACATCATCCAACCGCGGGCGAAAGGCGTTTTCCTGATGCAATTCGGAAATGACGATTCGACCACCGCGCCGTTCAATGTTAGGAGGGTAGGTTGGAAAATAGGGACTGAAAATGAGCACTCCGTCGTTGGGATCGATGAATGCTTCGCAAAACAGAGTTTCAAATATCTTTGCTCCGGGGCCTGCGGTTACATTCTCAGCGGAAACTTGCAGTCCATATTCTTCGTTCACATATTGGGCAACCGCTTCACGAAATTCCGGAATGCCGATGGACGGCCCATAATGACACTGGTCATCGCGTATGGCCTGAATGCCCGCAGCAGCAGCGTGTTCTGTGGAAGGGAAAGGGCTGTCGCCAATTTCCAACTCAACGACCGTTTTCCCCTGGGATTTGAGTTGTTTGGCAATCGCCAGGACATCAAAGGCTGTTTCTGTCGATACACCGTTTGCGAAAACACTAAATTCGGGGGGGGGGGGATTCGTCGTCATGGAGCGTGTAATCCATCAATAAATACTATTTCAAACAATGAATATAGGGTGATTATACCAGAAAGCGATACGCAGCGCATTTGTTTAGGACCGGATGCAGCTCTGGTAAATTCATTCAATGAAAACACGGCTGAGAGAATCCAAAAGGGGGTACAGAGTTCGTCTCAATACCATCGAAAGTGCTACAATCAATCTTGTATGTATTGTGTCCGGGTAGTGATTTCAATTACCTTTGGTTTACAATGCGGGTTGGAGTGTTGGATTTGATGTCCGAGGTGACCTGAAGGAGGCCGAGGTTTTGTTACAGGTTTTATCAACCAATCGGTGTCATCGCCGTGAAATGTTGACGATTGGTGCCGTCGGATTGGGCGGATTATCGCTTGCTTCGATGTTGCGAGCCCAATCGCAGTCTGGTTCATTCATTCGAAAGAAATCGGTTGTCCTGCTTAATTTTCAGGGGGGACCGACTCAATTTGAATTGTTTGATCCCAAGCCAGACGCACCGGCCGAGATCCGCAGTATTTTCGGAGTGACACCAACCACACTTCCCGGAATTTCGCTTGGTAGTCAATTACCCAGGCTGGCCAGACAAGTGCATCAGATGTCGATCGTGCGATCCTACCGTCACGGAATTAGTTCTCATGGCCCTGCCGCGTATCATGTGATGGCGGGCGGAAATTCCACGGGCGCTATGTTAGGAGCTCTCTATGCCCGAGTTGCCGGACTGACGGATCCGGAGTCCGGGATGCCGCGCAATGCACTGGTAACGGCTCAGTCTATTGGAGATCAATACAAGGGACTTTATGCATCGGTTGATCGGGTGTCACAGACGGGAACGTTATCTCCGGCATACAAGCCATTTAATTTAGGGGGCGGCGGCAATCTCATTGAA
>JAYZPA010000126.1:0-19756 GCA_036150515.1 Planctomycetota bacterium
ATCGATCCACCGATCAGACCAACTCCTAAAATGGCCACCGTAACAGGGGGCTTCATCGTGAATTCCTTTTCCCTGGAGAATCCTAACTGCCAACAGATTACCACAATTGAGTTATCCAGACCACTACCTCCCACCTCCGGACAGACACATTTCTCAAGTCCTTACCCGTGTGCAGTTCTTCAGCCCATAAATCCAATTGGTGTGATACAATTCAACCAATCCACACGTCTTTGTTTCCATACTCCGTCTTGGTTTTTATGCCCACAGCCTCCTCCAAACGACTCGCCGCATTCAGCCAGCAAATGGGCACGTGTCTGCACGCCGGGCTGGATGTACGTAATGCCTTCGACAACTGCCAACATCTGCTTGGGAAAGGCCATACCGCGAACCAAAGACAGATCGCAGCCATGCTCCAAGACGGGGATATGCTGCATCAGGCTTTCAACGAATCTTCCTCAACCTTTCCCCCGCTGATGACCATGATGGTTGAAGTTGGAGAAATATCCGGAAAGACCGAAGCAGCGTTTAAAGGACTCGCAGATTATTATCAACATCGCGTCTCCCTGATTCGCACTTTCATCCGCGGGATTACATGGCCTGTTATGCAATTTGTGATGGCGACGGGCATCTTTGGTATCGTACTGCTGGTCTTTGCAATTTTTCTTGGTAACGGCCAGGCCGGAGACCTCATTCCTGCATGGGTGGGTGACATCAATACTTTTTATACGTATTGCGCCACCATGATCCTTATCTACGGGTTTACCATCGGAATTATATTTGCTGTCTACATGCAGTGGCTGAATGTCGGACTATTTCTGGGAACCATCATGAAAATCCCGGGACTAAGGAACCCCTTTCTCAATCTCGCCCTTTCCCGATTATGCTGGACTTTTGCCTTAGTCCATAATGCAGGAGTGGATGCCCAGCGAACGGCCTCCATGGCAATCAAAACCACCGGCAATCCTCTGTTTGTTCGCGAACTTCATGGCATTCTACAGTCGCTGCAGGACAATCAGGAATTCTATGCCGCGTTTTCTAAGGCATCCTGTTTTCCCGATGGTTTTCTGGCAATGTTAATGACGGCGGAACAGACCGGAACCTTGACCGAATCGCTTTTACGAGAAGCTGATATTTACCGGGACATCACAGAAAATCAATTTCGGTGGTTAACCAGAGTAACCGGCGGCATCATCTACGGTTGCGTGGGAATCGTCGTGGTGGGGATGATTTTTGTCCTATTCAAAGCACTCTATCTCGATCCTTTAAACAATGCTTTGCAAGGCGTTTAACAACCCTCTGCCGCCTGATCCGCCGCCTGAGTGACTATATCCAATCCTACATAGTCACTCCACGCTTGTTGCAGACGAATCAGTGTCTGGCCAGCGACTCCTCCACCACAGGATTGACCATCACATTGCCGAACAGACCAGACACACGGGGAGGTACTGCAAAGCAAAACTTCATCCGCCCGAAGCAGATCCGCTACGGTGAAGTCACCAAATTCAAACGGGATCTTAAGTTTTTCAGCTAACGTTTGAATAACCCCTAAACTGATTCCCGGAAGAATGTTATCTAACCGTGGTGAAAGTAACCCCTGTCCTTCGATATAGATCAATAGATTTGCAGTACTGGCTTCGGCAACAAATCCATTCTGATCTAATAACAACGCACGTGCACCCGGTTCTTGTTGAATCGCTTCCTGATCTGCAAGGTAATAGTGCATCCGACTGCGACATTTTATTCTTGATGGCCAGCAATTCGATGGAACCTGACGGTGAGAACTGACTCGGAGTGACACGCCGTCACCATACCATTGATTCATTTGTTCAAACGGTAACTCCGTCGTATACATCAGCACAGTCGGGCCGGAATCCTCATTGGAGGTTCCAGGAGTCACCAGGACCACCAATCCCAGATCACTACCGGTTTGCAACTGGGAATAGTTGTGCGCCACAATTTTCCGGGCCTGATCTGGCAGTTTCGCAAGCCAATTTCCCGGAGACAGACCCAACATCTCCAGACTCTCTTTTAAGCGATCAAAATGCTCCGATATTTGAAATAGATGACCACCAAAAGTACGTAAACGTTCGCTGACCGTTGCGCCATAGACGAATCCATGGTCTCCCACGTCGATACTCAATTCCGAACGAGGGATCCATTGGCCATTTAGAAAGGCGGCAAGTTGTGTGGAGGAAAATTGGTTTGTCACGTGTTGGACCGTTGGTTTTATGCTGGCCAGGGACAAAAATGACGTTGCCCGTAAGCCAATGGTATTGATATTTCCCAGTACTATCTAAGTGTTACCCATCTGTTTGGTCGAGCGTACTATTAATTCGCTGTTTTCACCAGCATGGAAAGTCCTCTTTTCACGGCGTAGAACACCAAGTCGGGTTATACGGATTGGGAAAGGTTTGAAAACATGGGAAACATCGTACTTTTTTCCGCTTTCCCACCAACGGTAAGCTACGTTTAAACGGCTACTTTTCTTTACCCACATAATTAAACGCGAATCGATGGAGATTTATAATGAAACGGCTACTTACACTAGGCCTGATCGCGGTTCTGGTACTCAGTACCGTCGGCTGCTGTCGTCCCCTGTTACAACGACCTTTACTACGCGGCGGCTTGTTCAATTGCGCTCCGTGCCAACAAACTTACGAAAACGGAGTGATTATCAGCGAACAGGCGGTGCCCGTCCCCGCGGATTCAACCGACGAGTAAAAACGTCGTTGAACAAGAGGCACCCGCTCCTCACCCCTATTTAAAACCGGCCTGAAACTGTTTCTGCGCGCATTTTTTCTATATTTGACCCGCGTTGAACTTCTGGCCGGTTTTATGCTGCGCGAACAACAATCGTCATAACCGCCATATCTTAACAATGGTGTCGCGTCGGGTTATCCCTTTTCCCTGCCATGTCGCCAGTCAGGCAAAGCCCCAACTCGTTACTTGCCGAAACTAGCTGTAGGCATCGCAAATTGTAAATAAGGAAGCGGAATCCATGATCAAACCATCGTTATTTGATCGACGCCAGTTCGTCCAGGCCTCGGCTGCCCTGGCAACCATCGGTAGTGCCGTACTCCCGGCACAAGCAGAACCATCCGAATTTGCGCCGGTTTACCGTCCGGGCACCGTGCGTTATTACAAGATTGGATTAACCCTGAACGCCCCTGTCGGATTCTGCAGCAACGTATTTTTCACCGCCAATGTCCCTAATAACTGGGAAGATCAACAAACCGTCAAAATTGCCAATGAACAGTTCACACGTCATGTAACCCAATACAAATACCGCACGGGCCTCTACGGTCTCAAACAAATGATGGTCTTCATCCCCCAAGTACCTGCTCGACAAACGGCCATGGCCCATGTGACATTCGAAGTCGAAAAGAAACTGATCTCCCGTCCCGCAAATATTGACGACCTAACGATCACGCCCACCCTGCCACGCGATGTACGTTTCTTTCTGGGAATCAGTCCCCTGATTGAAGCCAGAAATGCCTTGATCCTTCGCAAAGCGACCGAGATATCCGGGGATGCACCGAATGCATGGACACGCGTGGAAATGCTGTACGACTGGATTCGTGACAACATCACCTATCAAAACGGAAATCGTAATAGTGCCGTGACAACACTTAGGGCTGGATTTGGTGAAAAAGAGTCGTTGACGAGTCTGTTTGTGGCGATGTGTCGAAATTTAAAAATTCCGGCACGAACTGTTTGGGTACCCGACCATAACTATGCAGAGTTTTTCCTGCAAACCCCAACGGGTGAGGGACATTGGTTTCCCTGCGAATTGTCAGGCCAGCGCGCATTTGGCGAATCAAACGATAATAAACCAATCCTTCTTCGGGGCGACAATTTCCGCGTACCCGAAAAAACCGAACCCCAACGCTCTGTCGGGGAACATCTCAAGGTTAAAGGCGGCAGTAAACCCCAGGTACGTTTCGTGAGGGAATATACGCAGCAATAACGGTACAGGCCATGAAGTTCACTTTCAAAATTCCAATGATCTGCTTGCTGCTTGTGACCTGCAGCTCCGCGGGTTGGCACCAGAATCCACGTAGCCCATCCACACAACCACGCCCCACTCACAAAAGTTCACCTCTCAATATCGGTCTGACGGATTCCACCAGACAACAATGGGAAATTGGACTGATCATTCAATCACCCGGATTGATGACCGGAGTCCAGGCAGCCATCACGATTCCGATGGACTGGCCCGAACAAACCGTTACGATTATCGAACAGGATTTATCGCCGGGGTTGGTGGTCCGTCAGCGGGTCATTTCAGGTGATGTAAAACAACTGCTGATTACGGTACCGCGCGTCGAACCCAATCAAACATTGAAAGCGATTTATACGGTGGAGATCCAGCGTGCAAGAATCACCGCCCCCTTAAAAACCGATCAACTGAAAATCCCGCAAACCGTCGGACCGGAGTTACGTAAATACATGGGGGTCAGTCCCTCGATTGAGACAACTCACCCTTTAATTGTTAATGCCGGACGCGAGCTAGCTGCCGATGCCGAAAACGACTGGCAGAAAGTCGAGATTATTTATGACTGGGTTCGCTCCCATATCAAATATAAATTTGATGAAGAACTGAAAGGAGCCCTACAGGCATTAAAATCCGGAGAAGGTGATTGCGAGGAATTAACGAGTCTTTTTATCGCGATTTGTCGTAATCACGGGATCCCAAGCCGGAGCGTCTGGATCCCCGGACACTGTTATCCTGAATTCTATCTGGAAGACGCCGCTGGAAATGGTTATTGGTATCCTTGTCAGGTTGCTGGTTCACGCAGTTTTGGTGCGATGCCGGAATATCGACCCGTATTACAAAAGGGCGATAATTTCCGCCTACCCGGATCTTCCAAATCACAGCGTTATGTGGCAGAGACATTCAGGGCAACACGTTACACCAAACCTCCGATGATCCAGTTCCTGCGAAGGCGTGTCGGTTCAGAGTCACCATTCGCCCCGGTTTTGGAATAATCCCCATCCCTAACAGCGGTTAGTTCGGAGGTTCCCGACGGAGATTGACGTTGGCCGGCGTATTGATACGCACATACCATTCCATCCACTGGGTCTGGTCGTACCCAAAATTGACACCCTGCGGAACAATTGCCAACAATGCCGAGTGGACAGAACGATTCACAAGCATTTGCTCGACAATCTTGGGCTTGCCGCCGAATTGCAGTCCGCCCAGGCCAGGCTGATTCGGTGAGAAATTCGCATTGACATTGTTCCCCCCACCAATGGTCTGCTTGTGTTTTGTACGCAACGCTTTAATCAAAGGCAGCAGCGCATCGCCCATGCCCAGCTCACCCAAAGCATAACCACCATTATTGACCTGCTGGTTGTCATTGGAGGAAAGAAGTGAAATAAAGAAATTCATGGCCCGGCGACTTTGCCACTCCCGCAGCTGGTCCAAACAACGGTGTCGCAGGACTTCGTCCGGATCATTCGAAATGCACTTAAGCATCGCTTCAACCGGTACGTTACCGCCGATTTGTATCAATACGTCCAAATACATTAATTTCATGTCACGCGATAATTTCGGCTCATTCAATCGTTCGGCAAGCGTTTTCGTAGCACGGTAATCACGTATCTCCCGAATGCTCGTCAACGCTTCGTCTGCGTTGGGGCGATTGCGCAAAATCAATGATTCCCAACGCAAAATTTTCACTCGCCACTGGATTTCCTCATCTTCAACCTGCTTTACCGCCGTCTCAATGGCAACTTCCTGCTTGGTTCGCCAACGTCCACCGTCACGAATGTAACCCTGCTGACGCATCAATACATCTTCTTTACGCCACTGCCCGTTGATTTTCACGTACCCCAGCATTTCACGGACCTCCTGATGGTCCGGATCAATCCGTAAGACCTCCAGCAAATGAAAATCACGCTGTGGAAACAGATTAGCATCCCCACACTTCCGAGCCATCTCGAAATGGCCCTCAACCGTGTTGGGCACCTTGGGTAACGAAGCTTCGTACTGTTGTAACACCTGTGGTTTGGTGACCACTCTAGCAACCTGTTTCGCCGCTAATGTAATTTTCCCCACCGAAGTGGCAATCTCGTACGTCGTACGTGGATTCTGATCCGGGTTCAGCAACTTGCCGTCCAACGTGCTGCCTGTGGAAAGATGAAACGTCTCTGCATATACGGGGCCCATGGTACATGCAAACAACCACAGGAACCCAAACACAATTGTATTCTGCTGTATTTGTAGCCTTTTATAATGCATTTGACCGAACCCTTATTGATCGCTGTTCGTGAAGCCAACTACCTGCACTGTCTTAAGTATAGGGCGGTTTGCATAAACTGGCAAAACTAAATCAGTGCATCCTCAACGTTCCTCGTGAAAACCCATCTACAGTTGACATCGACTTTTGTTGCACTGGTACTTGCAATTTTTCCTGTTAACTCCCTTGCGTAGAAAAAAAACAGCCTGTTTCGCTAAAATGAGACTCCTGTAATACAGTTCGGACAAACCATCTATCTAAGGTATCGATCATGTATGGAAGTAAATGGATTCGTGTCGGTTGTCTTTTCGCCGCAGCGGGGGTCGCCACAGGTGCATTCGGAGCACACGGCCTGAAAACTCATCTGGAAACGTCCGAAGCCTTCGACATAACGGAAACTACAAAGATTCTCGATAATTGGGACGTGGGCGTGCATTACCTCCTCATTCACAGCATTGCGATTGTGTTAACGGGGCTGGTATCCGTGAATTTATGTTCCAAGTTTTTAACCGCTGCCGGCAGCTGCTTTACAGCCGGAGTGGTCAGCTTCAGCGGTGGATTGCTTCTGTACAATATCATTTTAGTTACTAAGGGCACTAAACTAATTGCCATCGTCGCCTTCGTCGTACCTCTGGGTGGAATCTGTTTTATCCTCGGCTGGATCTTTCTAGCGATTGCCCTCTGCAAAGGCAAATGCAGTGCCACTGTAAAACAGCCGTGACATAAAAAAACCCCGGTCAAAGCCGGGGTTGGTCTGCACAATCTGATTGAGCATGAATCAAATTCGCCAATCTTTGAATCCGTCGTTTACAGGTCATCCGCGGTAATTCCGGTTTGTCGTTTTTCTTCCTCTTCCTGAATAATAATTCGCGGAGTCACCATCATCATCAAACTTTCTGTATCACGACCGATTCCAACGTTTTTAAACAACCGACTAATGTAGGGTAATTGAGCCAACATCGGCACACCCCGCTCGGATCGCCCCTCTGCCAATCTTTTGATTCCACCCAACAACACCGTCCCACCATCCGGAACACTCACTGTCGTCGACACGGAAGTAAAATTAAACGTCGGCAACTGCACGGTCGTACCGCGAGTTGTCTGCACCTGATTATTACGATTCACTGGATTTCCATCGACATCCAGAACCGTTTCACCGGTGCTCGTCGTCGTCTCGCCATCAAACGTAAATTCTTCCACTTCCCCAATTCGGCTAAAGAACGGAACCAGCGTAAGTCGCACAAATCGTTTGTCTTCTGAGACAACCGCCTGAACGCTCATGGTCGTGCCTTCTCCAAGGACCACAATAATGGGTTGATGTGCTACGGCAAAGTCGCCGACTACGGGCGTCAACCCGGTAACAAACGGACGTTGACTCAGGTCACTGACCGAAGCCGTCTGCCCATTAAACAACGTTACTTTGGGAGCAGTCAGCACATTACTTCGCGTATCACCCTGAGCGGCCTCCATCAGGAAAAACACTTCTATATCGCTGAGAATCGCAAAGCCAAACTGTGCCGCTGTACCTGCATCATACGCACCAAACTGAGGTATCGCAGAAACATAAGCATCGTTTTGATCAAAGACAAGATCCAGGTCAACCGTCGGGCCCTGACTGTCGATTCCGAACATGACCGATGGTCCGCTATCATCCTGAATCGTACTGCCATCGACGTTATCATCAATTTCAAAGTCGAAATCGACCCCAATTCGTTCAAAGAAATTATCCGTCAGCGTGATCATCCGCACCTCAATGGTCACTTGTAGATCCTGGGATTTACGCAATTGTTCCAGCAAGTCCTGAATTTCCTCATGCACCTGTTGCGTCGCACTGACGACCAAGCTTAGATTACCTGGAAATGGCTGTATGGTTCCAGCGCCTCCAAGATCATCCCATGAATCGGGCTGGATGGTCGTCTTGATCAGATCAATCAACGTGGTGAAATCCGCCATCGCCGCTCCACCCTGACTTCCCGGAGTGATGGTTGGGTTATTTCCCAACGAACTGGCACCTGGCATAATACCGTCGAGTGGCATCTGGCTGAGTACGGATGAATTCTGCGAGACACCGCCACCGAGATCACTCGAAGCAAGTGTCATCGGCATTCCGGATCCACTGCCACCAAAGCCGAATGTCTGATGAGCAGCGCGAATGGCAGAAGGCAGCCCTACGTTATAACCGGGCACGAAATTCGGAATCCCAATCACCAAATCAGCAACATTGTAGACATCCTGAAAGACTTCCATGTCCCGTGCCTGTTCACTTGTAATCAACAGGACCTCATTACGGATGACATAACTCAATCGCAATTCATCCAAAATTAAATTAAGTGCACTGCGCATCGACACGGGCTGAGAAAGAGCAATCGTCACCGAAGTGGCGCTGGTAACTCCTTCATGGGCGATACCCTGATTATCAACATGTACATTGATGCCGGTCATTCTGGCCAGCGTATCCACAACCACACTCAAAGGTTGATTATTGAAATTAACATCCACCGGCTGAGCCAGTGCCTGTTGAATCTTCAGGCCCGCCGGTGAAAGATGTGTCCCGGTGCGTTCGATCATTTTACGCCGCGAAGCCGTCAATGAATCCCAGTTGGTCGCATCGAATCGCAACGGATATCGCGTATCCATAGGTAGTTTAGATCGATCCACATCCTCCAATGCATCAAACGTCGCCTGTTCGTACTGATTTCCAAACGCTTCCTGATCTGTTTGGCGGCGAATGAATTTACTTTTCCAAATCATATTTTGGACCACCGCTTCCTCCGGTGCAATTTCCTTTGCCTGCTTCGCGATCACTTCGGCTTCCGCATACCGGCGCTCATCAAGTAGCGAGTTAAACCGGTCCACCATACCTGCGATTTCATCGCGCGTGGCCTGAACCATCGCCTGTCCGTCTTTCACGCGGGCAAGCGTGGCCTGATTCTTTTCATCCAGCTCAATATCCGACAAATTCACCGTTAGATATTGTTGCAAACTCGTAACGCCTCGATCCACGATGGCCAACAGGCGTTGTTTGTTTGCCTGATCCAACTCAGATCCGTCCACCTTGTCTCTTAGGGCCAGGAGCTTTTCCAATGCACCTCGGGGATCGGCGGAAGTCATCTCTTCAGCAATTTTCTGTTCCGACATGATTTCGCTAAACAGCTTTTGCCGCAGCAACTGTTGTCGTGCGTCGATTTGATTCAGAGGGTTCTCTGCATCCACCGTACCACTGTTGCGGTTTAGCCCGGAAGAAATCAGTCGTATTTTTTCCTGCAGATCCTGTCGGAGTACCCCATCGATATTTTGTTCAAACTTCCATGCCTCTTTAAACTTAACCAATGCTAACTCACGATTTTGTGCTTGCAGTGCGGCAATGCCATCCTGATACAACGACTGTGCCTGCTGTGCCGCCTGGGCATTCCCCTCAAATCCAACATCTGAGCTATTGGATACGGGTAGGATCCTTCCATTATTCGGGTCACGATAATTGACACCCGCCTGCACCGTCGGATTCACTGGACCGGCGGCCAGCCGGACATTGCCCGAACGTGCCAACTGATCCAGACGCAGACGCAGTTGCCAGGGTCGTAATTCATTGCCAATAAAGGCATTGTCTGGCAGTTTGAAACTTTCGGCCTGGGCTAATACACGTTGAGCGGTACTGAAATCCCCACGATCCATTGCAGCACGAGCCACACTGAGCAACTGCAGCACCTGCTGTTTGTCCCCGTCGCCAACAGCCACCACCGCAGCATTAACAGATCCTGCTGGCACCTGCGGTCGTACGACAAGTTGATCCACCGGCACACCCACCTGCTGTAGTTCTTTGGCCAGCTGATTGGGGCCGTATTCACGAATTTCGAATTGAGCCCCGTAACTTGCTGCCTTATGGTACCAACCGATGGCGGCGGAAAGGTCCCCGGCACGTAATGCGTTGCGACCCTGTCCAATCGCCATCATGGCCTGAGATTTGTTTTGCTGAGCAAGAGATTGAATCGCCGCCTGCTCGGTTTTGATCGAATAGGGGTCCTGCGGAACGGCCGTTCCGGAACCGCCGGTATCTCCAACCGTCACTTGTGCCGCCCGAACCGGACCGGCTTGCACTGCGGCCTGAATCGCAGTTCGTACTTTTTGAGGTGTATCCTCAAAACGCACGGTCAGAGCATCGTATTGCGGATTCAGCCTTTCAGCACGCGTGACATAGTCACTTGCTAAAGGCAAATTCCCGTCCGCAATGGCTTGACGCGCGAGCTTTAACCACTTGCCTGCCTCGATTTGAATGGTCTTTCCATCGGTGGCAGGGGCCTGCCCAATGACCACGCGAATCAACCCTTCAAGGGGTTGCGCCGCAACCGTAGTGTCCTGTGTCATCCCACCCAACGTAAAGTTCGCAATGACGATTGCGAACAGGAATCGATATACCAATTTCAATGCAAAACTCCTGTTGTGGCAAAGTAAATATCGGGGTTGGTTTATTTTCATTTTTTTCCCACGCACACTGTAATAATTCAAAAACTGTTCGAAAATGGTTGCATCAGCATTTCGCCAGACGAACCATTGCATCCCCATAAACAACCATTTTGCATTGGAAATCTAAGGGTTTAAGGCGTTTTTCACAATCGAAATCAATAACTCCACTAGTCGCTATTAACTCATTCGTGAGGGGTTAATTACTGTTGTTTTCCAACTGGGTCAAGGTCACTTTTAATGGGGTGTGCAAAAGTTTTGGTGAACGGGGATAAACCGGTCGATTGAATATCCGGGTACCTCCGAGTCTATCAGAGTAATTCCCCTTCCCTTACCGAAACAAAATCGCAATCATTGGATAACCCGTCAAAGGTAACCTCGCTGGTTTTTTACACCCTGCAGGACTCGCCATGATGAAATCAAATCCCTCCAAATCAAATCGCGCCTGGATTTTTTCAGTCGTCTTGCACGTGAGTTTGTTTACATTAGCCACCTTCTTGTGGACGCAGAATCAAAATCGCGGGATCGTCGCCATGGACTCCCCACGTGACATTGGTATCGTAATCGCGCAGCAACATCCGGCCAATGAAACCGAGTATTTCAGGCCACCCCAGCACGCAACCGCAGCCCAGCAACCAACGGGGGCTACGTCCGCTCCTGCGACAGCCCTACCGGAACTCCAGCTACCGGAAATTGATTTACCCGGCCTCAACAACCTCACCGCACCCATTCTTCCAGGTGCAATTGACGATGCATTATCCCCCAGTCAGCTTGCCGGCGGAGTACGTGCAACCTCGCCTTCGAACGAGCTTGTCGCGGCAGAACAGGCAAAACTCCCCCGTAGTTCAGGTCCCACAGGTCCGGGTGTCCAGGTTTCACTGTTTGGCAGCGCGCCGGCACAGGGACACCGATTTGTGTTTGTAATCGATCGCAGCAAAAGCATGGGTGGACAGGGACTGAATGCCATGTCCGCCGCACAGCAACAGCTGATGCAATCGCTGCAATCCTTTGACCAACAGCACCACCAATTCAATATTATTGCCTATCATCACCGGCCTACTTATTTCAAGAAGGGAAATGAGATGGCCGAATCAACACCTGCCATTCTCGCCACGGTTTCACCCTTTTTTGACGGGCTTGCCTCGTTTGGCGGCACGGATCATGAAATGGGATTGCTGGCGGCTTTACGATACAAGCCGGATTCGATATTCCTGCTTACCGATGGCGGCGACCCCGGACTGAACCATGCTCAAATCAGCGATCTGGCAAAACATTGTGGAGCTCGAACCTCAATTCACTGTATCCAGTTTGGATTTGGTCCACTACAGGACGAAACCAATTTCATGATGAAGATAGCCACCGCAACGGAGGGCCATTTTCATTATGTCAATATGAGGGAGTATAACCGATAGGTTGCGGGTCACGCCGGACCAGCACCGCTCACCACTCTAGACGGAAAGTCATTCCATGAATTCAATCCTGACCTGGTTCGCAGTATTACTCTCCAGCTTCGGAGGCGATGCTGTTGAAGTCACCCTGACCGATTCGGTCGATTTAATTGAAGTGAATCACCACTTCGATGAAAACGGATGGCTGGTGATGGAACAGGTCGTGTTTTATCAATGGTGTCCGGTCAAATGTCGATATCGAGTTCGAGACTGGCGCCCCTTAAAAACATTCCATCAAATTCCCCGCAAAGATTTTTCCAGAAATGTCTATGTAGCTTGCTGGAAAGACGGGCGTCATTACCGTGAAGTCACCGCTTCCCAATTTCGTGAAACGTGGACCACATACGACCCGGAACTCGTTGATTCACTGCTGGCCCCAAAACAACACCGAAAAATACTGACCAAACCCGCTGCCAAGTCAAAATAGACGATTCGGCCAATCCCTCTCGCTACGTGACACGGACGTTCTCATGCCAGATGTGCCTGGGATTCTGCAAATTGCATGACTCGCTCAATCGCAGCAACCATTGGCTTTCGCTGTATTTGATGAACGTCGATCGCATCACCCACTCCACGTAACATCGTCAGCGTCAGGCGGCCACCCAAATGCTGTCGAAACTCTTCTAAACCACAGAACAGCGTTTCCACATCCGACAGCGAACCATCGGTCAACTGAAATCCCAGTTGGTTCAGACACTTAAGAACCTGTTCCGGAATCGCCGGATCCAAACCGTGCACTAACGATGAATAGACCGTATCGATCGCAACTCCAATGGCAACCGCCTCACCATGGCGCAACGCAAACCCACTCATCACTTCCAGTTTATGTGCGGACCAGTGGCCGTAATCCAGCGGTCGTGCCTCGAGCACCTCAAAAGGATCACCCCCCTTGGTAATATGATCAAGATGCATCCTCGCCGACTCCCGTATGACTGGCAACGCCAGTTGCATATCTCGTTGTCGAATCTGGCTGGCAACCTGGCAGATCTGCTGAAACATGTCCGGGCTTTTGAGTAACGAAACTTTAACCGCCTCTGAAAAACCACTGATGTAATCTCGATTGGAAAGAGAGGTCAGTAACTCTGCGTCGTTAAGAACCGCCCAGGGCACAGCAAAAGCACCCATCCAGTTTTTCTTCTGGAATAGATTCACACCATTTTTAACACCCACACCGGAGTCCGCTTGTCCCAAGGTAGTGGTCGGGAGACGCACCAATCTTAAACCCCGGTGGGCAATCGCCGTTGCAAATCCAACGGTATCCAAAACCGCACCACCCCCGATCGCAATCACATAACTGCGACGATCCAGATTGGCGGCATTGAATACTTTCAACATCCGCTCTAATACATGTACATCATTCTTAATCTCTTCGCCCCCGGGAAGAAGCTGAATTCTTCCGACACGGGAAATTCGATCCGGGTACGCGTCCGTAAATCTTCGGATTTTCTCAACCAAACCTGGCGTTGCATCGGCAACATTCTGATCCAGCCAAAACTGAACCCGAGCAGGTTCCTGATCTGTTGCCTGCAGAACATCCGCCAAAACATCACGATCATCCCCAAAGATGTCCTTCGTAAAACGCAAACGATGTGTTTGCGGTACGGAAAATTCAATATCGAAATGATCCGGATGAGATGTCATACCGTCGCTCTTGTGATCCAATATAAAAACCTGTAAATCAATCCGGTATCCACCGGAACCTGTCACCTATTATACCTTCTGTACCTACCCCACTTGAAGATACTGTTGGTAACCGTTCAGTATTTTTCTGCCACCAGAAATGCATCATGACGACCTGCTTCCAGCCAATCCGCTTCAAAATGAACCACTCTTAATGGCTTTACCAGTTCTAACAGTTCAGCGGGGTTCGTCAGAAACCGCTTCGGAGGTTTCTTATGACGCAATAGATTGTCATCGGTTGGTTGGATTACGATCAAGCGGCCACCGTCGGCAAGCTCGTTTATGCATTGTGAGAATAACGACGGTTGGTAAAACAGGACGGTGAGAATGAGATCCCATGGTCCTGCAGGTATTTCCTGAATCTGCAGATCCAACCTGCATGTATTAAGCGAAACGTCGATATCCGCTGCATCGTGCCGTGCTCTCTGAAGTGCAACCGTGGAAATATCCACCAGCGTTACTTCCATTCCGCGCTGAGCCAACCACAGTGCGTGCCGCCCCGAACCTCCGGCAACATCCAGCGCCTTTCCGGTCCGTGGGAAAAAATGCTCTCGAGCCATTACCACCGGAGACACATTGTCATATTCGGGGGAATTTGCATGAATGGCATCCCATTTTTCCTGATCTGAAAGAGACATGTTTTCTAACGCAGTTCGTTCAATCCGGACTGACTTCTCCACTGATTCACTGTGACAAGTGCTTGCGGTTCTAGTTTCAAAAATTTGATAAGTTGAGAATTTGAGCAATCGATCAGCTCAGTCAACTCGCTGAGTTCTCCTTCCGTCTGCTGGAGATGATCCAGCACCTCACTCAGCATCGCTGGAAAATCTTCATGTCCCGGACGAATCTGAATGCGTTTCTTCTGGACTCGTTGTGACCAGATCGAACTCAATGGGGTCACCCTGGTTCCACGCAATTCCAATGCCAACCGGATACGCAATCGGAACAATGCCTGTTTGCGATTCTCCCCCTGACTGCGTCGCTCACTCGCCCTGCCCTGAATGGACGAGGGAAGATGAGTGAACACAACGGCGGTCTCCACCTTATTGCGATGTTGACCCCCGGGCCCGCTTCGTCGCTGACGACGGGACTGGCACTGTTTTAACAATTCGATTTCGGACAAAGTAGACGGGTGTTGTAATACCCCGTCAGCGGGCGATTCAGTCATAATCCACAGCACCAAACAATCGCAATGAATTCAGGACGACTAACAACGTAGCCCCCGTATCAGCCAAAACGGCCAGCCACAAATGTGCAAAGCCACCCATCGCCAGCCCCAGTACGATGATTTTAATAATCAGTGCGAATAGAATATTATTGCGGATCGTTCGTTTCATTCTGCGCGCATAACGAATCAACCAGGGGACCCGCCCCAGATCATCATGCATCAGTGTAATATCGGCCGATTCCATAACCATATCAATTCCCATCGCTCCGATCGCAATTCCAACATGTGCCCGTGCCAGCGAAGGCGCATCGTTCAGGCCATCACCCACCATCAGAACCCGGGCATTAGATACCAACTGCTCAACAACATCCAGTTTTTCCTGTGGCAACAATGCCGCATATGTCTGTTCTATACCAAGCTCCCCGGCGATCTGGTTCACAACCTGTTCGCGATCTCCGCTAAGGACAATGGTCTTTGTGACTCCCAGCCTCTGCAAATCCGATATCACCTTTTGTGCATTCATCTTCAACGGATCCATTAAATCAATCAGTCCCAACAATTCATTCCCCTGACCAACCGCCACCGTTGTCATTCCCGCTGCTTCGTGATCCGTCAGCAGTGCCGATAGATTTTCCTGGTTATCCAACTGCTGTTGCGCCCAACTCAGACTCCCCGCCCAAGCCGACTGTCCCTGAATCAATCCTCGAACCCCCATTCCAATCCGGGTTTGCACCTCGTCAGCCCGAGTGATTTCATATCCTTCGTTGGCCGTATAGACCACGATTGCTTTTGCCAACGGGTGCAGGCTTTGCATTTCCAGCGCCGCGGCACAGCTTAACAGTTGCTCCTTCGAAACGCCCGGGACAACGCGCACCTGTTCCACCACCGGTTTACCGGTGGTTAATGTCCCTGTCTTATCCAAACAAACAACCTCAATGGAAGCCATCGCTTCCATGAACTGCCCTCCCCGGATCAAAACACCCCGCCGCAAACATGCCGTCATGGCCACCACCACCGCAACCGGCGTCGAAATCACCAGTGCGCAGGGACACGCCACGACCAAAACAACCAGTGAAATCTTAAACCACTCATCAAATGTTTGTGACGGCATCAGCGGAGGGATGACCATCAATAATAATGCCAACAGCATAACCAACGGGGTGTAGTAAAAAGCGAAGCGGTCGACCCAGCGTTGTATCGGTGCCTGTTTGGAGCGAGCATGGCTTACCAGACTCAGCGTCCGCGACAACGTGGAATCGCTAACCCGTCGAGTGGTTCGCATCTGAATGGTGCTTTCGACATTGGTAGTGCCTGCGAACACCATATCATCCACCTGCCGGGCAACCGGTAATGATTCGCCTGTCAGTGTGGCCTCGTTGATGTACGTAGCTCCACTAACCACCATTCCGTCTAAAGGAACCATTTCACCGGTCCAAACTTCGACCAGCGTTCCTACCTCGACTTGTTCTACCGGTACTTCCAGCGCCTGGCTATGATCGGATTCCAGACACCGGGCGATCATGGGAGATTGCTGAACATGTTGCCGCATCGCAACCGTCGCCCGATTCATACTCCACTGTTCCAGCCAATTGGAAATGGCAAACAGAAACGTAACCATCGATGCTTCAAACCACTCACCTAAAACCAAGGCTCCCAGAACGGCAACCAACATCAATAGATTCATATCCGGACGTCCTCGCAACGCGGCCCGCCAGGCCTGAGGCAAGATCCATAACATTCCCAGCCCTATGCTCACTCCATAAAAACACTGAGTGAACAAAGTGGTATCTTCCCTAATCCACCGCAACCAACCTTTATCCGGTATATAAGAAATCCCGTGAAAAATAATTCCTGCCAACAGAGCGGCACCCGACAGCCAGGTCGTCACGGTTCGCAACCGTTCCTTGCGGGACCGAAAAGACATGTCACCCCGAACCTCGCGCCATGGCCGGGCGGTCATCCCGATGGCTGCTAAACGCCGGATTAAACCCTTCAGAGAAATGACCGTGTCGTCATGTTGGATATTGACTCGGCGGCTAAAAACATCGAATTCCAGCTGACCTATTCCCGCTTCACCTTCCAGTTCACCACGGATCAACAGAACCTCTTCCGGACAGCATAATTCATCTATCAGAAGGCTGACCCACTTCATATAAAACTCACCCCGAAAATTCAAACAGCGTGTTTACACAGTCATTATTGTTGAGTTCCTACGGTCAAAATCAATATAAATCAAGTCGTGACCTAACTCTCAGCCAGATGCTCCCTGCGGATTCCCGACTATTTCCAGACAGCGGTTCCCGCACCCGATTCGATCTTGCCGATGACCCAGCTTTTAAGCCCACTCTTGTTTAGCATGTTTTGAATGTTCTCTGCATAATAGGGACTGACGACCAGAACCAAACCACATCCCCTGTTAAATACACGGTCCATCTCATCCTCGTCAATTTTACCCAGATCACGCAGCCAATCAAATACGGGCAGCACGTTCCAACTGTCACGCTGGATAACCGCCGTCGTATTGTCAGGTAAAATCCGCTCTAAATTCTCCAGCAACCCGCCACCGGTAATATGCGCAATTCCATGGATCACCTGTTTGACCTTGTAATGCGTCAGGATCCCCTGCAATGCACGGGCATAAATCTTTGTTGGTTTCTGTAGTGCCTCGCCGACCGTCATTCCTAACTCGGCTACCTGATCATCCACACTTAAACCCGCCATCTCAAAAACAACTTTACGAACCAAACTAAAACCATTGGAATGCACGCCGTTGGATTCCACTCCAATGACAATATCTTCAGCAGTGATCGTGCGCCCGTCGATCAAGTGATCTTTTTCAACGATTCCAACGCAAAATCCGGCCAGATCATAGTCACCCGACTGATATAAGTCCGGCATAATCGCCGTTTCCCCTGCAAGCAGCGCACAATCCGCCTCCACGCATCCGTCACTGATCCCCTTCACAATCTGTTCCAATTGCCCGGGATCATCGTGGCTCATAGCAACGTAATCCAGAAAGAACAGGGGTTCCGCGCCACAGCAAATGATATCATTAACGCACATTGCGACCAGATCGATGCCAACCGTATCGTGACATCCCGTCAATTGTGCCAGTTTGAGCTTCGTGCCCACACCGTCGGTACCGGAAACTAATACAGGGTTTTTATAGGAACGAGCAAACAGTCCATTATTAAAATCAATTTGGAATAAGCCGGCAAACCCGCCATCCAGACGCATCACGCGAGGCGAGTAGGTGCGCTGCATCAAACGAGGCAACCGAGCCATCGACTCCGCATAAACCTCTAAATCAACTCCCGCGTCCTTGTAAGTGGCTTTCGCCATGCACTCGGTCCCTCGTCACTGAGTTCGCTCACATTCCCTAAGTTGGTGAATCGTTATTCTAGCAACTGTTTAAACCATGCGGGAGGCAGTGCAACCCTGCTTTCGCAAGTTTCACCACCCCCGGGCTATTCACCGATCCCCGAAAGACTCTCGAGATCCTTCCCGACCGGGATTTGTTCCAAAATCTCAAGGATACCAGAGGTTGTATAGGCTCCGATCACTGCCCGGGGATTATTACGGTCGTCGGGGAAATAAAAGGCAATGATCGGTAACTGTTTCCCCTTCTGCAAACGTTCAAGTTCCAGCTCGATTTGTTGACCAAGTTCCGAGTTCAATACCGTCCAGTCCGCAACCAACCGAATCACCTTGCGACGATTCAACTCTGCTTGCACCCGGTCCGTTTTAAGGACGGCTTGTTCCAATGTTTTACAAGTCAAACACCAGTCTGCTGTATAATCCACCATGACATAACGACCGTCATCTAGCAGCTTTTGCAACCTCGATGCCGTGTAGACATTATCTCCCTGCTCATCAATCTGCACTCCACTTCCGGACTCCGCCAATACCAACTGTTCCTCGATGCGCCTCTCAAATCGCGTCTGCATTACATCCTCTAATGCAGTAAAACAAAACCATCCTGCGGCAATCGCAAATACGAACGATGCCATTCGGTTTAATAATTTGCTGACCTGCGATGCCGAGAACGGGATTCTTCCCAACCACCAGCACGCGATCCATAGTGAAAATAAGAAAGCGATGGTGGGAACGACCAATCCAAAGCTTATGTAGCTCATGATAAAGACGACCGTTACCAGCAACACATATCCCATCAACTCTTTAAATGTTTCCATCCATGCACCGGGTTTCGGTAGAAATTTAACGAGACCAGGAAACGCACCAATCAAAATATAGGGAAACGCCATGCCCAAGCCTAAAGCCACAAACACAACATAAACAATCATCACCCCGTGAACTCCGGGCTTGGCGGCAAGCTGTTGAGCACAATACGTCAGTGCAACACCCACCCCCGGTCCGCTGCACGGAATCGCCAGTAAGGTTGTGATGATTCCCTTGATATAGGCCGCAACCGGACCTTCCTTTTCCGCCTTCTGAGCCATCTTACCTGTGCCCACAAAACCAGGAATCGGAATTTCCCACACACCGATAAAACTAAGTGCCATCACAAAGATCACGGCACTCATCACAATGTTGAAACCGTCTGACTGATTCTGCTCGCCCCAGTGCCAACCGATGCCAACCGCCAGCGATGCGATTACCAAAAAGACACTCATCAAGCCTAAGGAATACCATAGATTTAACATAAAGACCCGGCGTCGCGATTCACCTGCCTGTTGGGCAAAGGACATGACTTTCAGGCCGATCACCGGTAACACACAGGGCATGAAATTCAGAATAAA
>JAYZPA010000127.1:0-6025 GCA_036150515.1 Planctomycetota bacterium
TGGATAAAAAAGTTGAAGACTGCCTGTTGTCGTTCGGCGATACGCCACATTTTGTGATGAGCGCGGTTTGTAATCCATCCGTCACCCCCGTTCTGTCCATCGCGATAGTAAATCGGGCTGAATCGCATCCCCTGCATCCCCTGCCTTACGACCCAATACCGGAAACGCTCTGCGACACGAGGGTCTGTCGGATCAATCAGGCCGTGTGCCCGAAATCGATCTGGATTTCTGCGTAGACAATAAAGCGTATACCGGTTGTCCCAGCCATGGAAAATCGTTTGCACCAGCACGGCATGGGTGACGCCGTTGGCATCCATATCCTGGATCAGTTCTTCGTAACTGGCTGCGTGTTGCGGTGCTTTAAATGAATCGGTATAGGGATGGGCATACGGCCAGCGGGCCACATCCGGGGTCCATACGTGCATATGAGTATCGACGACGGGTGGTTGGCTGAATTGCTCGGCGGAGATTCCTGCCTGCTGTGCTGTAAGGGCAGCAGCTGCCAGAAACTCTCTGCGATCGACAACGGGGGTATTCAACATCGCACCTGTTCCTGAACCAATTCAGCATACAATTCCGGGCGTCGGGTTTTGAGCGTATAATTTGGTAAACTGCGTTCCGCATTCAGTTGCTCGGGCAATAGGTCCACCACCACCATTTCATCCTCGATGACTTCCAATTGCGTCGTCGCTAAGACGTCACCTGTGGGGCCAAACACCAGCGCTCCCCCGCAATGATGCGGCTGCGCGGGCGAATCCGCCGGATAGGTATCGACATACCCAGCCCGACCTGCCTGATTGGTCAGGACGGCAAAACACGCGTTCTCGCGTGCACGTTGCGCATAGCAGGATGTAAAATATTCGTGCGTGTGTTTCCTCGCAGCTGCCATCGATTCAGGCGTATCCTCCCACATCTGAATACGGGCAGCATGAGGCATTAATAATACATCGGCACCGCGCAATGCCAGAATCCGTGCCACTTCCGGAAATTGGTTGTCGTAACAAATAATCATACCCACCCGACATTTGCCAATATCGAAAACGGGTAATTCACGCCCTCCTTTATAAAACAGGACCTCATCACGCGAGAGGTGTAGTTTTCGCTGTTTCCCGATAAATCCTTCGGGCCCGACAAGATATTGCGTATTGAAGACGATGTCATCTTCTTTTTCACTAATCCCGACGCACAACGTAACTTTGTGTTTCTTAGCAATTGCGATCGACTGTTGTGTCGCCGTCCCCTGAGGTACCGGCTCCGCTAAATCCCACGTGGCGGGATTGCAGTGACCAAAAATCTGTAGTTCAGGGAACAGAACCAACTCAGCACCCTGCTCTGCTGCCTTTTGTGTCCACTGATCGAGGCAATCCAGCATATCACTGCCGGAATCCAGAGGGCTATTAATACTGACCGCCGCAACACGTATTTCCTGCATAACCTCTCCTTGTAGGCTGATCCAACGGTATGTCTGTGATTGCGTGAAACCGTCCTCTAATTAACGCGATAAACCAAAATACCCGCCCGTTTTCTATTTAGTTCCGGGTGATCGGTTTTCCGGAACCGACGGCAACGGGAATTGCGTCTACGCCAAAATATCATGAACCACTTTGCCATGAACGTCGGTGAGTCGATAATCGCGACCCTGGAACCGGCGGGTTAAGCGTTGGTGATCCATCCCCAGACAATGTAGAATCGTCGCCTGAAGATCGTGGATATGGACTTTGTTTTCCGCCACGGTAAATCCAAGTTCATCACTCGACCCGTAACTAATCCCCGGTTTCATGCCCCCACCGGCCATAAACATCGTAAAGCAATCTGGAAAGTGATCGCGTCCAAGAACCTTACTTTTAGCCGTCCGACCTTCCCGAAACGGCGTTCTCCCAAACTCGCCACCCCAAACGATCAGGGTTTCATCATACATACCCCGGTCTTTAAGATCGGATATGAGAGCTGCCACCGCCTGATCCATGGGTCTGCAGCGATTGACGAGCCCGCCTCGAATCCCCATGTCTGCGGATGTACCATGGAAATCCCACCCCCAATCGAATAGTTGAATGAACCGGACACCACTCTCGGCCAACCGTCTGGCAAGCAGGCAGTTATTCGCGAAACTTGCTGCCCCGGGTTCCGCTCCATACGCTTCGACGGTTTGTTTGGTCTCCTGAGAAATATCCATCACCCCTGGCACCGAGACCTGCATACGAAATGCAAGTTCATATTGTGCAATCCGGGTACGTGTTTCTGCATCCCCCAATTCTTTCGCCTGTAATTGATTCAAATCCCTCAGGGCATCGAGGCTCATCCTCCGCATGTTTCGATCCATGCCTTTAGGATTAGAGACATAAAGAACAGGATCACCCTGACTACGGCACTGAACGCCCTGATAGATTGATGGCAGAAAAGCACTGCCCCAATTATCGATACCGCCACTGGGAGCCACACCTCCTGAAAGCAGTACAACGAACCCCGGTAAATCCTGATTCTCGCTGCCCAGGCCATAGGCTGTCCAGGCGCCCATCGACGGTCGTCCCTGGCGCGGAGAACCGGTATAAATAAGAAGTTGCGCCGGAGCATGATTAAACTGTTCGGTGTTCATGGATTTGACAATCGTCAGATCGTCGGCCACCTCCGCCAGTCGGGGCAGCGCTCCGGACATCCATTGACCACTGTCACCATGCTGTTTGAACGTCTGCGGAGTGCCCAGCAGCAAGGGTCGACCGCTGGTAAAAGCAAAACGCTTCCCTTTGTAATACTCATCCGGACAGGGTTCATCGGTGCGGTTGACCAACTCCGGCTTATAATCAAACAAATCTAAATGAGGCGGCGATCCTGCCAGATGCAGATAGATAACACGCTTGGCTTTCCCTGGAAAATGGGGGCTTTTGGCTGCGACCGGATTCACGTCGTCACCCGCTGCTGATTCATTCATCCCCGCCAGTGCGATCGCCCCCATACCGATGCCACAGTGATTGATGAAATGCCGCCGCGTCTGGTTCGTCATATTTTCAGAAAATAAATCCATCGCTTTACCTCTTTGCTAACGTTTCATCAAGATTCAACAGCACATTGCCAACGACGGTCCAGGCTGCCGCTACGTCCGCATCGACGCCCTCGGGCAGCGGACCGAGCGGAATGGTGGCCAATTCCATGGCGCTATCCGGATCTTCTGCATATTGCTGTTGAACGCTGACATACAGCGCCTCGAGTCTTTGACGTTCCTGATCATGCGGCGGGCGGGACAATGCTAAGCGAAAGCCGTAGGTCAAACGCTGTGAGATTGTCTCGCCACCTTCCGCCATCATTCGCCGCGCCAGGGCCTGAGCCGCTTCGACATAAACCGGGTCATTCAACGTCACCAGTGCCTGCAAGGGTGTATTGGTACGACCCCGGCTAATGGTACAGACATTCCGATTCGGAGCATCAAAGGTTGACATCGACGGATAGGGCAGGCTGCGTCGCCATTGCGTATAAAGCCCCCGGCGAAACTTGTCATCACCCGCACTGGTCGCCCAGTCGGTCGAACTGCCGAAGGCAGCCTTAAGTCCTAACTGGGGACGGGGCGGTCGTACCGAAGGCCCGTACATCTTGCGACTTAACAGACCGCTTACTGCTAAAGCCTGATCGCGGATCATTTCAGCATTGAGTCGAAAACGGGGGCCTCGTGCTAAATAGTGGTTGTAGGGATCCAGCGCCCGGTGTTGTGACGTTACCTGGGCGTCCTGCCGATAGGTCGCCGACATCACCATCGCCTTCAGCAGTCGTTTGATATCCCAACGATAATCCTTGACAAAGGTCACGGCCAGCCAATCCAGTAACTGCGGATGCGTCGGAGGATCTCCCTGAATGCCAAATTCCTCACTTGTCCGAACGAGTCCCTGCCCGAACAATTGTTCCCAGTATCGATTTACCACGACACGTCCCGTTAGGGGATTGTCGGGGCTCACGAGCCAGCGGGCCAATTCCAGCCGATTCATTTCGACATTATCGGGAAACGGATGAAACACCGAAGGCGTTCCGGCGGAAACCTCCTGTTCAAGCACCTCAAAATTACCACGCACCTGCACATGCGTCTTTCTGCGTTTATCCATAGCCAGTTCACGCATGACGGGCACCGTAATCTTTGGGATTGCCTTAATCTGTTTTTCCAGAGCCGCTATTTTGTCCGTAACTTCCTTGGTCGGCGGCACCACCCGTTGATAGTATTTTCTCACGGTTTCCTGCTGGCCCGCGGTCATCGCCTCCCATGACACGTCCAGCAGTGCGGTAATTTCATGGGGCAACACACCTACAGGCGCGGGTGCCGTTGTAAGCGAAATGCGAAATCGACCCAGCGGGTGTTGATCGAATTTCTGAGCCAACCATAGCTTAATCGTCGTCTCTTCCGTGCCGCCCAGCGGCGTCTGTAACTGGAAGACGGCTGCCTGGTCTTTGCCAATCGCACCCCCGATTGCCCATCCCGCCGCCGGAGTCGAAGCATCGCCGTCGATTGCCTTATCCGCTGCAAACTGATTGACTTTTCCGCTTTCCCGCTGTTCAAATGTTGCCGAGGCCCCGGTAAACACAATGGGCAGCAATCCGCTGATATCGAAATCGACATTTGTTTTTGGAGCTGTGGGTTGCCGTTGTTTCCAAATCACCTCACGTTGGTCGTTCAAAATAGAAATTTCAAAACCGTCCAGTCGCCCCTGTAAATTGTTGTCCGTTCGGTTCCAGATTGAAAGAGAGTCAATCGGAACCGATTTTTCCAATTCTATTTCGATCCATGGATCGGTTTGGATCGCGGTGTGGGTAACCGAATTTGCAGTGTAATCGCCGTTGGTGTTTCCGTCATTGGCACGTTGCACGGCTCCACCAAAATCAGTGGAGGATTGTTTTGCCACACCTTTTAACGCCACATTTTTGCCGCCGCTGAAAACTTCTATTTCAGCGACATGGATCATCTTGTTAGCACCCTTTAAATCAAGGCGTACGATTTTTCCTATCGCCGAGGTGTCATTTTCATTACCTCCGCTTGCGCTGAGTTCTGTCAGCACAAAGTTGCCGTTGCCCGCCCGTCCGGGACCCCCGCCGGGCAAGGCGGGATCGGCCAAAGCTTCAATTCGAATTGCGGTAATTTTTTGCAGTGCCGTTTTAAAATTAATCTGGTATGTGTCCGTCGGTGCAGCCACACCGGTCGACACGATAATGCCATCCTCGGAAACCTGCAGTTCTGCACCACTGGTCGCCGTCATTTCAGACGGGACAATCGGAACCCATGAAATCTGTTTTTCATTCGCTTGTTTCCATTGATCCAGCCTGGCCTGTAAAGTTTCCGGATCGGCGTTCTGCTGCTGTTTCCATTTCACCAATTCCCGCTCGAGGCGTGCTTTGGTTTCATTTTGCTCATCCGTGGTCACACTTAATAACGGTTGTTCATCCGCTCGATCTGCATCTTCTGTATTATTAAAAAAAGCGAACACTTTGAAATACTCTTCTTGTGAAATCGGGTCGTATTTGTGATCGTGACACTGTGCGCAGCGGATCGTGGTCCCCATCCAGACCTGCATCGTTGTGTTGGTGCGGTCAATCACTGCCGAATTCCGAAACTCCTCATCGTTGGTTCCTCCCTCGCTTTGGGTCAGCGTATTTCGATGAAAGGCGGTGGCGATGACATTAGATTCTGTGGCATCGTCCAGTAAATCGCCACCGATTTGTTCTAAGGTAAACTGGTCAAAAGCCATATTTGAATTGAATGCCTTAATCACCCAGTCCCGATACAGCCAAATCGTTCGCTGCGGATCATTAGCATATCCGGCGGAATCGGCATAACGTGCTAAATCCAGCCACATCACCGCCCATCGCTCCCCATAGGCGGTCGAGTCCAGTAACCGGTCAATCAATTGTTCATAGGCATCACTGCGGGTGTTGTTAACAAACGCATCGACTTCCTCCACCGTTGGAGGCAGTCCTGTTAAATCCAGCGAAGCCCGACGAATTAAGGCGTATCGGTCTGCCGCCTGACTCGGCTTCAAACCCTGTTGCTGCATCC